>JAISCC010000135.1 GCA_031265845.1 Treponema sp.
TCGCAAAATGACGGAACGCTGTTGAATATGGAAAACGCCCGCCGCTACCCTATTTTGACGATAGCGTGCGGCCCTACCAACAGCATCCGGGGAGGGGGCTTTTTGTCCGGGCTTTCCAACGCCGTGGTTATTGACATCGGCGGCACTACTACGGATTTTGGCATTTTGCAAAAGGGCTTTCCCCGCGAGTCCGGGGTTGCCGTTACCATTGGCGGGGTCCGCACCAATTTCCGCATGCCTGACGTTATTTCGATAGGGCTTGGGGGCGGAAGCATTGTCCGCGAAAAAGACGGCCTTGTTACCGTGGGCCCGGATAGTGTGGGTTACGAGATTACCGAAAAGGCGCTTGTTTTTGGCGGCGATACGCTTACCGCCACGGACATCGCGGTGCGGCTTGGTCTTGCCGCCAATATCGGGGACGCTTCAAAGGTTGCCCATATCGACAAGGCCTTTGCCGAAAAGGCGCTGAAGAAAATCGTGGAAATGGTCGAGGAAAGCCTTGATTCCATTAAGACTTCCGGTGAGGATATTGATGTGATTCTGGTAGGGGGCGGCTCGATTCTCCTGCCGAAAAAGATCGTCGGCGTGAAAAAACTTTACAAGCCGGAAAACTTCGCTGTGGCGAACGCGATTGGCTCGGCGATCTCCAAAGTAAGCGGACTTTACGAAAAACTCGTTTCGTTCAATGATGTGCCCCGCGAAAAGGCCATTGAAGATGGCAAGGCGGAGGCAATTAAGCTGGCGATACAAGCCGGGTCGAAACCTGAAACAGTAGAAATTGTCGATGTGGAAGACGTGCCGCTTCAATATCAACCGAACAATACGAACCGCGTTAAGGTAAAGGCGGCGGGAGAATTGGCGTAAGGAGCGTGGATGCTCTATGGGAGCAGTCATATAAGCCATTCCATAGAGCTTCTGTTGCCATTTGAAAGTATGAAAATAGTGTCAATCGAAACAAAGAAAATAAAACTTGAGCTTTACAGGATATTAAAAATAACTTTTGCTGTTTTGAAAAGCGCCGAAAATGTTCTGGTAAAAATAACCGCCGATGAAGGTATTACCGGTTCGGCGAAGCGGACCCATTCGCTCCGGCTCCGGAGAAACGTAGAAGCGTTTTTGAGCAAGCAAGACGTGGTGTTATTATTTGTATCAAATAGATTTTTCTCCAAATTACAATGAGAGAATTTTAATTTATTTTTATAAAAAGGGGTTTAATACCCCCCACCTCTTGGGCGGAAAACTGGGGTGCGGGCTCCCTCCGCATACGCGAATATTTTCAAGGAAAAATCTTCAATACCCTGCGGCTTGCCGCAGGTATTCTCTATTTTTTTCATACATTATAATGATGAAGAAAACTCTTTGAGTTCTGTCATGGAATCACGTGTAGGCGGTTCCTGAAAGCGCATCTATCCAGCCTTCACCCGCATTTGGGCGGCGTGGAACCCTACGGGTTCTTTATAGCGCGGCCATCATACGCCCCGTGCGTTAAAGCTGCTCAACCACCCGCACCAGATCGCCGTCCGACAAAAAGTTCTGTCCCGCGACTATCACTTTTTCGCCCAGCGCAAGCCCTTCCGCTATCTCAACCATGCTTTCACTCTCAAGCCCAAGCGCGATTTCCTTCCGCCGCGCCCTGTTCCCGTCGTCAACCGTAAACACAATATAGGAGCCGTAGGTGTTGATAAGCGCGTCGCGGGGAACGACCTTCACATCCGTCCTGCTGTGGGTGACGAGCGACACCTGGGCGAACATGCCGGCCTTGACGCGGTTGTCCCGCTGGTTGAATTTCAGCCGTATCCGCAAAGTGCGGCTTGAAGGATCAAGTACGGGGCTTACTTCATCAACTACAGCTACGAAAGTTTCATCCGGAAAGGCTTCAAGGGAAACGGCGGCAGGCAAGCCTTTTTGTAACGAGGACACATAACGCTCAGGTACAAAAGTTTCCACCAGCAGGTTGGAAAGGTCGCCAACGGTGTAGATTGCGGTGGTGGTGGACACCGTATTGCCCGCCGCAACAGGGGAGGACATAATGACGCCGCTTATGGGCGCCGGAATGGGGCTTTGCGAAAAAACCTCGCCGGGACGAGACGGATCAACCAGCGCGACCACCTGCCCTCGCGCAACCGTATCCCCAATCTTGAGCCGCAGATCCGACAGCTTGCCCGCGACGGTCGGGTAAATGGAAACGTCCCTTCCCGTGAGTATGTCCCCGTTTATCAGGATGGTATTTTCAATTGCGCCGTTCTCAACAGCCACGGTACGTACCACAACCGCGTTTCTCGCGCCGGCATTGCCACCAGCGGAAGCGTCTTGCGCCGAAGTTTGTCCGGGCGCGGCGTTTTGCCCCGCGTTCTGGGGCTGTCTACCTTGTAGATACGAAAATACGATGCACAGTACTACTATAAAAATAAGCGCGAGAATGATGATGGTCGCGGCCCTTCGCGCATAGCGTGATCTTGGTTTATTCATATCCTATACCTCACTTTCGAGATCGGCGTTGACCGCCGCCTCTAAATCCAGCAAGCCCAGTTTGTACGCCAATTCCGCGCTTAAAAGCTGCTGACGGGCGGCGGTCAAGGCGTTGCGGGAATCTTCCAGCGTTAAAATCTCCACGGCGCCTTGTTGAAACGCCTGCTCCGTAAGCTGGTATGCGCGTTCCGCGATGTTCACCTGCATACGGGCTATCTCAATGGTTCCCCACAAATTCCGTAAGTTTGCGCACAGGTTTCTAATCTCGTTTTTAGCGGCGTTCTCGATATTCACGAGATCAAGCCGCGCCTTTTCAATATCCGTTTCCGCGTTTCTCAAGATTTGGTCAGCTTTGGTTCCCGGTATCCACGGGTCAATGGGAATGGCAACCGAAAGGCTTCCGGTTATACTGTCGGAAAACTGCCCCTGGAGGGCGGCGGTTCCCGATCCCCCTCTCCACTGAATGGAGCCATTCACCGAAGGCGCCTTGCTTGACAAGACTTTTTGTCGTTTGACGAGTTCAAGCCGCTCAATATCCTGCCGTTGCCTAACGATGTCGGGTCTTTGGGGAAGAACATCCCGTATGAGCGCCTCCACGTCAAAAGAAGCCTCCACACTCTTGATTGCGCCGTCAAGCGCCATCTGATCGGAAGGCGCATCCATGCCAAGCAGGGTTAGAAAGTCCCGCAGGTGAGACTCATACAGGGTAGACGCCCTGTTCAGGTCGAGGCGGGCGTTTTCCACGGCAAACTGGGTTTGCATATCGCTCCGCTCGGAAATAAGTCCGTTTCTGAAAGCGGCGCCGCTCTTTTCCCGCTGTTTTCGCGCCAGATCGAGCTTTTCCTCCAGAAGCGCGATATTTTGTTTTTCCGCAAGCAGGTTGTAAAACGCCTTCGTGATCTGTATGCTGATCTGCCGCTTCGTGTCTTCGTAGGTCAGCGACTGGCTCTGGTACGCAAGGGTGATGATTCGCATGGACAAAGGGAGTCCGGCATTCAGGGAAAGATTGACGCCCGCTGAAACGCTGTAGCTGAAGTTATCTTCTTCCAGCGTAAAACCGCCGTTGGAAAAAAGATTCGATCCATAGCTGACGCCAGCGCTTGCGCTTATGGAGGGAAAGAATTCTGACCACAGGCGGGACGCCGAGTATGCGGCGGACTCAAGATCGAGCGCGTTTTTTTGCAGGCTGACGCTTTGCTGTAGGGCGCGTTCTTGCGCTTCTTCCAGCGTAATGCGTATGACATTCGTCTGTTGGGCATTCAAAAAACAGCCGCCTTTCAATGGCAACAAGGAAAAAAAGAAGAAAAAAATATGCTTTGCCGTATCAATTATTTTCATGTGTCAATTAAAGAGTTCCAAAACGCGCCCCCGGCCGACAGGTTCTGGAACTCTCTCTTATAATAAACAATTTTTGTCTTCTCAAGATACACAATCTATCCGGTTGGGCTGAAAAATGTTCTGAACAGGACGTAACGGATTGCGCCGTCTAAGCGATTAGCCACTCAGCCGCGCAATGCGCCGCTATCGCCCCTTCTCCCGCAGCCACCACCACTTGACGGAAAGGCGTCGCTCGTACATCGCCTGCGGCGAAAAGCCCCGGAATGGAAGTTTCCATCCGCTGATTCGTTATGATATAGCCCGCTTCGTCAAGGGCGAGACCTTTTATATCCGGCATCTGTGGCAAAGATCCGGCGAAGATGAACACTGCGTCCGCAGGCTCTTCGGTTTTTTCGCCGGTAACGGTGTTCTCAAGCGACACAGAGGCGACGTTCTCATATACGCCATGCGCTCCGTCTTGCGATACGCTTTTTATTTCAACAAGCCGCGTGTTAAACCGCGCCGTTATATTGGGATTGCGCAACGTTCGTTCCGCTATCGCTTTTTGGGCGCGGAGCTTGTCCCGCCTGTGCAACAGAATGACGGTTCCGGTAAGCCGCGCAAGATAGCGAGCTTCATCACATGCGGCGTCGCCACCGCCTACCACGAAGATGCGTTTGTTTTTAAAGAATGGCCCGTCACAGGCGGCGCAGTATGAGACGCCTTTCCCGTACAGTTCAACCTCGCCAGGTACATTGAGAGGTTTTCGTTTGGCGCCGGTCGCTATGATCACCGAACGAGCGGTCAGGGTTTCATCTTGTGTCGCCGCCTCGAACGCCGCGCCGCTCTTCCTAACGCTCGTCACGGCTCCGTTTATAAAGCGGGCGCCGAATCGCTCCGCCTGACTGCGCATGTCTTCGGCGACTTCAAAACCGGTTTTCGGCTCCCGCCCTTCCGCTCCGGCATTTCCCGGATAATTTTCCAGCCTGTCGATGAGCAACGCCTGTCCGCCCGGCGCAAGCTGTTCAACAACCGTTGTCACAAGACCGGAACGACTTCCGTATTGGGCGGCGGCGAGTCCCGCAGGACCCGCTCCTATAATAAGCAAATCACTGTCCATAGCGCTTCCTTATTTCAACACTCCTTGATATGGCTTATACGATGCTCCGGTTCGTTGACAGATGCGGGTTCCACGCAAAGAACACCTCACCTAATCTCAAAATACAACGCCACTATTGAAATAATCAACGCAATGCTGGTGATGATATATATCCAAAGCGGCAATTCCGTCTGCTGTATAGACCAGCCGAATCTTTTTGTAATAGCCTGTGAATCACCGTCGCCCTTTGACGTTTTCCGTCCGCCGGAAACGGTTTGGAATCCTTGCGGGTATTCGGTTTTTTCCACCGAATACCCGCACACAGGGCAACCGTCTTTAAAAGAATCCGCCTGCCCGGTAAAACCGCACGCGGGGCATTTTACCGATGAAAAAGAACATCCGCAACCCGGACATACTTTAGCGTCTTGAGGGACTTCAAACCCGCATTTATCGCAGAAAAAGCGAATCTGTTTTTTGGGCTCTTCTTTTTTTCTTTTCATTATTTCTCAAAAACTTTCAAAATTAGTCAACAACAGCTTCGTTCTTTACGAGGCTTCTTTTTTCTCAACGGCGCCGCTGGCATCGCCACCGCCGGCAACTGGCTTGCGTTTTTGTGTTTCGTTGCTGGCGCTGGACTTGTCGCCGCCAACGGCGCCAGCTTTGTCCGCTGTCGCGCCATTCGCAACATCATTTTTAGCCGCGTCTTTCGCGCCGCCAACGGCGGCTGGCTTAGTCTGCGCATCGGTGATATAAAAACCTGAACCCTTAAAAATAACCCCGCTTCCGCCTGTGATAAGCCGCCGGATTTCTTTCCCACACTCGGGACAGATTTTGAGCGGCTCATCCTTCATGCTTTGAAACACTTCAAAACTGTGTCTGCAGCTCTTGCATTCATATTCATACGTCGGCATATAGTCTCCTTTTCTTCTCTCAATTTACTGAAAAAAGATTAAAAAGTAAAGCGGTTTGTCCTGCGCTAAATTGACCAAGACTCACGGTAAGAAAAGCGCCGTCCCGTTTCGGCGCATTGGAAAAAAGCCTCTGTACGAGGAAGAGCCTCTCATCATGGAGATCGGCGGTCTCGCTGGCGTTTGCGGTGACCATACGCGCCAAGGTGAAAAGACCGACCAAGCCCATTGCGTCATCCTCGCTCGCGGACTCTATGCCCACCTCAATTTCATACAGAGGCTCGGAGTCCGCCAGCGTCTCGGTTCCTTTTGAGACCTTGAAAAAAAGTCCGGCTATTTCCAGTTCAAACGGAAAATCGTACATTTCCAGAAAAGCGTTGAGTACGGCGCCGGCGTCGTCAAGCCAGCCCGCAATAATGGCGTCCCGCTTGAACGCGGCGAAACCATCAGGCGGCGCCGCGCCCGGCTCAGTCAGCGCGTTAGTCGGTGAAAACGGATCAACATTGGAAATCAGCGCGTATTTTTTGTTGAACGCCAACGCCATCCCATTCGTTTTTGAATGCCAGTAGGAAACAGGCGCGACACGGGACTTTGTTTTTCTCCAGTCTTTGGCAAGCCCCAGGGAAAGATCGGCAAGCCCTTTTGGATATGAGCCGCGAGCGAAAAGCATAAAAGCAGGCGCGTCTTGCCCGCCTGTCGCGTCGCTTTTGGGATAAAAAGCGGCGGTTATCGCAACTGTTTTGTCCAGCATCAACGCGGCGTCTTCGGCGCCGCGCCCATTGAAAGCAAGCGAATCAAGAATGGGGCGACTCCCTTGCACGTCAATAGCGAGGTACATGCCGCCGCCTTTCGCAAGCGGCTCAAATTCACCGGCGTTGTCCATTATAATAAAAGGATTTTGGACACTTTTTGGCGCCGAACTACAGGAGAAAAAGAACAGGACAAGGCATACAGCGCATCCTACGGCATAGCCGGTCATGGAAAAAAATTTCTTCATCATATCTTCAATTCTTCAAATTTTCAAAAGTCTTATAAACAAAGCATAAAAGTATTAAACAGCAAAGCGACTTCTTCCCCGGTCATCGCTCCGGAACGCATGTTCACCACCTGTCCGTTCTGTTCCAGAGGATTTGCGAGAAGCGGCTCCGCCAACGCCGGGACGCCGCTCTCCGAATCGGAATTCTGCCCGATAAACAGTTGCGCCAAAGAAAACAGCGTTGCGACGCCCTTCGCCTGCTCTTCCGAGAGAATTTCAAGCCGAACGCTTATTTCGTACCGCTCGCCGGTCTTAGTGACGGCAAAAAATGCGGTCTGTATGTCCAATTCAATGGGAATTTCAAGCAAATACAGGAGATTATTCAGAGAAACGCCTCCGTCCGTTATCCAGCCGGCCAGCGCCGCGCCCTGCCGGAAAGCGTCGAACTCTTCCTGCGGGGCTATCGCCTGCGTTGTACGGGCGAAAGGTTCGGCGTCGGAAATCAAAGCCCACGAGCCATTGAGGGCAAGAGACAACGCGCCGGCATCCGATCTCCAGTACGGGGCGTTGTTCCAGGCGCGAGCCTTTTTCCAGTCGGCGCTCGCGGTAAGGGAGAGCGCGGCAAGCGCGTTAGGATAATCCCCATGGCACACGGCGAGAAACCGCCGCCCCGTACCATTAGGATAAAAAGCTGCGGCAATATGGTTGGTTTTGTCCAGCAATTGATCGGTTTGCCCGCCGGTTATATCGCCTATTTTAAGCAGATCCACAAGAGGACGCGCTTCTTGCGTATCAAAAGCCATGTACACGCTTGCGCCCGGATCAAGCGCGTCGAACTCCCCCAATGCGTCCAGCGACTTCAAGGGATCCGCGCCACCCCGCTCTTTTACACTTCCTGATGACGTGGCGCACGCTGAGATCGCTATGCTAATAAAAAAAATGGACATCCCTTTTCTCATTCGTTTTCGATCTTTTTCTCTCAGTGTAAAGCTGTTTCTCCCACACGCTACGCCTTTTCTACAAGCGCCAGCCACTTCTCATCGCCCGCGTCGATCTCTTTCATGCCGTCAACTCGCGTCCATTCAGCGGCAACCGCCAGAGTCTCGCTCTGCGCGAACTCCGCAAAATGAAGCCACGCCTTGTTCAGCCTGTCTGACCCAAAAACTTTCAAACGAATCCTGTCCGTAACCTCAAGCCCCATTTCCTTCCGCTCGTTTTGTATCCCCCGTACAAGGTCGCGCACATCGCCTTCTTGAGCAAGCTCCCCGGATATTTCGGCGTCAAGCCCCACAGTCAAGGCGCCTTCGTTCAACACTTTAAGATGCGCTTTCTCAATGCGCCGGATGTCGAGTTTTTCCGTGGTAATGTCGATCTGTCTGCCGCCAATGTCCATGCTCAACACGGCTCCGTCAAGCAGTCCCCGCACTTCATTCTGACTCAGTCCCGCGATGCGCTCGGCTGCTGCTTTCATATCCTTGCCGAGTTCCTTGCCCAGTATGCGGAAGTTCGCCTTAACCTCGTAGACAACCAACTCTTCCTCGTTGTCGCGGAAGATCACCTGTTTCACGTTGAGTTCCTCGCGGACGATCTCCTCCATTTCAAGAAGCGCCTTCTTCTCGTCCGCATTGCCGGCGACAAGCGTAACGCTTTTAAGCGGCTGCCTCACCTTGATGTTATGCGCCGAGCGGAGCGCCCTCCCCATAGACACGGCCCGCTGTACAGCCGCCATCTTGTATTCAAGCGCCGTATCCTTCCTGTTCCAGCGCGGTTTGGGAAAATCAGCGAGGTGTACCGATTCCGGGTCGTTTTCAGCGCGGAGATTCCGCCAGATCGTCTCGGTGATAAAGGGCATGAACGGCGCGGACACCGTAATAAGAGTTTTTAATACATCGTACAGTACGCCGTACGCATCCAATTTATCCGCGTCGTTCTCGCTTTTCCAAAATCTGCGCCGCGACCTTCTGATGTACCAGTTGTTAAGCAGATCGATGAACTCCACAATCGGATCGATAGCGCGGGAAAGATCGTAGGACTCAAACGCGCTTCCCACCTTTTCAACCAGACTCTCAGCCGTTGAAAGTATCCATTTGTCAAGCGGATTGGATGGATCGTCAGGCGCCCCATTGGGTTGCGCTTTGTCGATATTCGCGTAGGTTACGAAGAAACTGTAGGCGTTCCACAGAGGGATGAGGACGCTCTTAAGAACTTCGAGAACTCCGTCGTCGCTGTAACGGAGATCCTCGGCTTTTACAACCGCCGAGTGGATAAGGAAGAGGCGAAGCGCATCCGCGCCGAACGCGCCGATAGGTTGCATTGGATCCGTGTAGTTGCGCAACATCTTGGACATTTTTTTGCCGTCGCTGGCAAGCGCCAGCCCCGACACCACGCAGTTTTTGAACGCAGGCTTCTTGAACAGAGCGGCCGCGAGTATGGTGAGGGTGTAGAACCAGCCCCGCGTCTGATCAAGCCCCTCGTTGATAAAGTCCGCCGGAAAATGCGCGTCAAAGAATTCCTTGTTTTCAAACGGATAGTGGTTCTGTCCATACGGCATTGCGCCGGACTCGAACCAGCAGTCAAGCACTTCCGGTATTCTGCGCATAACGCCGGCGCAATGTTCAGAACCGCCGCGCCCCTTTGCTTTTGAGCAGGGTATCTCAACGTCATCAACAAAATGCTTGTGCAGATCCGTCAACTCCCTGCCGGAAAGCGCTTTCAACTCAGCGCGGCTTCCCACGCAGATGACCTTGCCGCAATCCGGGCATTTCCAGATAGGCAACGGATTGCCCCAGTAGCGGTTGCGGCTGATCGCCCACTCCCGCGCGCCTTCAAGCCATTTGCCGAATCGTCCTGTTTTTATGTGATCAGGAACCCAATATATCCGCTTGTTCGCGTCAAGCATGTCCTGTTTGATCTTCAGCACGTCTACGAACCACGATCCCACCGCGCGATAGATGAGCGGATGTCCGCACCGCCAGCAATGCGGGTATGCATGCAGTATTTGCTCGCGCTTCACCAGCTTGCCTTCCTGTTTCAACCGCTCCATGATGGCTTTGTCCGCGTCTTTGACGAAAATCCCCTGATAATCCGGCACGTCCGCAGTGAACCGGCATTCGGCGTCAACCGGGCAGATCACCGGAACGCCCGTGCCTTTCAACACGCGCTGGTCGTCTTCGCCGAAACCGGGCGCGGTATGCACAATGCCGGTGCCGTCCTCTGTAGAAACAAAATCTCCCAGATAGGTGCGGAAGGCGTTCTTCGCCGCAGCTTCGGCGAAATACGGGAACAACGGTTCGTACTGGACGCCCGCAAGCTCGCTTCCCTTTTTCTTCCATATAATAGTGTAATCCGACGGGTTTTGGTAATACGCGGAGAGGCGGGCTTCGGCGAGGATGTAGCAGATTTTATGGGAAGCGGATTCCTGATCGCCAGATGCGACGCGATCATGGTCTTCCACGAGCGCATAGTCGATTGTGGGTCCAAGGGTAAGCGCAAGATTCGACGGCAATGTCCATGGCGTTGTAGTCCACGCGAGAAAATACACATCGCTATCTTTTACGCCCCAGTCCTCTTTTACCTTAAACCTGACCGTGACAGCCGGATCATGCACATCCTTATAGCCGCCGAGGTTGAGTTCATGGTTTGAAAGCACAGTGGAGCAACGCGGACAATAGGGGAGAATGTAGTGGCCTTCGTAGAGCAACTCTTTTTCCCACAAAGACTTCATCACCCACCAAATCGTCTCCATATAGTCGCTTTCCATGGTCTTGTAATCGTGATCAAAGTCAACCCAGCGTCCGAGCCGCGTAATGATCTGCCGCCATTCCTTCGTATAACGCAACACCGCATCCCGGCATTTCTCATTGAACGCCGCTACACCGTACTTTTCGATGTCGGTTTTTGAATTAAGCCCCAATTCTTTCTCAATGAGGTTTTCAACCGGAAGTCCGTGGCAGTCCCAGCCGAACCGGCGCTCGACCTTATACCCCTTCATCGCCTTGTAGCGAGGAATAATGTCTTTAATCGTTGAAGGCACAAAATGCCCAAAATGCGGCAATCCCGTGGCAAAAGGGGGTCCATCGTAAAACACGAATTCCTCCCGTCCTTCCCGCTGGCTCACCGATTTTTCAAAAATATGGTTTTTTTCCCAGAACGCGAGTATTTCTTCTTCCAGTTTGGGAAAATGCGCTTTTGAATCAACAGATTTATACACACTATCCTCCATAATTGATCGACAATTTTTGAAAAGCCGCCTTTTTACAGGCGTCCAGATCCCGCTAAAGACATCAGTATTCAGAGGATCCTAGTTGTATTATGGCATATCAAGGGAATTCTTTCTAGTAGGCGGCGTTATTCGCAGAGGGGTTTAATACTCCGGTCGGAGCGCCCTCTCCGGCTCATTGTATGGGAGCCTCTAAAAACACGAACCTGCGGTTCGACAATCTTTAGAGGTTTTCTTACCCGAGCCTCTGGAAACCCCTGTTGAATTTCCAGAAACGCCCTTATGAAGATTCGGGAACGCTGTGAGGGAAAGCCACGCTGATCGCGCCCTCCAACTCCGGCGAGCCCATAGGTTTCGCCCGTTCGCCCTGCCCTCGCTGGCTTGCCAGACCATGTGATCAGCATCCGGCTTGGTTATTTTTACGTCTTCGCCGGATACAGCCGTGGCGGCCGGCGCCCCGAACAATTCCCGCCGGTCGCCGTGCAAACCCACGCATCCGCGCAGCTTTTTCATGCGCTTAATGTGATTGCCCACATCGGCCATCTGGAGTTTCGCCTTCACCTTGATGGCCATCGTTTGGACGCTGTTTTCCAGAAATGCGCCTATTTCGGCGTGTATGCCACGCTCGTCATCGTTTATTTTCTTGTTGCGGCTAATCAAACCAAAATCAAAGCCAAACTGCTTGAACTTTTCCGGCAAGCCGGGCCCCGGCGTGTGTCCGGACTCTTCCCAGATCGCCGGCTATCCGTCGGCATCTTTAAAGGCGGACTCGGTTTCCGCATGGGCGGCCTGAAGCTCTTTTACAGCGACTTGCATCTCTTTGTTTGTCCGGACGATCTCGTCTATGGTTGCCCATACGCCATCCGGCGCCACCTTTCCAGCCATTTTTCTAGCGGGTCTTGCGGTTTTCTCACGCTTGGTTTGACTGGAGACATAACGCTCTCGTTAAATATGCCGCAGGCAAGTAAAAATAAAACGGGATAATACCTTCACGTATACGCGACTGACGTAGGAAACGTTTGAACGACTTTGAGCGTCAACTTATATGGACTTCGTTAATATAAGCGGAACGGCGGCTGGCAAGACGACGTTTTTTGAGTTCAACAAGAAGACCCCCGCTGAACATGCGGCCACATTCTCATCCGGTCGGACGCGGCGACAAATCGACCCGCCCGCATTGCGGCGCGAAAGCCGGCTCGCGTCGGACGGAAAGTCCGCGTCTGCCATTCCTGTTTTCAGAAAGCCGAAGGCGGGCGTGAGGGGATGGTTTTATGCGGCGCGCCTTGCTCCGAGCGGCAAGAAAGGCGTTTCCGGTTGGCCGGCGGCGGAGAGAGCTTGGCGTCACGTACAAAACGGCGTGGAGAGCGCCCAAACAAACGCGCGGAGCGATGGGAGGCCGCGGCATGAAAGGAGCCTTTGGCGCGTTTGTCGGGGAGGATGAGCCTTATGCCGACGGGAAGCCGGGAAAACAAAAAGTTCGGCGGAAGCGGCGCCGCCATTCCCTCCGGCGAACCGAAAGACAAGAGGGGGGCGGAGCTCAAAACAAGCGCGCGCCCGGGCGGCGCCTCCAAATGGAGAGGGGAAGAGACCGCCGGGGAGACCGCCGGGGAGACCGCCGCCTTCCGTTTTAGACGAAGTTTGCAAGGAGGCGGCGGCCGCCGCCAGCGGTGGCTTCAGAGGCCGCGGCGCGCTTGGCAAGAAAACCCAAAAAATATAGTCGCGCGCCTGCGAATCATCCTATGGGGCGGTTCGGCGCGGGAAGCGGAATTCATGCGGACGGAAACGAAAGCTTCTGGTCGCCGGCGAAACGGGGGCGCATCGGGGCGCGCCGTCCTGCGGCGCGAGACGCGCGCGGCGTTGCAACGGCGGGATGAGTCTCAGACGAGACAATCGGGAGGGCGCGGCAAGTTTTGGCGCCTCGCCGAGGCGAACGGCGATGAAGAAGCCCGCTTGAACAATTTGAGCCGGCGCCTCATATCATATATGAGATGGAAAGCGGCCGCCGTTCGAGCCCGCCGCGGGCTGGGAGTCCATTGGGCGGACAAACGCGGCGGCGGTCGCCTCTGGGACGCATCCCGCCTAACAGCCGCCTTCCATCTTTTTATATATACAACTCTCATATTGGTTCTTCCAACCTTTTTATTCATAAAATCTTGAGCTGATCTTTCAAAAGCGTTGACTGCCACGCGCGCGTTTGCCCTGCCGACAGCCGCAGAATCAATCGCTTGCAATCTTTTTTGTTTCATAATAAAAGATTGGGCGAAAATCAACGCGCCCG
>JAISCC010000164.1 GCA_031265845.1 Treponema sp.
CCCTGGCGTACAAACGCGCTCTCTGTTATAATAAAACCCATGAACCCAACCGTAGAAAACAACAACACCCCTCGCGCGGGTGACGCCCGACGCTTCCTTGCCGTGATTTTGCCCCCCCCCCCCCCCGCAGTGTAACCACCTATCACGTCCAGGCGCAACCGTCTCACGCTTCAAGCCCGCAGCCGCCAAAACTGCGGGCTTTTTATATATACGTCTCCCTGCTCAGCAACGCGCAACGGAAGCGTACAGTAAATAGCAAGAAGAAAGGAGGAAAAGAATGAAGAAACGCCATTCTTTCGGCAAGCGCGCGATCTTCGCGCTCTTGGCAACAACGCTCATTGGAACGATCTTCGGCTGTTCCGGCGGCTCGCAAGGCGAGCCAGAGATCCAAAGCATAGAAGTCAGCCCGCCTTACAAGATTGTGTACGCCCAGGGCGAAGCTCTGAGCATAAGCGGACTCAAGGTATTCGGAACTTATTCGGATGGCACGACCAGGACGGAAACCGTAAGCCTTGCCAACATAAGCGGGTACGACGCCAACACAGTGGGGACGCAAACTCTGACCGTTACGATAAACGGCAAGACCGCGACCTTCACGGTGACGGTAACCGCTCCGGGCGGCGCGGTTCTGCAAAGCATAACGGTAACGAGCTGGCCCGCCAAGACCGTATACAAGCCAGGCGAAGCCCTTGCCTTGAGCGGCCTTGTGGTAACCGGAACCTACACGGACGGCGCGACCAGGACGGAATCCGTAACCCTGTCCAATATAAGCGGGTACGACGCTTACATGACGGGTTGGCAGATGCTGACTGTAACAATAAACGGCAAGACCGCGACTTTCGGGATAGTGGTAAGCAACGCGGTGTTGCAGAGTATAGCGGTAACCAGCCCGCCGTCCAAGACCGTGTACGGCATAGGCGAAGCCCTAAACATAAGCGGTCTCGTAGTAACCGGAACGTATTCGGACGGTACGACCAGGACGGAATCCGTGAGCCTATCCAATATAAGCTGGTACAACGCGTACCTGACGGGTTGGCAGACCTTGACCGTAACGGTGAACGGCTATACCGCGACCTTCGGGATAGCGGTAAACGCAGGTTCTACCGGAGACGCGGTTCTACAGAGCATAGCGATAACTAGCCTGCCTTACAAGACCGTATACGAGCCAGGCGAAGCCCTGGACATAAGCGGGCTTGTAATAACAGCAACCTATTCGGACGGCGCGACCATGACGGAATATGTGGGATTATCCACTATAAGCGGGTATGACGCGTACCTGGCGGGTTGGCAGACCCTGACCGTAACCATAGACGGCAAAACCGATACCTTTGAAGTAATGGTAAACGCCCCCGGCGGAGACGCGGTTCTACAGAGCATAGCGATAACTAGTCCGCCTTACAAGACCGTATACGAACTAGGCGAAGACCTGGACATAAGCGGACTTATAGTAACCGGCACCTATTCGGACGGAACGACCACAGAGGCATATTGGTATTGGTGGGCGTCTGGGAGCCTGTCCGTAAGCGGATACAATGCTAATACAGCGGGAACGCAGACCCTGACCGTAACGGTGGACGGCTATACCGCGACCTTTACCGTAACCGTGAACGCAGATTCTACTGACGACGCGGTTCTACAAAGCATAGCAATAACAATCCTGCCGACAAAGACCGTATACGAGCTACGCGAAAGCCTTGACCTGAGCGGTCTTGTAGTAACCGGAACCTATTCGGATGGAACGACCAGGACTGAATATGGGTACAACGTAAGCGGGTATAATGCGTACAGTACAGGTCAGCAAACCTTAACGGTAACCGTGAACGGCTATACCGCGACCTTCACCGTAACCGTAAACGCCGTGACCCTCCAGAGTATAGCGATAACCAGCCCACCGCACAAGCTCAGGTACGCGCTGGGCGAACCTTTAGAGATATACGGTATTGTGGTAACCGGAACCTATTCGGACGGAACGACCGAGTGGGAAACCGTGAATCTTTCTAATATAAGCGGGTATAACGCGGACATGCTGGGTCAACAGACCGTTACCGTAACGGTGGGCGATAAAACCGCAACCTTCATCGTGAATGTCAACGTAAAAACAGCCTTTACCCTGAACTTTTCTAGCGATCCCATAAACGGCATACCTGAGAATATCGTCCTGTACAAGAGCGGAACGCCCGTGTCCATGACCATTGAGATCGACGGAACATACACGTCCTATGAATGGCTTCTCAACGACAGCGAAACACCCGTTTCAACGGGCGCAAGCTACACCTTGAACGCCGCAGACTGTCGACTGGGTCCCAACTTCCTCATGGTGGAGGTAGGGACGACCAACGGCGCGTATTATGCAAGAGAAATAACGTTTACCGTTAATAAATAAGGAGGGTCCCAATGAAAACACGAATTGTAAGAATGATCGGCGTGTTGGCTACCGTACTGTGCCTCGCGCTGACCGGGTGCGACATGGGCAATACGCCCGACGCACAGCCTACCGGAACAACCGGAACAAAGAGAACGGTGCGGATTATCATCTCTACCGGTGCGGAGAGCCTCTCGCAGACCAACAGCCGCACGGTAGGTCCCTGGAATCCCAATTTCGCCTATAGCCTGACCTTTACCGCTGAGGGGAAACCTTCAGTAGGGACTACAGTGATTGGGAACGCGGGTGAGGTTCTGCTGTCCGAGGGAATCTGGACTCTGAACGTAATCGGATGGCAGTCCGGACCAACGCTTGCAGAGTCAGACCCTGTAACCGTAACGGTTTCGGCTCAAGAGGATCCGCCGACCATTTCCGTTCCCATGCACCCCGTGCTTGACGGCGAGGCGGGAACTTTCAGTTGCTCTATTTCCGTGTACGGCGACATAACCGAAGTTTCAGCCGTGCTGACGCCCCGTAACGTGGGGAACGCGGAACAAAGCGAAATCGCCTTGGATATAGAAGCGGGTGAGAATACGGTCTCTGTCGCGCCGGGTTATTACCGCCTCACGATAAGAGCCGTGAAGGGACATCAGCCCCTTATCCGGCGGGAAGCCGTCCACATCTATTCGTATACAGAGACATACGCATCTTACTACTTAACGGAGACAGACTTTGCGCCCGCGATCTATCTTGGGGGAACCATAACAAACGGCTTTGAAGGGTACAACCCTGTAGCGGTAATCGCCTACGAGGACGCGGAAGGCAGTGTGCTTATCGATGAAAGCGCGGTAACCGACGACGTCTGGAAGCTGATAGTTGAAGATACGCTTGTTTACTGCAAGGTTCGGCTGGAAAAGGACGGCGCCGTGTATTACAGCAAGCCAACCCTTGTGAATGGGTTCCCTGTGAGCGGCAAGACGGACCTCGTATTGCCGGTTGAAGCTTATACCGTAACCTTTGACGCGAACGGGGGCTTCTTTGAAGGCGGCGGGACTGTTATTACCATGACCGCGCTGGAAAACGAGACCCTGACCCCGCCGCCCGTGCCCCAAGGTGAACGTGTATTTTCCGGCTGGTACAGCGCGGGCAAGAGCTTCACCGCAGAGACGCGGATAACCGGCACTACTACTGCGGTTTACGCGGGCTGGCTGATAGACTCTGCCGATATTGCGGACTACCTTGCAAACGCGCCCGGTGGAGACTCCCCTGCCGCTCCCGTCCTTTTGCCGTTAAACTATGACCTTGCAAACGGTGGCTGGGAGGCTCTCCTTTCTGCGCTTGATACCGTCGGCAAATACGCCGAGCTTGCCCTATCCGCGTGCACAATGACCGGTACCGAATTTGACCCCGGAACCAGCGCGGGCGTGGACAGGGTAACGGCTCTGATACTGCCCAATACAGCGAAAAGCATAAAAGCGGGGACTTCTAGTAACGCTACATTCAAAGTTTTTACCGCGATTAGGTCCATAAGCGGCGCGGGCGTTGAGACGGTCGGCGACTATGCGTTCACCTATTGCGAGAGCCTAACGACAGTGAGCCTGCCCGTGGCGACGACAATCGGCGAAGGGGCGTTCAACGGTTGCACCAGCCTAGCGTCCGTGAGCCTGCCTGCGGCGACGACCACCAGTGGCGGGGCGTTCTCCGATTGCAGGAGCCTAACGGAGGTGTACCTGCCGTTAGCGACAACCATCGGCAACTTGGCGTTCAACGGTTGCACCAGCCTAGCGTCCGTGAGCCTGCCCGCGGCGCAGACCATCGGCATGAAAGCGTTCTACAAGTGCGAGAGCCTAAGAACGGTGAGCCTGCCCGTGGCGACGTCCATCGGTGCCGAGGCGTTCTCCGATTGTGAGAGCCTAACAGAGGTGAGCCTACCTGCGGCAACGTCCATCGGCGCAAGGGCGTTCGCCGTTAGCCACGTTGTCAAGCTCTATAGTATGAGACTAAGGTCCGTGAGCCTGCCCGCGGCGACAACCATCGGCGACTATGCGTTCCGCGAGTGCGAGAGCCTAACGTCGGTGAGCCTGCCTGTGGCGATGACCATCGGCGACGGGGCGTTCCGATATTGCACGAGCCTAACGACGGTGAGCATACCATTGGCGATGACCATCGGCGACGGGGCGTTCGCCAGTTGCCTTAACTTGACGACCATAACGATTGATCCAGCCAATACTGCGCTTACCGCCCACGGTGGAATGGTGTTGAATAAAACGGAAACAACCCTCATCGCGTATCCTTCCGCAACCGGCGATATAACGCTGCCGTCTGTTACAGAAATCGGCGCCGAGGTGTTCTCTGGTTGCGAGAACCTAACATCCGCGAACTTGCCCGTAGCGACGACCATCGGTGCCGAGGCGTTCTACTATTGCGAGAACCTAACGTCCGTGAACTTGCCCGTAGCGACGACCATCGGCACTGCGGCGTTCCTCTATTGCAGGAGCCTAAAGGAGGTGAACCTGTCAGCGGCAGAGACCATCGGCGCCGAGGCGTTCGTCAGGTGCATAAGCCTTGAGTCCGTGAACCTGCCCGTGGTGACGACCATCGCCGCCAATACGTTCTGGCTGTGCGTGAGCCTTACATCAGTGAGCCTACCCGCAGTGACATCCATCGCCGATAGCCCAGTCTACAGGTTCCCCAGCATGGTCTCTTATGAAGACGGCGGAGCGTTCCGGGGTTGCGCGAGCCTTGAGGCCGTGAGCCTGCCCGCGGCGACGTACATCGGCGACGGGGCGTTCCTCTATTGCGACAGCCTTACAGAGGTGAGCCTACCTGCGGCAACGTCCATCGGCGACGCGGCGTTCAGCAATTGTCAGAGCCTAACGACGGTGAGCTTGCCCGTGGCGACGACCATCGGCGACGCGGCGTTCAGCAATTGTCAGAGCCTAACGGAGGTGTACCTGCCGTTAGCGACAACCATCGGCTTCTATGCGTTTCAGAGTTGCAACCTAACGGAGGTGAGCCTGCCCAAAGCGACGACCATCGACGGCGGGGCGTTCTCCTGGTGCGAGAGCCTAGCATCCGTGAGCCTGCCCGCAACGCCACCGTCTATTGGTAATTCTATTTTCTCTTATACCAGCTGGGACAGTAGCGGTACCATAATCGTCCGCGTTCCCGCCAGCGCGGTCTCCGCGTACACCTCCGCGTGGGGCGTAGACGCAAACACCCCTGCTGGCGATAACACCGAAGTATACGGCGAGTATCACCCAGCCGTGATCATCACAGACGCGGCGCAATAGCCCCGCGTCCTTAGCCCCCCGGACGGGGGGCTATTTTATAGCAAGGAGCATTCAAATGTTAGAATACACATTGGAAGCGAATGAATTGACCGCCAACCCCAACGACTTGCGGGCCCAGGTTGTCAACGTCTCATCCTATTCCCAGGCGGACCTCGTAGACCGCATCATGAAGATCGGCGCGGGACTCACCCGCTCGGACATAATCAGCGTGCTGGAAGCCGAGAAGCAAGTCGTGGCGGACGTGGTGGCCGAGGGCGGCGCGGTCACCACCGAGCTGTTCAACGCCTTCCCCAGCATAAGCGGGGTGTTCGACTCGCCTGACGCGCCCTTTGACCCGGCGAAGCACAAGGCGCATATCAAACTGCATCCCGGCATAGCCCTGCGCAACGCGGTCGCGGACATCAAGACGAAGCGGGTCGCGGCGGTGGTGACCGGCACCGTGATCACGGCGGTGACCGATCTGAAGACCGGCGCGATCAACGAGACGCTCACGCCCGGACGGGACATGAAGGTGTCAGGCGTGAAGTTGCGGATAGCGGGAACCGATCCGGCCGTTGGCTTGTACTTCGTTCCCGCCGCCGGAGACGCGGTGAAAGCGGACATCTCCGACGTGGTGGTGAACAACCCGTCTGAACTCATAGCCCTCGTCCCCGCGCTCCCCGCCGGAACCTACCGCGTGCGGATAGCAACGCAGTACACCTCCGGCAAGCTCTTGAAAGCCCCCCACACCTTCACGTTTGACAAAGAATTAACCGTAACGTCCCCCGCGTAGGCGCGGATCATGCCCGCCTACGCGCCAGCACAGCGTGTTGTAACGCGCCGTGCTGGTGTCTGACACCATACGTGTTATTACACGCCCCGCTGGGCAAGCCGGTGTCTGACACCCCGCTAGTAATGCAACTCCAGGCGCCTATGCGGGCGCAGGCAAATCGTGTCTGACACCGTATGCGTGAGGCGTTCCGTGTAAAAAGGCGGTGAAAGAAGTAACCGTACCCTACAGCGCCACGCCGTAGGCACAGACGCGACTCATGCCCGCCTCCGCGCCAGCACAGCGAGTGGTAAGGCGCCCTACTGGTGTCTGACACCGTACGGGTTATTACACGCCTCGCTGGGCAAACCTGTGTCTGACACCTTATGCGTTAGAGTCCCTCTAACCTACGCATTAGAGCCGCTCTACCCTATGCGTTAGAGTCTCTCTACCCTATGCGTTAGAGACGCTCTAACGTATGCCGTGTGAATATGAACAAGGGATAGACTGCTTGTGAAGGCGGCGTACGGCATAGTTCCGCCCCAACCGCCTCAATGATAAATGATATGGGAATCAGCCGTGATCCGGCGATGTCATCGCGAGGCTTTCACCGCGTCAAATTCTTTTTGGATTTCCGCTGACGGCGCTTTGGTCAGCAGGCTCACCACGAAAATGACGGCGCATGAAAGCATGAATGACGGAAGCAGTTCGTATATGGCGAAGGCTCCGCCAAGTCTGCTGATGACGTTCTTCCAGAGCACGACCATAACGCCGCCCGACGCCATGCCGGCCGCCGCGCCCGCAAGCGTCGTGCGTTTCCAGAACAGGGAGAAAAGCACGAGCGGCCCAAACGCCGCCCCGAATCCCGCCCATGCGTAGGAGACGATCTGAAATATGGACTGGCTCCCCGAAAGCGCGATGATAGCCCCGAACATGGTGGCCAGAACGACCGCGAGCCTCGCCACCACCATCACTGCGGATTCCCGCGCCTTTTTGAAGAACGTTTTGAAAAGATCATTCGCCAGAGACGAGGAGACCGCGAGCATGTAGGAATCCGAGGAGCTCATGGAAGCCGCGAGGATGCCCGACAGGGCGAAGCCCGCGATGAGCGGCGGAAAGAACGCCGACGTTACATACAGGAAGACGCTTTCCGCGTCGCTCGCGGTGCGGAGCAGGCCGGGGAAGCGGGCGCGCCCGATGAGCCCGATGGCGACCGCCGCGCAGAGGCAGACGAAGCACCATATAACGGCGATATATTTCGACGTGCGTATTTTCGCGGCGTTTTCTATAGCCATGAAGCGTATCAGCACGTGGGGCATGCCGAAATAGCCCAATCCCCACGCGAGGCACGAGAAGACGCTGATGAGCGAATAATTGGCGCCCACGCCGAATTGGGGCGCGCCGGCGGCGACCGCCTGAACGCCGCCTTGCATGATCGGTGTCGCCACGCCGAAGATGTCCAGAAACCGGGGGATGTCGCCTAACCGCCCGATTATGCCGCCAAAGCCGCCGGAGAACGCGAAGCCGAAGGCGAGCACGGTCACCAGGGCGACGAACATCAGGACGCCCTGAATGAGGTGTGTCATGCAGACCGCGAGAAAGCCGCCGAGCGCGGTGTAGGTCATCACTACCGCCGCGCAAAATAGCACCATCGTCGCATAATAGGTTTCCGCGTTAAACACGTAGGCGAACAGTTTGCCGAAGACGACGAATTGCGACGCGATGTAGAGGGAAAAGAAGACAAGCGTGATGATCGCGGCGAAGGTTTTCAGGATGTTCTTTGTGTCATGGAAGCGTTTGCTGAAGAATTCGGGCAAGGTGATGGCGTTGTCAGCGATGTGGGAATACTTTCTGAGACGTTTGGCGACCACCTGCCAGGTGATCCACGTTCCGGCAAAGAGGCCCGCCGCGGTCCAGAAGGCCTCGCCGCAGCCGGTGAAGTAGGCGACGCCCGGCAGCCCCATAAGCAGCCAGCCGGACATGTCGGACGCCTCGGCGCTCATAGCCGCGACCCAGGGTCCCAGCCTCCGCTTTCCTATAAAGTACGCCTCAATGCCGGCGTCGCTTTTGCGGGCGTACCAGAGGCCTACGGCAATTATCACCATGAGATAGACAATTATACCTAACAGTATCTGTAGGATTGCAAGCATACATACTCCTCTCTCTGACACCAACGGGTAACGCCATGACACGCCATGACAACAGAGGCTGTTCCAAAACGCGCCCGCTGCGCGGCGGTTTTTGGAACAGCCTCCTTATGGTAGTGGAAAACCCTGACTTTGATCGACGGTTTTGAATGCTTGTGCCAAAAACACGGGGTTTTATTGTGATGAGTATATAAAAAACCAAAAAAATAATCAAGGCGATCCCCCCAACCCCCGGGGAAACCTCTTCTCATAGTTCCGCATCTGTGCTAGTATGGAACCATGAAAAGCGCTGACAATCTCGCTGTTTTTGGCGCGGACGTGTCGAAAATCTGCGTCCACGCGTCGCTTGCCCAGGACAAACCCCTGCGCTGGACCATTATCGCAAATCCGAAAGCCGGCGGGTTTACTATACCTTCACGGTGGAAACGCCACGCGGCGGATCTTGACGCCGCGATAGAAAAAGCCGCGTTACATCCATTGCATCCAGACGCGGCGCCATCGGGCGCCGGTCGCGCTGACTGCGCCGGCATGGCGCTCACCGGCAAGTCCGGAGACGCGAAACAGGCCGCCGAAGCCGTTATTGCGGAAATGGCGCGGGATCACGCCTTTCACCTTATCATCACGGCGGGCGGGGACGGCACCAGTCTCGAAGTACTGACCGCCCTTTTCTACGCTGACGCGTCGCTCCGCAGCCGTTGCGCCGTACTGCGGCTTCCCATGGGCACGGGCAACGACGGCGCCGACGCGTGGGAGCTTGGCGCGGCGCTCGATCTCATCCTTTCGCCCTCAACCATGGCGCGCGCGCGCGCCGTGAGGCTCGCCTGCGCGACCAGGGGCAAGGGTCCCTTTCTGGCGTTCAACATCCTGTCCGTGGGGCTGGACGCTTTTGTAACGCATAACACCAACAAGATGAAAGGCGCCTTGCCCGGGGATTCTTACAAACTCTGGGTTGATCTCGCGTCCCTTTTCTACGATAGAATCTACACGGTTGGCCCCATGGACATCAAACTTTTCGATGAAGCGGGCGCGGAGATTCGCGCGCTTTCCGGCAAGACTCTCCTCATGGCGGTCGGCGCAAGCGGACATCGCACCTACGGATCGCGCAAACATATTTTGCCTGACGACCGCAATGTATGCATAGTGTGGCAAATGCCTCTGTACCGGAAGGTCATGCTCAAGGATAATTTTACCACCGGCGAACATATAGACAAGCCGGAAGTGGCGCTGTTCGCCGCCTCCCGCGTCGAGTTTCAGGGACAACATCCCATATTAGCGCAAATGGACGGCGAGACCGTGTTGCTTGCAAAGGAAGATTTCCCGTGCAGCATTGCGCTCACCGAGCCGGCAATACCGATTCTACAGCCAGCGCCAGTTGATCCGGGCAGGACGTTTTCTTGAAACCGCACCGTATGCCCTTGAGTTTTCTGATGAGTTCTTCCGCGTCCATGCCGTCAACCAGCGTTGAAACGCCTTGAAGGTTGCCTTGACAGCCATGCTCGAATGAGACGTTATAAACCTTATTGTCTGTAACGTCAAAATGGATCTTTGTGGAACACGTTCCATGGGTTTTATATTCAAACATAGCTCTCAATATACCCATTTTTGTGCGGAAAGTCGAGCGCGTTTTACCATGAGGCGGGTTTGGGAAAGGCGGTTGAGGTTGGGAAAGGCGCTTGCTTTTTTACCGGAAAAAGAGTAGCATGATCAAGTGGAATACAGATTAGAACGGCTTGGAACGCTTATTCAGGAAATAATCGGCAAACTCATTGTTGAAGGCAAGATAAAAGACCCGCGTGTACACTCTTTTCTTTCCATTACACGGGTTGAGCCGTCTACAGATTTGACATGGGCTGACGTCTATGTCTCGACATTCCGCAGTTCCGCAAACCTGGACAGAGGCGTCGCGGGTTTGCAGAGCGCGGCGGGTTTTATTCAGGCGCGTCTTGCCCGTGAAATGCACATACGGCAGACGCCGAAGCTCAGGTTTCACGCGGACACGAACTTTAAGGAAGCCCTTGATATGATACAGAAGATCGATGAGATTGCCGGTGAAAACGCGCCTGTTGCGACGGCCGTCGAAGACGGCGCGTCAGGCGGCGCTCCCGGCGTTGACGAAGGTTAAAAAAATATGCGCGAGGGGCTAGACAAAAGAAAAAAAGTTTGATAGTATTCAAACCATAACGGCGCCGTACCCAAGCGGTAAGGGAGAGGTCTGCAAAACCTTTATGCAGCAGTTCGATTCTGCTCGGCGCCTGAACGTTCCTTTTTGATGTTTCACACATCTTGCTTTCCTATCCTGTGGGTTCGCGTTTGTCACGTGGAATTTCACCGCCATTATTCCATTGCCATTATAAAATGAATGCGTCGGCTTCAAGTCCGATGTATGTAATCCCTGTTGCAAAAAACCACCGGAAATGCTAGATTCATGCCATGACTTATTCGATAGCCTTGATTCCCGGCGACGGGATTGGTCCGGAAGTGATTACACCGGCGACCGAAGTCCTTGATACGATTGGCGACGCATCAGGACATGTGTTCAATTATGTGGAGCTTGAAGCGGGCGGCTGCGCCATTGACCGTACGGGCGAGCCGTTGCCCAAAGAGACGCTCGAAGCCGTCAAACAGTGCGACGCCCTGCTGTTGGGCGCGGTTGGGGGCCCGCAATGGGAAACCTTGCCCGGTCATCTGCGCCCTGAACGCGCCCTTCTGGGCTTGCGATCCGGTTTGGGCGTGTTTGCAAACCTGCGTCCGGCAAAGCTGCTGCCCCAGTTGCGGAGCGCGTGTCCGCTGAAGGATGACGTTCTCGTTTCCAGCAACAGCGAAGGCAAAGCGGAATTCGACCTGCTCATCGTGCGGGAGCTTACCGGAGGGCTTTACTTCGGGGAACGGGGGCGAAGCGCGGATCACAGGGCGGCTTTTGACACCGAAACCTATACATGGGACGAGATAGAGCGGACGTTGCGTATGGGTTGCGAAGCCGCCATGGGCAGGCGGAAGAAGCTCTGCATTGTGGATAAGGCGAATGTACTTGAATCGTCCCGCTTGTGGCGTGAAGTCGCCGCCGTGGTGTCCAAAGCGTATCCCGATATTGAGACGTCGTTTCTCTATGTTGACAACGCGGCCATGCAGCTTGTCCGCGCTCCCGGACAGTTTGACGTTATCGCAACCTCGAACCTTTTCGGCGACATTCTGTCGGATGAGGCGTCGGCGCTGGCAGGCTCCATCGGCATGTTGCCCTCGGCGAGCCTCGGCGGCCCGCTTGCCAAGAACGGCCGTCCTATGGGCATGTACGAGCCGATACATGGCTCCGCGCCCGACATTGCCGGCAAAAACATTGCCAACCCGCTTGGCGCGATCCTTTCAGCCGCGCTGATGCTCCGCTATTCTTGTGGTCTTGAAAAAGAAGCCCGCGCTGTTGAGGACGCGGTGAGCGCCGCGCTGGACGCGGGACTGCGCACGCGGGACATTGCGGCCAAGGGGCGGACTGCGGCGAACGAAACGATTGTCGGCGCCAGGGAAATGGGCGAGGCGGTCATTGCGCTGTTGGAGAAAACCCTATGAACGTACTCGTTATAGGTTCAGGCGGACGGGAACACGCCATTGCGTGGAAGCTCGCCATGTCGCCCACGGTCGATGCGGTTTTTGTGGCTCCGGGCAATGGCGGAACCGCCCTTGAAAAGAAATGTGAGAATGTTCTTGCCGATGTTGATCCTGAAACAGCGTCAGGGCAGCGGATTCTGGCTGATTTCGCCGAAAAAGCGGGCGTCGCATTCAGCGTGGTTGGTCCTGAAGCGCCGCTTGCCGCCGGGATCGTCTCCGTGTTCCACAGCCGTTCCCTTGCCATTGTGGGTCCTGACAAAAGGGCGGCGCGGCTTGAGGCGAGCAAGGCGTTCGCAAAGGCTTTTATGGCGAAATACGGCGTCCGCGCTGCGGCAAGCAGAGAATTTGCCGTTGCCAGCGCGAGCGGATCGGGTTTTGAAGACGCGCTTCGGTATGTGAAAACCCATTTTTCCCAGACCAACCAGCCCATTGTCATCAAGGCGGACGGCCTTGCCGCCGGAAAAGGCGTTGTGATTGCGAACTATTTTACGGAAGCCGAAGCGTGTCTGCGCTCTTTTATGAAGGACGGCGTTATTGGGGAGGCGGGAAGGAGTGTTGTGATAGAAGACCTTCTCCACGGCAAAGAGGTTTCCGTTCTCGCCGCTGTCAGCGTTCAGAACGGCGAGGGCGTTATCGCGCCCTTCATCGCGGCGCGGGATCACAAACGCCGCTTTGACGGCGACCTGGGTCCCAACACGGGCGGCATGGGCGCCATTGCGCCGGTTCCGGACTTTACGGAAGCGGCGCAAGCGGATTTTCACGCGTCGATTCTTATGCCGACGCTGAAAGGGCTCAAGGCGGAAAACGTTGATTATCGCGGCTTCATGTTCTTTGGGCTCATGACGCTGGAAGAGCGCTGTCATCTGCTTGAATACAACGTGCGCTTGGGCGATCCGGAAACACAGGCGGTCTTGCCGCTGCTTGATTCTGACTTCGCGGATGTGTGCGCGGCTATAGTGGACCGGAGTCTGACGGAGAGTCGGCTTGCGTGGAAACAGGGCGCTGTGTGCGCTCCGGTTGCGGTCGCCGACGGCTATCCGGGTCCATACCGGAAAGGCGATCCTGTTATGGTGAACGGCGCGGCGCCGAATGGCGGCGAGTTGTCTCCTGGCGTGAAGCTCTTTGCCGCAGGCGTACGCATGCAAGACGGCAATTTCTTCACCTCTGGCGGCAGGACGCTTGCGGTTTCCGCGTACGGCGTTGACGCAGAAAGCGCGAGAAACGAGGCGTACCGCGCCCTTGAGACAGTGCGCTTTGACGGCATGGGCTTTCGGAAGGATATTGGGTGACGCAGAGCGTCGTGGACTTGAGATTTTTTCTCTAGGTACGCTCTTGAAATCATAGCGCCTTTTTGTTAAACTCTCTTTCGATATGGCGAGAAAACCCGGCTATTCCGCTTTATCGGACTTGTTTCAAGATGATGTGTCCGAGCAGGATCTGGTCAAGACTGGCGGTGGAGATTCAAAATACCGAAAAGTGGCGAAACTTCTCATGCTTATTGGCGGAGAGGAAGCGGCGAAAGCGCTTTCAAAGCTCAATGTCAAGCAGGCGGAGATTGTTTCCAGAGAAATCGCTTCAATAAAAGGCGTTACACAGGCGGAAGCGGAGGAATTGCTCGCCGAATTCCGGTCTTTTATGACCGTTTCGTCGGGAGGGTACAAGGGATCGTTCACGGGGGGCGTTGACGAGGCGCGGAACCTTTTGTACGCGGCTTACGGGCCGGAAAAAGGCGAGGCCATGCTCAGAAAGACAGTTCCAGAGGCTGTTGAGAGTCCTTTTGGGTTTCTTGAAGACTTTACGGCTGAACAGTTGGGCATTCTTTTTAAAGACGAATCTGCGGCGTCCGAGGCGCTGGTGCTTTCAAGGCTGCCCGCGAAGCTGGCGGCGGACGTGATAAAGAATGAGGATGCCGCAAAGAAAATTGAGATCATCAAGCGCATAGCCAAGATGAACAAGATAGCGCCGTCCGTCCTGGAGCGGGTGGCGGCCGCGATCAAAGAGAAAGCGCGGAAGATAGGCCGAACCGATTCCGAAAAAATTGACGGCATGAACGCGCTTGTGGAAATACTCAAGGCGTCGGATGTTTCTTTTGAATCAAGGTTCCTTGAGGGGTTGGAAGGCGCTGATCCGTCCTTGAGCCACAATTTGAGGGCGAGGCTCTACACGCTTGACGACATACTGCGCATGAGCGATCTTGCTTTGGAAGAAAAATTGCGAACCATGAGCGAGAAAGAGATCGTCTTTCTGCTGAAGGGGCGCAGACAGGTCTTTATTGATAAAATTCTGTCCAATGTCTCAACGCCTCGCCGCGCTTTAATACGGGAAGAAGCCGAAATCCTGGGAACTGTGTCGCGTTTCGAGGCGGACGTCGTTGCGTCTGATTTCCTGAATTGGTTCAGGCGGGGACGGGAAAAAGGCGAGATACTGCTTGCCGATGATGAAGATATTATCGTATAAATTTGTGTAAAGAGGTGTGTATGGAAACGGCGTTGAGAAAAGGGCAAGCGGCGCATGGGTTTGAAATTCTTGAGGTTGTCGATTTAAGCGAAATTAATGCCACCGGCGTGTACGCCAAACATATAAAAACCGGCGCCGAGGCGTTTCATGTTCTGAATGATGATGAGGAAAACCTTTTCGCGTTCAGTTTCGCCACGGTTCCTGATGATTCAACGGGCGTGTCCCATATAATAGAACATGCCGTGCTGTGCGGATCCGAGCGGTATCCGCTGAAAGACGCCTTTCTCGCGCTGGGTCAGGGCAGCCTTCAAACCTATCTCAATGCATGGACGTTCCCGGATAAAACCGTGTATCCGGCAAGCTCGGTCAATGAGCGCGATTATTTTAATATAATGGGCGTGTACGCCGACGCGGTGTTTCATCCCCTGCTTTCCGAGTGGACGTTTATGCAGGAAGGACACCGGCTGGAACTTGTTGGCGACTCCAAAGAAAAAAAACTCTCCATCACAGGGGTTGTGTACAACGAAATGAAGGGCGCGTATTCTTCGGTAGAGACGGTCGTCGAGCGCTTGATGGCGCAGACGCTGTTTGAAGGAACGCCGTACGCCTATGAATCCGGAGGCGATCCCGAATGCATACCGGATTTGACGTTTGAATATTTCAAGCATTTTCACAAAAGCCGCTATTGTCCGGCGAATTGCAAGATTTTTCTGGCGGGCAATATCGCAAGCGAAAAACAATTCGCCTTTCTGGACGCCCTCCTGCCGCCGCCGCCGGCGGGCGTTGCCGCGCCAATGGCCGCGCCGCCGCTTCCATTGGTGAAAAAATGGGAAAAACCCAGGCGGGTGCGGGCGCGCCATTCCGCAAGCGACAAGGAGAAGTCCGTTGTTCTGCTTTCGTGGCTCTGCGGCGATGCGACGGATCCGGACGAAACAATGGCACTCGCCATTCTGGACGAAATTCTGATGGGACACGACGGGTCTCCGCTTGCCAAGGCGCTCGTTGAGTCAGGGCTGGGGGAGGATCTGGCGCCGGAAAGCGGGTTTGAGGCTGATCGCAGGCAGACCATTATGGCGGCGGGACTGCGGGGCGTTGATCTTTCCAAGACCCCGGCTGAAGCTGTTGAACAGCTTATTATGGAAGAATTGCGGCGTTTGACGCGGGAAGGCGTCCCGCAAGAAGACATTGAAGCCGCCGTGGTTTCCCTTGAGTTTTCAAACCGCGAAATAAACAGAGCGCATGGACCTTTTTCGCTTGTGTGGCTGCAACGGGCGTTGCGCGGCTGGCTGCATGGAGAGAAACCGTGGGAAAGTCTGCTCTTCCTGCCTTCTTTCACCGCCATAAAAGAAAAACTCAATGGCGGCGGACGCTACGTTGAACAGCTTATTCAGACCTATCTGCTTGACAACCAGCATCGCGCTCTGCTCTCCATTGAACCGGAGGCGAACCTCATGGAGGCGAATTGCTTTGAGAAAAAAGAAGCCGCCCTCGCGCAAAAACTGGCGGAAAAACAGTCCGCGCTCTCAAAGGCGGAATTAAAAGCCATAGCGAAAAAAGCCAGGGAACTTGAAAAATTGCAGGGTGAAAAGGATAGCCCGGAAGCGCTGGCGTCTGTCCCTCACCTGTCCACACGCGATCTTTCGCGGGAAATCGTTGTGACGCCCCGCGCGCTCTTTGACGCGGGCGGCGTACCCGTTCTGGCGCACGACCTTTTCACCAACGGCGTCGCCTATGTGAACATAGCGGTTCCGGCCGATGTTCTTGAGCCAGAAGATTATCCCTGGCTCAGCCTGTTCAGCCGCGCCGCGACATCAACCGGATTGCCCGGCGTGGATTACGCGGCGGTTTCGAGCCTTTTGGCTCGCGCCACTGGCGATTTTTCCGCGACCCTGAAAAGTTTCAGCATCTCGCCCGGGGCGAGCCGCAGCGTTGCGACGCCCTCCGGCATCTTCGACATCCGGGCGCGGGATTGGCTTGTCTGGAATTTCAGGTGCCTTGACGAGAAGCTGCCGACAAGCGTTGATCTCATCTTCGACATCATCGCCAAAGCGGATTTTACGGATATGCGCCGCCTCAACGACATTGCGTTGAACTTCAAAAACGATTTGGCTTCCAGTATTGCGCCTTATGGACATGGCTACGCCATGAGCAGGGCGGGCAGGCGTTTCTCAAAATCATCCGCTATAGAAGAAATCTGGAATGGCATTCTTCAGATTGAGTTCATCCAAAAGATAACGGCTATGGACACGGCTGAAATAAGCGCGAATCTAACGCGCATACGGGACGCGCTCGCCTCAGCGGGCGCATTGATCAACCTCACGGCATCCCAAAAAACCATTGACGCGGCGTTGCCGCTCTTTGAGCGAACATACGCAGGATTCGGCGCCCCCAAACCCCGGAATGTCGGCGCATCGGAGCAGGCGTTCTTCTCGCTGTGTTCAAGCGGCGCGCCGGACAACGGAAAAACATGCGGCGCCGAGGTTTGGATGTCTCCGTCCTTGCGGGTGGGGTTTGCAAGCGTCGTTGTTCCTTCTTCAGAATACGCCACACGGGACTATGTTGCGGAACAGGCGTTGTCGCACTACGCGGCGACGGGCGAACTGTGGGAAACCATCCGCATGAAAGGCGGGGCGTACGGGGCGTATGCGCTTCTCAACGGCTTGAATCGCGCGTTCTATCTTGCAAGTTACCGCGATCCGGAGCCGCTTAAAACACTGGGCGCGTTTTACACGTCGTTTAAAAAGATAGGGTGCGGGCATATTGACGCGGACACCATGGAAAAGACGATCATTGGCGCCTATTCCAACGACACGCGCCCGCAGACTCCGAAGGAAAAAGGCGGGGGCGATTTTTTCAGGTTTCTCTGCGGCGTTGAGGACGCGCAACGGTCAAGAATCAGGAATCATATAGTGGATATGACCGCTGATGAAGTCGTCGCCGCAGCGCGTCGTATCGCGGAACGCATACACAGCGGCGCGGACTGCGCGTCCTGTACGCTTGAGGGCAAGGGCGGCTCTGACAGCGGCGATAAGGGCGGCGCGGAAAAAACAGCGGCGGCGTTGGGCGTCGCCGTGCGCGCGCTGCCTGTATAATACGTATGGATCTACCGCTATTTTTTATTGGCGTCGCCAATGCCGGCCGTCAGGACAGGGCGTTAGACCTTGCTATAGTAAAGGAGTGGCAAGTTTATGAATAAAGTCTTGCAGGAAAAGATACAGGAAGCGTTTACATCGGTGCTTCCCATAACCGCTATTGTACTCATTGCGAGCGTCGTGCTGGCGCCGATGTCGGCGGGCGTCATCATGATGTTCCTTGCCGGCGCGGCGTTGCTCATCATTGGCATGGGCTTCTTCACGTTGGGCGCGGATATGGCGATGATGCCCATGGGCGAAGGGATCGGCGTCCAGCTTACCAAGACCTCAAATCTGGCGCTGGCGCTCGGCATTAGTTTTGTTATGGGCATAATCATCACCATCGCCGAGCCGGATCTATGGGTGCTTGCCGGACAGCTTGCAGAATCGCTCAATCCATGGACGTTGGTTGTCACCGTTGGTTTGGGCGTGGGGCTTTTCCTCGCTATAGCGGTGTTGCGGGTGTTGTTCGGCATTCCGCTTATGGCGTTGCTTCTTGGTTTTTACATTATCACCTTTGCCATCGCGGGCTACATGCTCGCCACGCCGGATGGTTCTTTGATACCCGTAGCGTTTGACTCGGGCGGCGTCACCACCGGACCCATGACCGTGCCGTTTATTCTGGCGATGTGCGTCGGCGTCGCGTCTTTGCGCGGCGATAAGGGGTCAAAGGAAGACAGCTTTGGCTTCGTCGCCCTGTGCAGCATAGGACCCATTCTTTCGGTGCTGACGCTCGGCATGGTCAAGCATATCAACAAGGTTGACGCGGGCGAACCAATCGACACAGGCGCGATAGCGGCGTATACGGACAGGGATGTTGTTCTCGCCTTTCTGAAAACGTTCCCTGAAAAGATAAGAGGAGTCGCCATGGCGCTTGCCGCGATCCTTTTGTTTTTCGCCGTGTTCCAGTTGATTTCAAAACGGTACAAGAAGCAACAGCTTATGAGGATACTGGTTGGATTCGTTTATACGTTCATTGGGCTTGTGTTGTTCCTGACCGGCGTGGAAGTCGGCTTTATTCCAGTGGGACACCTCTTTGGCTACGACCTTGCGAGAACAGAGGTCAAATGGCTGCTGGTGCCATTGAGCATGATCATCGGGTACTTCATCGTCGCGGCGGAGCCTGCGGTTCACGTGCTCAACAAGCAGGTGGAAGAGGTGTCCCAGGGCGCAATCACGCAGAAGGTGATGAACACGGCGCTTGCAATCGGCATGTCGCTCGCCTTGGGCATCACGATGGTGCGGATACTCACCGGCATTTCAATCATGTGGATTTTGATACCGGGATACACATTCGCCCTCATACTTACCTTCTTTGTGCCGCGCATTTTCACCGGCATAGCCTTTGACTCAGGCGGCGTATGTTCCGGGCCAATGACTTCGACCTTCCTCCTTCCGCTTGCGATTGGAACGTGCGAGGGCGTTGGCGGCGACATGATGAGGGACGCTTTCGGCATTGTGGCAATGGTAGCCATGACGCCGCTGGTGGTCATTCAGCTTTTGGGGCTTGTCTACGGACGGAGGATGAAGGCGGAAGAAGCGCTTTCCGAAGCCGAAATCATGGGCAGGGAGAAAGCGGGAGAGATCATCATATTCGAGGAGGATTATGTTTATGTCTAAAGACCGGAGCGTACAAAACGAAAACGGCGCCATGCCGCGTCGTTTTTTTAAACTGCTCTTTCTTATCATAGATTGGGATAAGATTAAGGTGATTTCAGAGGTGTTCGAGAAAGATTATTCCAACTTTGTTTTTATGAGCAAAGCGCGGGGAACCGCTACATCCGAGATACTTGATATTCTCGGCGTTGGCAGCACGGATAAGGCGTTGATTCTGTGTCTTGTGGAAGGCGCGTCAACGCCTGTCATCATCAAGGTGGCGCGGCGGAAAACGGGCGTACGCAACACGGGCGCCGGCATCGCCTTTACGGTTCCGCTTTCAGGGATAAACGCCCCAATCATGGATCTTTTTTTGAAAACACGCGCCGTTGTGGAGTCTGCGGAAACCGTGGAAACTGCGGAAACCGGCAAAAAAAAGGAAAAGAAAGAGGATGCGCTAATGGAAACAACGGATAAAGGAGAAAAAATGGAAGCGAAACCGGTTGAAATAAAAAACAACGTTATTATTTCCATATTGAACAACGGGTACAGCGATGAATTTATGAAAACAGCCCGTGAAGCCGGAGCGCGGGGCGGTACGGTGATAAGCGCCCGCGGGCTTTCTTCTCAAAAGACCAAGAGATTTTTGGGAATTTCAATACAGGATGAAAAGGAAATCATCATTATGCTCACCGATAGAGAGAACAGTCTGGACATCATGCAAGCCGTGAGCGCGGCGTACGGCGCTTCAAGCAAGGCGGAAGGCATCGTGTTCTCCCTGCCGGCTGATCAAGTGATGAGTTTGAACGATATTGGTTAGAAATTCGTATCAATGGGATGCGCGTCTGGAAACAGGGGACGCGGTGGCGGAAAGCGGACATCCTGTGTATATTACAATAAATTGGCGATTGTCTCAGAGGAACCTCCGGGAACCCAACCGAGGTTCCAAGAGGTTTTCTTTAGTTTATGCCAATGGAACCGCCTTACCAATGCATCCCTGTGGCGGCGTCATTACCGGTAGCGTCGCGCGTGCTAATCATATAGCATAGCGCGTCCAGGGCAATATGCAGAGACTGATCGAACAAAGAACTTAAAAGCTGTATGGAAGTCCGGCCGCCTCCGCTGTCGCCGCGAACCGTACCTGGAATACAAAGCGTCTGATCCGCCGTCGCGGCTAAAGCGGAATCCGTTTTGCTGGTAACAGCCAGCGCCTTGCAACCGATTTTTTTTGCCTTTTGAGCGTCATTAACCACATTGGCGCTGCCGCCCGAACCGGATACGCCAATGAACACATCATCCTGCCGCAACGCTGGTGTGATTGTTTCTCCCACCACGTATACCGTGTAGCCCAGGTGCATTAAACGCATGGCAAAGCCTTTGGCCATTAACCCGCTGCGCCCCTCGCCATCTACAAAAATCCGGCAAGATTTTTTGACAAGCGCCAAAGCCGCTTCCATTTCTTCTTCGTTAATACGGACCAACACATCCCGTATTTCCTTCTGTATAACGTCAAGAATCTCCATTTCACCTTCTCCTTATTGATTCGCAAAGTCTGGTTTCATACCCCTTTGTAGCGCGGAGGCTCATGTATGATGAGGAGTGTAACACTCCGCCCTTCAGATGGGATAGGTCAATCAATCGCTTTTTTAAAATCCGCAACGGATTTCGCTATGTCAGCGCTTTTGGTTATTGCGCTTCCCACAATAGCTATTTCTATTCCAGAGGACTTGAAAAATGGAATGGTTTCAAGCCCTACCCCTCCGGCGGCGGCAATACGGCGTACACCCGCAAGGGATTCTTTTCCCTGTTGAATCATTTCAATAAGCCCCGCGCCGGTACAATCACTGGGAAGATGGAGGCAGAAAATAGCGTCGTCGAAAACCGCAAGCGCCCTAATCTCTTCCGCGTCCAGTCCCAATAGATCTATCATATATTCGCGTTGGCGTTCCCGCGTTGTCTTTTGACAGGCCCGGATGGTTGCGTATGAGGCCGCCCCCATGACGGTGGCGATGTCCGCTCCGGCGTCAAAAACCTGATGGAATTCGTATTCCCCTTCGTCGATAGTTTTTAGGTCAGCCAGAATGACTTGTTTTGGAAACCGTTTCTTAAGGAAACCCACACTGTCCGCGACGCCAAAATCTTTGATGAGAGAAGTTCCTATCTCAACAATATCCACTTTGCCGTTTGTAAGGCTGATGATATTCTCCGCTTCACTCACGCTAACCCTGTCAATAGCCATTTGCAAAAGCACCGTCTTGTACCTCCCTGAAATATGACGCAAGCGTTTTTTTGTCAGGCAACCCTTCATTATCACCTTCCTGCCTGATCTGTAAAGCGCCTATGGCATTCGCCCGTTCAATTGTCTGATAAAGCGGAAGACCTTCAAGTATTCCGCTGATGACGCCGACAGCAAAACCGTCTCCGGCGCCAACGGTGTCGACAATCTTGTCAATTGGTTTGCATTCCTGATAAAATTTCTCAGTGCGGCTTTGAGTATAAGAGCCTCTGCGTCCCAATTTTACCGTAACCATCTTTACCCCGCAAGACAGATAATATCCGGCAATCTTTTCAGGATCATCGCTGCCTGCCAGTTTCAATCCTTCCTTGCAACCAGGGAGAACGAAATCACATAAACACGCGATGTCATTCAGAACCTTTACCATGGTTTCTTCATTCTCCCAAAGGCCGGGACGCAGATTAGGATCAAAGCTTACCATGAGACCCGATTCCCTGGCCTTCTGGATCATACGGAAGGTGGTTGCGCGGGTTTCCAAAGACAATGCGGGCGGAATTCCGGTGACATGCAGCAAACGCGCCCCGGAAAAATCAACATCCTCAATGTCAGCGGGACATAAATGGCTGGCCGCGCTATTTTTGCGGTAATATTCCACCATAGGATCTCCCGCCAGAACTTTTTCTTTTAACTGGAAACCGGTAAAATGCCGATCATCGGCGATGATATGGGCGCTAATCCCTTCAGCTTTGAGTTTTCCCTTGATATACCTTCCCAGCGTATCGTTTCCAAGCCGGGTAACATACGTCGCATGATGTTCCAGTCTTAAAAGCCCGATTGCTACGTTTACCTCCGCGCCCGCAAGACGCCGGGTAAAGTGTTCCACTTCTTCCAAATGTCCTGGAACATCCGCAACGAACATCACCATAGGTTCTCCAAATAGTATTGCTTTAGCCATCTTCTTCTCCTTATCAATCATGCGCGGCTTGTTCATGAGCCTTTACTTTTACGACTATTTTTCTTACCCGTTGGGGATTATCCCAGGCGCATCGCGGTTTATGAGCTTCTGTGGGGGCAATAAAAATGGCGTCTCCCGCTTTTAACAACAAACGCCTGCAATGAACCGGATTCTCATAAAAGGCGCTGTCGTTATTACAGTCGTACGGCGTTTTCAATATCAATTTCTTGCGAGACGCGCAGCAGATATACTCCACGCCGCTTACTATATAGTGCAGATCATAATAGACATTATGAGTTTCAAAAAGCAAATCGTTTTCCGTATTCGTGTCATACTCCTGTACCTGAGCAAAAATAGCGTCACCGTCAATAGCTTGAATTGAATCGGGACTCAGAGCGCTTAAATCGTTGTCTCTTAGAAAACGTATCGCCTTTTTCAGACCTTCCACTGGGATTTGATCAGTGGCGTCAAAAATAATAATCATCTGCATACTCTTTCTTCCTCCTTTTTTGATGAATTGCCCTCAAGTGTTTTGAGATAGCAATAGATATTTTGGGACATGCCCTTGTCCGTTGTATACGCCAGCAGCAAATCCAACGCAAACGGACAAAAAGCGAGTCCAAGCAGCTCTTGCGCAAAAGCCATTCCGGCTATTTCCGAAAGACAGCTTACCGCAGCTTTATGGGGAAAGGGCTTTTGCCATAAAGTTATCTTTTCTTTTCGGGTAAATAGTACATCTTTTTGCTGTTCTTCGATCCAGTGAAACAGTTCGTGGGCAAGCAGAATATTTTCCACCGAGATTCCGTTCAGTACAGTCGCGCTGTTTTCCTCAAAAAGCCGCGCCGCTTTTTCAATGCAGCGGGCAAACAGAGTGATGGCGTCAGGCGGGACGAACTGGGCGAAAACAGGAACAATACCACCGGCTTCACGGTCAGAGTACGCTACGTTCACACCCATGTCCCGCGCCAATTCATGGGGATCACGGGAACGGTATCGCCTCGCCGCTTCATGGGAGCAGGCAATTCCACACCGGGCGGCTCCGTCAAAAAGCCGCCGCCGTTCTTTCGCGCTGATACGTCCAGACAGAGGATCCTTCGAAAAAGCATAGGCGATCCACACATCCTCCGGCAAGCGCGCGGCCCAAGCCAGCGTTTCAACGACATTCATAAGGTGTTCTTCGCCCCCACAATAATTATCTCATCCCCGGAACCGGCTGTCTGCATATCGGTTTCCATCAACATCAATATCTGCTCAATATCTACCGTCCCTGCGTAATCCATCACCCGGCTGCCAACGCAGAGGTAATAGTCAGGGCGCAAAATAGCGTCAGCCTTGTAGAGCGCCAACTCATCCCACATGCCGGTCGCCACAGCGCGGTACGCGCCGCTTTGAGTTTTTGCCGCAACGCCATCAAGGCGCTGGACCTTGATGAAGCCTTTTTTGTCAAGGATACGGACAGGATTTTTGCCCTTTTGGGGGCTTTTAGTTCCGTAAACCCGGAAATTGACTGTAGAACACAATAATACCGTTTCATCGGAGGGAACCTTCAGATCCTCAGACGCCAGTTGCAGGCTTTCCTCCGGGGTCGCTTCTTTGAGCAGATCCGTGGTTTTTACTTCCGTACTGCCCAGGGCTATGGCGGTCAGTTTGGAAGTTTGGGGATCAATCTCAATATGCACTTCCACAGTTTCAGAGGCGGCGCCGCTTTCTACAGCTTTATCAAGGGCTTCGGCCCTGATGGAACGTATATCCTCCGGCGTCGGATTGGGGACAACCCGCTCCACTACGTCTCGCACCATGGCAAGAGCCACGCCAATGGAGGATATAACCTCCGCGTTTTCAGGGATGGAATAACGCAGATTCATCTTATCGCTGCAGAATCCGATAAGCGCCGCGGCTCCGCCTCCTACGCCGACTAAACTGACAGCATCCCTGTCCAGTTTGTACTTGTCCGCCAATTCCGTAATAACAGGCTCAATTTTTTGATACGCTTTGGTCAGAATCTGGACCGCCGCGTCTTCAACGGTAGTACTCATATAATCGGCCAGGAGCTTCATCGCCTTGCGGGCGGCTTCCGCGTTTCCGTAGGAAAAATGTTCCGGTTTTACAAGCCCCAACACATTCGCGGCGCAGGTGTTGGTGATGGTATACCGCTTGCCGTTACCGCAACGTATGGCCACATAATCGCCTGGATCGCCGGATTTCGGCGAGAAAAATTCAATCTTCGGATTTTGTATGTCCTTCGCGTCAGTGAACACCGCGTAATCAAGCCCGGCGATATGCGCCGACCGGGGTCCCACATCCACAACGCCGTTTCTGTCCGCCCGCACCATGCTGCCGCCGGCAACGCCCAGCACCCGCACATCAAGGGAAGAAATATAGGTTCGGTGTCCGCCGACAACGGAATAATCAATCGCAGGACGGCCGTTTTTTATTACCCCAATGTTGGTAGTAGTGCCTCCCACTTCAAAATAGACGCCGTTTGAGGCGCGCAGGTACATAAGGCTGCCCATCACACTGGCGGCAGGTCCTGAAAGCATGGAAAGAACCGGACGCTTCTTCATCTCGCCCGCTTCCATCACGCCGCCATCGCCGCGCATGATCATGAGCGGAACCCTAACCCCCGCATCCCTGACGCTTTGTTCGGTGGAGTTGGCGGTGTCCAGCATCTTCGGCAATATGGAAGCGTTAATAGCGGCGGTACGGGTACGGCGGGTAAGTCCGTACAGTTTGGTAATATCGCTGGCCATAGTCGCCTCAATGCCATTGCCGCGGGCTATGTCGTGCATACACTGTTCGTCTTCAATATCATCAACACCGAACGCCGCAGACGCGACAATAACCTGCGCCCCTTCATTAAGCAGTTCCTGGATTGTTTTTGCCGCCAGATCATCGTTCAACTCCTTTTGTTTTAGATAGCGCCTTCGGATTTTAATCTTTCTCCCGGATCCCAGATCAACATCCTTGATGGCGGTTTCAGCTTTCGCCAAAAGACCCCCGGCCCCGCCGCCGCCCATGCCGATGACGCCGACCACGGCTACATCTCCTTCTATCAAAGCGTTGGTAGCCTGGGTAGTGCTGTGGGCCACAAAAATAACCTCATCAGGATGGATGTCATTTTCCCGCAGACAATTCTGAAAGGCCATTACCACACCTGCCGCCACCCCCCTCTCGTGATTATGGGTGGTTTTTACCGAAGACTTGCCGATGATTTCGTGAGTGGCGTTATCAATAGCCACCGCTTTTGTGTGAGTTCCACCCACATCAATGCCCATACGGACTTTTCTTGTCATTTAAGATTCCTCCAATGTTAGCGCGTCATGCCATACAGTATAAAATTGACAACCTGCAATATCGCGCAGGTGATCCATCCCAGGGGAAGACTGCTTTTAAGGTACTCGCGGCCGCTTACCTTGGTGTAACCAATGCCCCAGGCAACCCAGCTCTGGGTAACGCAGGCCGATACATTCATCACGGTGGTAGAAACGATCATCATGGTGAACAGGTAGGGAATGTATTGTGGTGAAAGAAAGCCGATGCTTTTGAGAATACCCAGTGTGGCGACTCCGCCGCCGTATAAGGTCAGAGGCCCCCGAAAAAGACCAAGAGGCGCCAGCAGCACAAACGCCGCGCTGATAATCAGCGGGTTTGTGGGAATTATATTGCCCAGCAGGACCTTGAAGTAGGGTACGCAGAGTTCGGACGCCTTGTTGAACATGGGAACGACAAGCAGAAATGCAAGCAGAGGCGCGGTGTCAACAACACCATCATAAAAATCCTTGGCGATCATCCTGGCCGCGCCGCGCCAGCTTTTCAGTTTGCCGCACGCAAGCAACGCGAACAAACTGCCTGAGATAAACCCAAGTATGATAGGCGCCTTGAGAACGATAAGCAAAACTACCGGGATAACGGGACTTATCAACGCGATGTTGGGTACAAAATCAACGCTCGTTTTTTTCGGGTTTTGTACGCTCCATGTATGGACGCGGCGTTTTGGTCTCAGGGCGAAAATGATGTAGGCGATGGTCGTCAAAAGCTGTATGCCAACCGCGATAAGTCCAAAACGTACATGCTGGGCATAGGTAAACAGTTCTTTCCCGTTATTGTCAAGGAAAAAGCCGATGAACTGTTTTGTAAGCACCGGATTGATAAGCATGCCCGCTCCAACGCTAAACATGAAAGACACAATCGCCGTTTGCTTGGGGATACCCAGGGAGATAAGTATGGGCAGTATAATAACCCCGATAGCAACTACGGCGCCGGCGCCGAACATACCGCTGAATATGGCGGTTGTAACGATTGAAAGCAGTACCGCCACGATTGCCGGTTTGTCTCCGCCCAGTTCCACGGTTTTGCGTATAAGGGTTGAGGCTATGCCGGTTTGAAGCAGCGCCCTGCCAAACCACGCGCCGAACAGCACGTTCACCATTACGCTGCCCCAGCCTTCCGGTCCTTGCTGGAACACCTTGCCCAAAGCCTCGCTGACGCTGAGCTTTACAATGCTCCCGCCTGATCCTGTAAAGTTTGCGGCGATGAACGCCGGATTCCGTACCAAGGCGTTCCCAATCAACGGCAACAATGTCCAAAGGGATGCCATCACAAACATACCCAGCATCAGATTGCCGCCTCGCACCGCATAGACCACTAACGCGAAAAATGACATAAGCAATAATACGCCGATGACATATTCCATAATCTTTCCTCCTAACTTATTAAAAGCGCTTCGATGAATTTATCTTATATCTACTTTTTATGATTGTCAACAAAAATTTTTAAAAAAATACAAATTTTATCATAGTTGTATACGCTATATATTGCGTATACATATTAATAGTATACCATATATATAATAGTATAAAATTCAACTAGATTTTCATATAGAAGCGCTTTTCTAATTCTAGTTTTGAAGAGCGGCATTAGCATTTAGCCTGAGAAACCGCAAGAGCCGGCGAAAAACCAACAGGGCTTTAAAACCGGCTCATACGTCATTTAGTTTATAAATAACCATATTACGCAGGCTTGACACAAATTTCTGAAAGAATACTATAGAGGTACAGTGATTATTTGCCAGCAAGCGCCGGAGAAACGACGGCGACCGGATTGCCGGAATTGGCTGTTTCTCATTGAAGCGGTTCATAGCGCGGGACCGATGTCAGAAATTAGAGTCCATGCACTCAAGAAACTTTTGAAAGATTGTAACGCCGAGTTAATTTTCGTAACGGCTTTTCTGAGACGTGAAGATTTCCGCAAATGGAGCGTC
>JAISCC010000049.1 GCA_031265845.1 Treponema sp.
GGATTATTTTCCCTTGGGTACGATATAAAGCAGATGTACCGGATAGACAGACCAAAATAAGGCAAATGTTCCCTGCGGAAGGCTCTGTTATTTCAAAAACCTCCATTTCTTAGACAAAACCAGCATTTAGAGGCCTGACTAGTAAAACTTCCTAGACAGCCCCTCGCCGCCAGTAGGCGGCTCGGCCTCCGAAAAACCGCAGTCGGGTTGCGCCCTTTGTGCGGTTTTTCTCCCCCACATTTGGGGCGGGAGTCAATGCTTCGCATTGCCCTATTACCCGCTCCAAATGTAGTATACAGGGAACGTTAGGCGACATTCGGGCTGAAAATTTTTCAAAATATAACAGAAAGATATTGACATAGATTAAAAAAATAATCTTGTAAAGAAGGCAAAATTATGGCAATTGGCGGAAGACATTTTGGACAATATACTTATGATCATTGGTTTTATCAGGAATCTGGGGAGGAGCATACAATGGACATTAAATTATAGCTGGAAGAAGAAAAAGACTATAGCATCATTGAAAATTTGACACGAGAGGCATTTTGGAATGTTTATAGACCCGGATGTGACGAACATTTGGCGCTACATAATATGCGAAACGCAAATGAATTTATCAAAAAACTTGATTATGTGGTAATTGTTAATGATGAGATTGTCGGTAATATTGTATATGTAAAAGCAAAAATTATAGGTGCAGGTAAAGAATATGATGTATTAACATTTGGTCCCGTTAGCGTATTGCCCAAGTGTCAAAAAAAAAGGCATAGGGAAAAAATTAATAGAACATACAATTAAAAAGGCTGAGGAGATGAATTTTAAGGCAATAATAATATATGGAAATTTTATGAAGGTGAAGTATATAAAATAAATGAAGAATTGGAAGCATTTGAAAAAGGGTTTCCATATAAAAAAGTTAGTGTTAGATGCTCAAATATTCAAGGAATAAAAAATATATATAAATGTAAAACAGCCCAAACGCCGCCTGACAGGACTATATGCGAAATTGCGCCTAAAATTACTTGAAAAATTGTTGCAAAAGATTATTGACACAAAATATCATATTGTCGATATTAATACAGGATAAGAATGATCTTGCTAATCCTAGCTGCCTATAGCAAGGCAAACAATGTCAAGAAGTTAAGGTTTTGGAATTATATCTTGGATGCATTTTAGTCAAATTGTATAATTTGTATATATTCCGGCTGAATTTATGCCAAATGCAAGAGAAAATTCACCGGCTATTTTCTCAACTTGTTGACATAGGCGGCGTCACGGCGCTTGCCCTCAAAACGGCTGATTAAAGCGGCGGTTTATGCTACACTCTTTTCATGCTTGGTTACAGACACGCCTTTCATGCGGGCGGCGGCGCGGATGTTCTAAAACACACAACGCTTGTGTTTTGCCTCAAATATCTTTGTCAGAAAGAAAAGGCGTCCCTCTACATTGACACCCACGCGGGAGCGGGTTCCTATGCCCTTGCAAGAGGCTATGCGGAACAGAACAAAGAATGGAAAACGGGCGTCGCAAAACTTATGGAAAAGGCTGGAAAAATAAAGCGATCCGAAACGCCTGTGATGCTCAACGACTATCTCTCATATATAAAAACCTCCGCCGCTTACCCCGGTTCTCCGGCTTTAGCGCAGAAAATCCTCCGGCCCTATGACAGAATCGTCTGCTATGAAAAACACCCTGCGGATTTTCTCCTTTTAAGCGAATTGCTGTCTCACGATTGCAGGGCGGAAACGAGAAACGCCGATGGATTTGAAGGGATCAAATCCTTGTTGCCGCCGCCCTCAAGACGCGCCTGCGTGTTGATCGATCCTTCGTATGAGATGCAGGATGATTACGAAAAAGCCGTATCAGCCGTTATGGAGGCGATCAGGCGGTTTCCAACAGGATTGTACCTTGTGTGGTACCCGCTTCTTGTCCTGGACAGTGCGGGTGAAACGCTCAGAGACGCTCTGATGGCAATGTATAACGGGAACCGGTGTTTCGCGGAGATCATTACCGGAGACAAGCGGCGCGCGATTGGAACAAAACGGGGCGGCTTGTACGGAAGCGGGCTTGTCGTCTACAATCCGCCGTGGACATTGAAAGCCGCTCTGGAAGAAACGTTGCCTTTTCTGGCTGACTGCATCGGCGGGGATCATACCGGCGGCTTTCAATGGATTGACAGGCGCGGCGACGCGCAGTGAACGCGCTCAAACGGCGATCAGAGAGCGTATTACGCCGTGTATTGCAACCTGTACAACTGCGCGTATACCCCGTCTTTTTTGATAAGCTCATCGTGAGTCCCTTGTTCCGTGATACAGCCGTTTGAAAGCACAAGGATGCGATCAGCGTGGCGTATGGTGGAAAGTCGGTGCGCGATGACAATGGAGGTTCTGCCCGCAAGAGTTCGCGCCATACCGGCTTGAATGGCGCGTTCGGTCTCCGTATCAATGGAACTCGTGGCTTCGTCCAACACCACAACGGACGGATTATGGGCGATGACCCGCGCAAAACTGATAAGTTGCCTTTGTCCTGAAGAAATATTTGCCGCCCCTTCGGAAAGCGTCGTATTGTACCCATCCGGCAATGTACGGATGAACGCGTCGGCGCAGACCGCGCGCGCGGCTTCTTGCACCTCATCATCGCTCATGGCAAGCCCCAGCCTGATGTTGTCCGCGACTGTGCCGGAAAACAGGAACACATCCTGCAAGACAGGCAACACACAGGAGCGAAGCTCGTCAAGCGGAATGTCCTTGACCGGAACGCCGTCAAGAAGAATGACGCCCTCGTCAATATCCCATAAACGAGTCAGCAGATTTGTGATGGTGGTCTTGCCCGCGCCCGTATAACCTACAATAGCAACCATCTCGCCGGGATTTACGGTGAATGCAAGCCCTTTTAGGACTTCCTCGCCTTGTTTGTAAGAAAATCGCGCGTTTTCAAACGCAACGCTGGCGGCTGAAACGGCGCCGGCAACGCCGCTGGCGCCGCGATCCTTCTCCCGTGGTATATGGTGAGTCCCGGCGTCGGGAATGGCTTCATCGGTGTCAAGCAACTTGAAAACCCGTTCGCCGCCTGCCATTGCGGACTGGAGCAGCGTGAACTTTTCCGCAATATCGGTGACGGGATTGTAAAACATACCCACAAGGCTGATGAAGGCGATGAGGACGCCCAGTGAAAGCGACAAATTAAGGATAAAAACCCCGCCCATAACGATGACAATCGCGGTTGTGGCGACGGAAAACCACTCGACAACCGGACGGAACGTCGCGTATACGTACATTTCTCCAAGGTTCGCCCGTAAAAGCTCGTTGTTGCGCTCGGCAAGTTCCCTGCCGCTCTTTTTTTCCGCCGCGAAAAGCTGCGTCACCTGTACGCCGGAAAGTCGCTCGGACAAGTAGGCGGTTACCAGAGAAGAAGCCGTACGTTGCCTTCGGAAAGCGTCTCGCGCCTTCACCCGCGCCCAGGCGGTTATCGCAATCACCGGCGGTATCAGCGCGATTACAAACAGCGCGAGTTTCGCGGACAGCAGGAACAGAGTGATGAGCGATCCGGCCATAATCGAAAAATCTTTGAGAAAAGCGGAAAGCGCATCGGTGAAAAACTGGTTGATCGTTTCAACATCGCCTGTCAAGCGGGTGACGATGCGCCCCACCGGATGGCGAGAGAGGAATGCGCTAGACTGGGTTGCGGTTTTTTTGAAAAGCGCAAGCCGTATGTCCTTCATTATCCGCTGGCCTACGAGGGTTGTAGACCATATTTGAATAAAGGTAAACGCAAACACAAGAATCAACAATCCAAGCACGATGAAGACTGTGTGGATAATAAAAGAAATGTCTCCGGCCCTCACTGCGGCTTTTTCCCGCATTGAAAGGGAAGCCATATCTTTCTCACGTATCGCCGCTTTGTCATGTTCTGTTATAAAAAAGCCTTTTCTGTCCTGAATGACATCGGCAGCCGAATAATATGAAGAAGATGTGGTGTAACGAAACGCATACCACGGTTCTGTTTCCAGAATGCCGGCTTCTTTCAGTTCTTTTTCCACATTTGTCCGCATTCTCGTGTTCTGATTCTGTAAAACAAAGAGCATAGAATCGATCTGTATGGCGTTTTTGGCGTTTTTGAACTCTGACAAGGCGTTTTTCGCTTCTTGAGACAGATTGGCATCGCTCTTTTCACAAGAAAAAGCGATAAAACGGGCGAAAATGGCGTTATCCATAACCCGTTGCTGCAAGACCGGAATGAGCAGTTCCCCCACAGTTGACGCGAGAAGCGCGACAATAACAAGCGCCGTCAATAAACGGTACGGTTTGAGATAGGAGAGCAGACGGGTGAAAATCGCGCCGTCATAGCTTTTTGTAATATCATCGGTCTCAAAATAGTCGGACATGGGGAAAGTATATAGTGTTTTGGGAAAGGAAACAAGGGAGGGTGCGCGAGGATTGCGGGCTGTCTTGCAACACGGCGGAGCGTCGGCAAAAAGGTCAGTCGCATTTGCCTGAAATTTGTTGAAAAAGCGTTGGTAAACAATGAAACATGGCAAATAAAAATTTGCTCGAATAATACCCAAAAGGGCAAAGGCTATATAAGAAGAAAAATCGCATATATGGACAACATTTTGGAGATAAAAGGGCTTTCAAAGACCTACAGACATACCCATGCTCTCATCGGTGTAAATGTGAGCGTCTCGGAAGGAAGCGCGGAAAAAGATAGGAGCGGTTATCGAACCCCCGCCATATACCCAACAATGAACGCCTACAACAACCTCGCCATGCAATGTCGTATAGCTATCGCCGTATAAGAAGATTGCCGGACGCCGAACCTGTTCGAGAAAATCCTGTCGGAAATATGGCGCGGTCTCAAAGACCGCTGCCATGATATAACGCTGTATGATCTTATTGAACAATTTGGCCACAACAAGAATTATTATAATCGCCTTATCAAAACCCATGCGGGCATACCTTTTTCTTCCTTTGTGCAGAATAGCAAACTTGAAAAAGCGGAATTTCTGATAAAAACAACCGATTTTCTCATTGAGGAAATTGCACGGCAGGTCGGCTGCGAGAATTTGAGCTATTTTTACAGGATATTCCGCAAGAAATTCAGCCTCACGTCGAATACTCTCAGAAATCTAACATTTTCCGTAGCCTTCTTGCCGAACCTTCACTAAGAACTCTCCTGAACCCCAATGTGAATTAGGACGACGCCTTCTTTACACCAGTCCTGATACACTTGAAATAACTCCCTTGCCCGGATCGCCGCCCCCGGCCTCTGGAGGCATCGTTCCCGGAGAAAGTTCCCGATAACGTCCATCTCCCCCCGGTACTCGTCGGTGGCGTTGGTAATAATAGCCGGAACATTCAGCCCCTCCCGCTTCCAGCGGAGCGCCCCTTCAATCAGCCAGTTCAGAATACCGGACTTTTCAGAAAGCAACTTTTGTTCAAGATACCTGTCCCGCTTGTCCTCGGTGATCTTCGTGGTAAACGGAATCAGCTTAATCCGCCGCCAGATGCCGTGGTCCGTTCCCCTGATAACCGGATTATGATTTGAGGCCATGAAAATCTTGAAAGTAGGCGCGAAGTTGAAATACTCGCCGTACAGAAACCGGGCGGTTAACGCGTCATTCCCTGTAACCTGCTTTATGAGATGTTCCGAGAGCCGTTTCCCCTGTTCAGTCTCAGAGGTAGTAACGAAACGCGCACCTCGCGCCGGGCTATGTCATTGGTGGCCGTATCGTTATTCCGCTTCATAAACGTTTCGGACCAAGTGGACAGAGCGTAATCCCCCAGAATGTTCTGAATGACATTGAGGAAGGTACTTTTCCCGTTGGCCCCGGTTCCGTAGAGAATGAACATAGACTGCTCGCTGGTATCCCCGCTCACTGCCCAGCCGCAGGCGGTCTGGAGGAACGCAATCAAATCAGCCTTGTAGTCCATAATCTCCCGGACAAACTGTTTCCACATCGGGCAGCCGGCATCTTTGTCGTACCGTACCCTGGCTAATTTGGTGATCATGTCCTCTTTCCGGTGAGGCAGGAGTTCCCCAGTCTTGAGGTCAACCGTGCCGTTCTCTACATTGAGGAGCCAGGGATTTGTGTCCAGATCGTCAACCGTGGCGTTGAGGCACGGGATATACTGCGCCGCCCTTACGGACGCCTCTCGCCGCCACATGGAATCGCTCTGGATGGCGTACTTTTCGATTTCCCATCGTTCCCGGTAGTCGGCGGTTTTGTAGAGTTCGGCATAGATGTTCCGTACCATCTGTAGTTGCTTCGTATAAAGCAAAGCGTCGTTGTCTACCTGCCAGTGGGTATCATCCCAGACCACCCATTTCTTCCAGGGGGCGATATACCGGATGTCCGCGCCGTGTTCCTTGACCAGCCTTTCGGCGTTGGTCGAGTCCGTGAACTGGAGCAGCCCCTTTTGAAACTGGTTGATCCGTAGGTAGATCGCCTCGTCGCAGATTGCCCCATACGTTCTCTCGTTCTGTGCCATGTCCTGTTTCATATATTCTCCTTGTAGGATAAAGTTTATGTAGAGAATGTAAGGCGGTTAGACGACATCACAAATAGGTAACATACGCAGAATTTGGGGGGAATAAGCTAACTTTTTACAGGATAAACGTATGGAAAATCACCTTGATCTTGGGAGCAGGAAGTTTTAAATACCATTGGTACCAAGAAACCAAGGAACTTAATGGCATCTATATACTTCTCAAATTCCGCCAATAGGGAAAGAAAAACCGTATGTTTCCTTTGTTACAGGATGACCGGTTAAAACCTATTTGTTTTCAGTATGGTTTTCTGGGGCTGGCATAGAATGGATTATACAGGCAAAAAGTCCTTTTTCCACTTTTTATTGATCAATTCCGGTTGGCTATGTGTATAGATTTTTATAACCTCCCAAAACCTATCATGCCATATCAACCAACTCCCGCCTATCGCCCTGCCGTCTTTCCGGTCCGAAACCGGATGATATGTAGATCGAGGGGAGGTCGATAACCACAAAGGCAGAGATACAAGGGGAAAACAGGCCGGGATGACACTTAACAAAGGGGTTCCCTTGTGGTATGATTTTGAATATTAAAAAGGGGAGCAAACAGTCCATGTCGGAGGGCCTTTTTCGGCTTTATGCCACATACGGCGGCGGGCTGTTCCCCCTCGTTGCGAAGCCTACAGGCTTCTTCGCTACCCCCACTATGGTTTAGCGAATTTAGCCTATATTGAACAGGAGCATATTTTATGTCGGATGATTTTATTGAAATACAGGATGTAATTAAAAATTTATTTGAAGAAGCTGAAAAAACCAAAAGAACTGTACTTCTCATTATACAATTGAATCTGGCATTACTGAATTAAATGGGGTATTGCATGGGTTTAAAGGTGGTGATTTAAATATAATAGCATCAAGTCCATGCATCGGTAAAACAATGTTATCTGTATATATGTGTTCGTGCATGAGTATTAAAGGCATAAAAAGTTTATATATTTCTTTTGAAGAAAATGAAATGGATATTCTTAAAAATATTTTTGTCATACAGACTCACCTTGATATAACG
>JAISCC010000050.1 GCA_031265845.1 Treponema sp.
TTCCCTTGGGGTTTAATACCCCGCCTCTCTGGGGCGGTTAAAACTGGGGGTGTGGGGGATTTGTTCCCCCGCATACGCGAAGATTTGAAGGTGAAATCTTCAATACCCCGCCCCTTGGGGCGGGGATTTTTATTCCCCTACATCGCCTTCATTTATTAAGAGAGGTAAAAGCGTCAATAAAACCGCGTATTTTTCTTCAAATGTAGTTGTTGCCGATGATTTATTTTCATCTTTTATCTCAATCTTTTCTAATAAACTCATTTCAATTCATTTGCGATTTACTGTCATAAAACAAATATATAATCGGCGCTCGGCAATTCCTAACGCAAATGAGAGAATGCCTCTTGAGGGGTTTTATAGTCAAATGTCTTTCTAGGGCGTTCATTTATTAACCTTGCAATTCTCGACACGTCCCGCTGGGTTAATTCCCTGAAATCATTTGCCGGATACGGCATATACCGTATCAAATAGTTGGCGTTCTCTCGCGCCCCCTTCTCCCATGACGCATGAGGATGGCAAAAATAGACGGGCCATCCCGGTGTTTTCCGAAAGCTGTTTGTGTCCGCCGCTTTTTCCCCTGATCAAACGTTATGGATTTTCTCAGGGCCGGCTCAAATCTTTTGAGCCGCCTCCCAATTGCCGTCCGCCCCTCCACGTTTGCAAGTGCGTCCATCTAAAACCGGCGCGCGCGCTCCACCGCCGCCAGTATCACCGGCTTGCGGACTTCGCCTATAATGAGGCTCCTCCCAGCGACAGGGCGCTTCCCAGACGTTTGTTTCAGCCGTACGGGCATCTGTCAGGGTCATTTCCGGCGTTTCCCCGACCCTCGAAGGCGGATGTCCCGCAACGCCAGCTTTTTCAACTCCCTCTTCATGTGGACTTGACCGTATTCCACGCTTCACCGGTCATTTTAAGGCGCGTCCGCTGATTCTTTCGGGGCTTCAAGACATCTGGCTTCGGCAAGCGTCGGATTGTACATCCCCTTGTCCACGCCCTTTTCCGGTTCACGGGTGACGCTGGACGGCGCGCGGTTCGGCGCCGCCGCTATGGCCGAAGGCATGTGTCTTTCAACATACAGCAGCCTGAAAATGTCCATCCGTTCTATCAAGGTTATTCTTTGACAACTCTTCCTTCCTTCTAACGCATTATACTTTTTGCATTAGGAATTGCCGAGGGACAATAAAAGAAGAGATAGAAATAATAGAGTTGTTCGACAACCGAAGAAATGATAGAATAAGAGAAGGGGCAGGGAAAGCGGAAAAGAGGCGGGAAAGAGCGGGCGTTCAAAGCCGGGAGTCTGCGAGAAATCCGGCGCGTCGCGGTTGACGCGGACGAAAGCCCCATGCGGCGTCCAAAAAAATCGAAAAGAGCGTTGTTCAGGGAAAAAGAGGCGTCGCGCCATAAAGACCCAGTCTATCGTCACCCGGAGGCGGCGGCGGATAGCGGGCATGCGGCGGGGGAAGGTCGGCGTAGGGGAAGGAGTTGGCGAGTCGGCGTTGCCGCCGGCGGATCGGGGGCATCTTGGGATGGAAGGGCTTCGCGGCGGCGGCCAGACGCCGAAAAAGTCAAGCGAAAGCCATAAGCCGACTGGGCGGGGGAAGGCGCATGACAAAAGCCTTGCGAGGAAAAGGGCGGTCATTGGGCGTATCAACGCAAAGATCAAGACATTCAAGCTCTCGGCGCATCCATATCGGAATCATCATGGAAGACGTTTGATGGGAATGACTCCCATCTGTGGCGGTATTAATTTTGAACTGCGCTTTTAATGCGGTTATCGAACAAGTCTATTCTATTTTCTCTTGTACCTTTAATAACGACAACGGTTCTTCATATATTATGCGCGCCTTTTTTTATTCCATTGTTTCTTAACTATATTTTGTAATACTATTATTCCAATATATTTTTAAAGTAATTTATATCACAGAGACAAACGCTTTGTGATATATTTCAACCCGAAGTTGCCGGAACGTACCATTCGTGCGCTTATCGCCCATGAATTAGGACATCTGTTCCTCCAGGCGATGTATGACATTGCGGATGGCAAATACGTGTCAAAATATGCAAGTACGACCGAGCCGCTTTCTTCCGTATTTGGCGTATTCACCATATCCGATAAAAATAAATGCTATCAGCGGGTAGCTTGCTCTGATAGGAATCATCCGAGTTGGCAAGCAATTCTTGACGACTTCTTAAAATTATAGTCATTGGAAGCCGCTTTGTTGGCGTATGAAACCGCGCTCTTCACAAGAAGTCCTCCCGGATTCATACGGTCTGCCGCCCATGACGGACAAAATCTATATTGTACAGCGCCAACCCTAGATCTCGGGTGTCGTTGGCGCCGAATGCCTCTGATGGCTTCCATGTCTTGCTTATACAGAATTCCACCTTGAGAATATCGCCGACTTCTTCGAGCCTAAAGCGCAAAACATCGCGGCTCCCTGCCATATAATTGCTGAGCAGCGTTTTTCCATGTAACGTTATATCCAGCGAGATAGCCCCGGCTTCTTTGGGCAGGCCGCTTCCAATAGCAAGCGTGTGAGTCCCCCCCCCCCCCCCGAGCACTCTTCTGTACAGGTTGTTTTGAGCGTAACCGAAGCGGCTGTTTGCGCCATCCAGCGGTGCGAGGCGCCGTCATCGTGAATTTCGAGCTGGTGGAAACCTTGATAATAAGCGGACTCATCAAACAGCGCGAAGTAACGCGCTTGTTCTTTGCCGGTAAGGTGAAAGGACATCTGTTGCGTACGCTTTTGTCTGTTTATGTCACACGGATTATTGCACAAGACGCACTTTTTTATATTTTGGAAACACCTTGCATTATTGGCAAAAGCTTTGTCAAAGCCTTCTGTAATATTCCCCAAATAATAGTCGTCGCTATTATCTCTATACGCGGCGCCTACCAAACAAGTGTACATATTGCCATTTGGCATAACAACAACATTGTCAACGCCAGTGACACATTTGGCGGCAGGCAACGCTCCTTGAGAACACAAATATTTTATATGAAACACGTCATTGATATAGCGAGATATTTTTGCGATTTGCGCGTCATTATATGGGAAATCCTCACCATGCGACACGGAAGTGCATAATGGAATCACATTTACATGATAATATGGCGATATCCGGCTTGCCGCAGCCGACAATTCATCTATCTCATCAATATTTTCACTGTGTACAACCATATTTATTCCGTAAGAAACGCCATATTCCACATATTCCGCGCAAGTCCGCAAAGTGGCAAGCGCCTTTTCGTATGCGCCGCAGTGGTTGCGAATGGCATTATGGGTGTCGCCAACGCCGTCTATCGACACAGTTATACCCAATCTTTGCAAATACTCCGCAGGTATTCTATTCAGCATATCTTTCACATTTTGTGTCAATGTGCCGCTGGTGGTAATGCCGATTTGTACATGCGGGAATCTGCTGAAAACAGGATTTATAAATTCTGCAAGGTCGGCGACAATAAACGGTTCCCCGCCTGTAATTGAGATATTGACCCATTCATCAATTCTATCAGATTCACAAATATATTTCGCAACATCCTTGCGCGGCGTCTTATTGTCATCACGCCCAAATTTTATGCCGCAATGGGTGCAACGGCAACTGCACTGCGTGGTAGGCAGATATATTATATCTACAATTTTGGAATCGTTTGAGAAATAACGTGAGCAGTCTTCATTGTCTTTTTTGCGACTGGTAAAAAAACCGGAAAATAGCTGTTTGTTTTTAAACATTTCGTTATTCCTTCATAACGGCTCGCCCGCTTTTGCCAACCATCCTTTTTGAAGATTCAGACGCTTGAGGCTGTCTCAAACCCCGGTTAGTCAGGGAGATTTTGTTCCTGATGGAACGCCGCGCTTTTGAAAAAAAGAATACCCCATTCCTCTCTGATTGTCAAGTTGTTTCTAAAAAACTAAAAAAATTCCACGAAAAGGTGGGGTGGAATTCTTTCCCACGCCCGCCTCACTTAAAAATTATCCTGTCTTCGCCCGTTGTTTGATCCGTTTCCCGGTATAGTTCGGTCTTCAGCTCGCTGATGGGCGTCCATTTCACCAAAAAGGTGATTTTGTTGTTGAAGCGGTAGACGTAAGGCATGCTCCGGGTGTCCAAATAGGGTGACAAGGTCATTGTCAGCGAAGCGTCCCAGTCCCCCAGGTGGTGAACCACACTGAGATTGAATGATCTCAGCTTGAAACCGGAGGCTTTTCTGAGCGCCTCGTCGTCAAAACGGAATGAATTCAAAAGGTCTATAAACACATTCTTTTCTCCGGGCAAGTCGACGCCGGTTGAGAACATGGGGATGTCCTGTATATACCGGTATATGACGTTGTTTTCGGAATTGACTGAAAAGTTGAGTTCTACGAACTGCGCGATGTTCAACCTGAAGCCAAGCGAAAACGTGAATTTTGAATACGTATACCGCTGCAAGTCAAGGGAAAGGCTCGAATTCAAATTTAATGAGAAATTCAACCGGTCGTCCCATAGACTGGTTTGCGCAAAATTCTTCACATACCTCAGCGCGAAGCTGTTGGGGTTGAGCGCCTCTTCCGCTTGCGACTGCATCCAGCCGTTGGCTTCAAGGACGTACTTTTTTGCCCTGAGCATGATGAACGTCGCGGAAAATCCGCCCAGCGTCAGGGTTGAAGTGAGGTTTGTCCACTCGGCAAGCTCCGGATCGTACACCGCATATTGCTGGGCGGAATAGGTCGCGCCCGATTTGCCGCCCCAGAAGGTGTCTTTTTGCGCGGCGTATCGAAACGTTTGGGTGAAATAGAGCGGATCAAAGGTGCGCTTGCGTTTGTCGGGAAGGAGGCTGTCCTCTTTCCGGTTGTCTTCCAATCCAAGCGGCGCGTATACAAACGGGTTGAATATTTTGCCTCGGACATTTGTTTCGCTCAGCCAAAATCTGGCGGTCGCGCTTCCTGAAATCGTCGCGTCTTTGGGAGGCAGATCCGTCGTAAGCGTGAAATTCTGAACCTTGTCCATGATGGAGGCGTTGACATTCGCGCTGAATTGCTGGGAGTCGATTTTTTCTTTTTCCCACGCCCCATAGATAAGTTTCCATTCCGGATTCCCTATCGCGCTCTGGGCGTCAAATTCGTTTTTCAGCATGAGGCCTTTCAAGCTATACTGAAAGCTGGTGGCGCCCCATATAGGGCTTACATAAAACGGTTTCAAAGTCGCCGAATATTCATACGATGTAGAAAACTGCGTCTGTTGATACGCCCTGCGGTACGCCGCGTCCCGTTCGCTCTCCGTATCGTACGCCGGGATTTCTTCGTTCAAAAAGAGATAGTCCTGCCATGCGCCTGTTCCTGAAAAACGCAGGGATGTTGTATATAGTCCGCCTGTTTGAGCGAGGGTGAAGCCGACGCTGCCGTCTCCGCGTGCGGTTGACAGTATTGAGGCTCTGTCTCCCCAGTTGATGTCGTCAATCTCCGTCCACTGCGTCTGCGCGAATTGCAGTTCTGACGCGGCGGTCGGGCTGAGGCGGTAGTCTATAGTGAACGAGGTTTTGCCGCTCGCGGGCAGGGTGAAGGTCTGGCTCAAAACCGGCGGGACCAATTCGGTTGGCGGAAGCGTCTCTCGCACCGCGCCTTGTCGCTCCAGCGTTTCCCACGGAGAAACCGGGACGCCGGCGCCCTCAAGGTAATCCGTTTCTGCCTCTTGCGCTGACGAATTAGCAGGGCGAGTCTGGGACGTTCCGCCCAATGTAAGAACCGTACCGGAAATAGCGGAGCTGATTGAATACATGGTCCATTTATCGGGATAGAAAAACACGCGATTTGGAGACACGCCGTCTGTTATTTTTACGGATTGTTTTCTGCCAAAAGCGAGGTTGCTGTTGAGGTTTGAAATTGAAAACGACGTAATATAGGGGTGCAACGCGGCGGGCATTTTTGGTGAAATGGAGGAATTGAGCGTCCATGAATATGAACTCAATGTCCTGTCGATTGTAGTTGTATCCTCCGCCGTGGATGTTCCTTTGAGCAATTCCAGCCAATCAAGCGTTTCGGATCGATCCATGAAATCCTGATCAACAAAGGGATCCGAGTAAAAGGGGAGATTCCATCTAAAAGAACCATACTTGCCGGACAAAGAGCCGCTTGTTTTCAGCCGGTAGCGGAAGGGTATGGATATGGAAAAGATGCGGTTGTCCGTATTCCATGTGTCTTCCCCGTTTTGATATGGGGTGTTTCCACTGTAGATGTTTCTGGTGAAGCCTATGCCCGCTGACAACTCAAGGGGTCCAAGTATGCCTTTTGAAGGCGCCGACAACTCGGTTCCGGCATACGCGCCTAAATTGGCGTAAACATCGAAAAGGAGGGACAGCCGCGTCTCATTTTTCGGGACCGCTTTTTTACCAGTGCTGCGAAGAAAAAGCCCTTTCCGTTCTTTTTCCATGTCTGATCCGCCGCCGAACATAGTCGTAAAAGAAGTTTCTGTGGAACTTTCCACCTTGGGGCGCCCTAAAAGATAGGTTGTCGTTTGAAAGAAGCTGCCTTCTCGCGTCCGTACGCCCACAACGGGATGAAAAACGATTTCTTCCGAAGGCAGATAGAAAAAGGGCAGCCATAACACCGGAATTTCGCCCACCCGTAGGACTACATTTGCCACAGCCCAGTCTGATCCCGACAAAAGCCACATTTTAGAGGCGTTTAGCGACCAGTACGGCTCGTCGGTTTTTGCGTTGGTAACTTTTGCGTTGGTAAGCACGGTGGATTCTTCGGCGTCAATGGAAATGACGGTTCCTTCAAACCGGTATGCAGAGTCCGCGCTTGAAACAGCGTGTTGCGATTGCCCATTGGTGATAATCGTCTCCCAGTTGTCAATATCTACGGTGATAGAATCTCCTCTAAACGTTTCGGTGTTGTCGCCTTCTTTTTTCTCATAAAAGACCCCGCCGGACGCGCTTAACCAGTTCCGCGTTCTATTGTAGAGGATCTCGCCGGCGCTGATGCGGTGAACCGCCTCTCCGTCTTTTAAGCTGACTGTTACATTGCCTTTAAGCCTCGCATAATCTTCATTCACCACTTCAAGGGTAAAATAGTCGGCGCTTCTCGCTGATTCTATGACAATGGTTCTGCTCTTTTCGTCAGTCGCCGGACTCCCGTCAGGATGCGGCAATTTGAAATAATCGCGCAATCTGTTTGCAAGATCTTCTTTAGACCCGCCCTCGCTCAGGCCGAGCGTCTTGCACCAACCAGCAAGCTCCCCCAGCGTCGAAGTGCGTATGTCCATTTCCAGCGGCGTTTCTTTTGCCGGTGATGCCGCTGGCGCTTCATCCGCCTCTCCCGCGTCGGACGCTTCCGTTGCGGGCGCGCCCATCTCTTCAAGGGCGTCGTCAGGAGCGGTCTCCGTTTGAGCCGCGTCTTGTATAGGCAAGGGCGTGGTTCCGGACTCTTGGGCCGCGAGGGGAGAAATAATAAACAATAATACTGCTATGCTGTTGGATATTTTCACTGCTTTCTGTAACAACAATAGTGATATAGAAATGGAATTTTGTAAAGGGAGTGAATGAATAGTGTTTTTCAATAGTGAGATAAAAACGCAGTTTTGTAAAGAGAGTGTTTGGCGCCCCTTACGGGCTGAGGGCGATCTCTACAGATGCGCATAAAAGGCGTCAATGGCATCGAGCCATTGGTTAGCGGACAAAGGGTTCCGCTTGTTTCGAGCGGATTATGCCCGTTCCAGAAGGAGCATTTGCGGTACACGCTTCTTATCTTTCTTAAATACGGTTCATTGAGCGGAGCGAAACGCCGACTCCCTGCGCGAAGTCGAAGGGGGCGCCGTATCACACCGCTCGCCAATTCCAGCTAAAAAGGCGGGATACCCTCACTAACTTCCGAGGGTACCGGTTCCCAGAGGTTTACTCCTGTCATATAGCGCTCTATCGCGCTAATAGTCCGATCTTATACCCAATGCCAACACTGAAGAAGCGTATTACCGGCTCCTCATACCAAAGGCCAACACGGGCGTCAAAGAATAGAACGCCGGGTCCCACTTTACCCCCCACATCAATTCCGGCGACAGCTCCGAAAGGAGTTAAACCTTCGATTCCTGATTTGCCATCCCAATTTTTGTTTGGGAAGTTATAATATACGCCGACGAACGGCTCCGCTAGAACTCGATTATATCCAGGGCTGATAAAAAGAGAGGCGAGTGCGCTCACCATCCCGACTGTGGCGAATTTTTCATTGTTTTCAGAATATCTGACTCTTTGCAAGCCCGCTTCCACACCCGGGGCGAAGAAATTACCGAGCCGGCCTTTTATCTGAACGCCGAACGCCGGTCCTGACAGAGGGTTAAAACTAATGTCTTGCTTTGCCCATGGACTTATTCCTCCCCAGCCGCCGATCCAGAGCCATCGCTTTTTCCATGAAGTGTCGTTCCATGTTATGCCGAGCAAATCGGCAAGTTTGCCGTCTATGCGCACCGTTTGGAGAATAGACAAATCCAAAGCTTTTCCGGCGTCAATTATCCTAATCTCCATACTAAAATCTTTTTCCCCCTGCGGGAAAAAGGAGCCTTTCATTTTATACGGCGTTCCATTCTCGTAAGCCAGCAAGCTCTGTCCATACTCCGATTGATCGTCAATCTCATCGCCCACACGCTCTATCTCCGTGTTCCTGACAGCATTCACCAGTTCTACATCAACTGCGTGTATGTCTCTCTCCTTAAGAGAATCCCGCAAATCATTCATAATACGGTTAGATACGGCTTTTAGACTCTCTGGAGCGTCAAAATCCTGATTGGAAAATTCCACCACCACAACTCCCCCTGCTCCCGCCTGCGGCAAGAAGCCGGCAATTCGCTTCACGGCATTTTGAACCGCTTCATCCAAAGTGACGGTCTCTTGTTCAGCAAAAACAAAAACCGTCCCGACCAGCAAAAAAGCAAGCGCCAACGCTTTCTTCAACATACTACACCTCCAATTTATTTTTGATATGAGAATTCTAATAAAGAAACTTCTCATCAAAATCCTTAAGGAAATTGTTCTCCAAATTATTTATTATTTTTTCAGCGACATTCCTCTCTGCGCCGGCGGGATCTTTTGGCGAGCCTGTAACCCGATCTATTTTACTATTGTAATGATATACGGAGCTTCTATCCGATGATAAAAGAATCTCAATATCTATTATAGAATCGATATCTATGGCATGGCCGCGTTTTCTTTCATTTCTATCCTGCGGCACAGTAAGAATCACGATATATGCGGGATTGCTTGCAGTTTTTATGAAGTCGCGTTCCCGAAGCAGCTTGACTAATTTCGCGCCGACGCTATCATCCCTCTCAATGCTATAGGTGCGCATGTTTTGGGGCTGAGATCGCGCATTGTTTTCAAAATACGCAACGCTCGCTTCCATCTCAAGCGCATCCGCGCTATACGCCTTCTTGCCTTCAATTTTTTTATACGGGATAATGACATATTTTATATCCGCTTCCAGAGCGGAACGGATAAATCTATGGCTTGTTGATTTTCCTATATCTATCTGAATTATCTCATCGCCGCTGTAAACGCGCACTTCATACCCATCCGCGTTAGAAACGCCCAGCCATTCACAGAGAATTTCATCCATGGATGAGCGCGTGGAAACCCTGCTTACCGGCGGAAGCGGTTTGAAAACATTGCGTGTGGTAAATATCCATTCTTTCGCTTCCGCAAGCGAATTCCCTCGCCTGTCCCGCGAATCGAGGTCAAGCGAGATGCAATATTCCGTATCTGGCGACAAGTATCCATCAGGCTGCACCGTAAGAACAGTGTCGTTTCTTATCCACCTCAATTGAACGGGGATACGCTCCGTTTTCTTGCCGGTCTGGTAAAAGCTGATATTCGCCTCGACAAGAGCCTTAATCATGGGCTTGGTGAAAACAATCTCGCTTTTCTGATCCAGCGCTATGCGTCCTTGTACGCCAGTGGCGCCGCCAGAGGCGCGAATAGAGGCGTCCACTTTTTCACGGTCATCCGGATCAAGCTCAAAAATATACTCATCAAAAGCGGCCGGAAAATAAAACGCTTCGTATTCCCGCAATACATCGCCTTGAGTGTTTTCCACGGTTATTTCGTAACGCGCCGCGGGAATAATAAAACCCGCCGCCCCATGTTCCAGTATTACGGAATTTTTTTCATCGGCCGCCCGCGTTCCATCAAAAAAACCGACAGGTCCGTACGTATTCTCCCTCCTTGCATGTACTATTATTGACTCCGTGAAATTATTCTGAAAGCGTATTTTCGCTAAACCGGATGGATTTTGAGGGGGCATGGGAACGGTTATTGTATAACTGTCTCTATCGGGCGGAAGGTATAACGGCAGCATCGGAATGGGAATTTCTTTACGCGCCGGATCGGTTTTGTCATAGTATATATAGCGGAAATAGTAAACATCCGCATAACCGGTCTGCAGCGATTTGCGCGTCCCGCCGTCAACAGTGAGTTTTTTTTCATTAAAAAGCAGTATATCCACGGCAATATCACCGTATTTCATCGCGGTGAAATCAAAATTGAGGGTAAGCGTCTTGCTTTGCGCGCTTAGATAAAAGGGTATATGCAGTACCGCGATCATCAAAAACATCAAAAATAATTTTTTCATTATTTTCTCCTTTATGTTACCCGCCTCATCACGCTATAAACTGCGGACGGAAACGTTCTGTCCGCAGTTTAATGGTTTTAATTATCCACGGAAGCTATAATTTCATGGATACGCCTATTACTCTCCATCATAGAAATTTGCGTTCTCAATCACATACACGGCGCCGGGACTTGTTTTATCCGCCTGCTGCGCCAGTTCAAACCGCGACGGAACAAAGTCACTGCCCGCCTGTATGAGCGTAAGAGCGTTGATTGTTTGAGACACGCTGATATACCCGTCTTTTGCCACGGTGATTTTCACCAATGCTTTTCCAGCGTTATCATAGGTCAAATTGCTGAAAAGATTCGCAAGAGAGAATTTCCCGGACAGTGCGCCGGAATTATTGGTATTACCCAAAACTTGCGATGCGGACGGAAGCGAAGAGTCCGAAGAGTCTATCCTCACCGTTACTTCCGCGCCCGAAACATTGGAGGTGATTTTCCAGTTTTGGATGAGCTTGTTCAGATTGCTTGCAACCGTAATTTCATTGCTTCTTTCAACATTGCTGCCCGCATCGGTAATAATCCAGTAATATTGCGTCCCCGCTTCAATAGTGGCTTCAATGCTGCTCGTAACCGTGTTGCGTAAAGCGGCTTTGGCGCTTAATTCGTAACGCCCGGGTTTTAACTGGAATACCACCGGTGGATCGCCCGCTCCAAGCGCGCTTGATCCCCCAGTCGCTCCGGTTGCAAGCTGTTCGAGCAGGCCTCTCTGTCCGCCTGGCTCCAGATAAACGCCTTCAACCTGCTGAGGACGCGAACTTCTGTTACGGACAATAAGTTTGCCGCTATTGTCTTGCGGATACACCCATTTGATTTTTGCAATCTCGCTCACAGGAAGAATGGTATATGTCGGATTTAGATCATTAGTATTAAAAGCCCTGATGCTGCTGTCAACAGCCGCGTCATTCCAGTCAGGGTAATAGATGCGTTGCACTCTGTTGTTTGTTGAAATGGTATACAAAACGCTCAGTTGTTTGAAACCGGGATCCATGGGAACCATCACGGGTTTTGTTTGCGGGTTCATAACGGTAAAAGCTCTTCTGCTGTTTATCTGCCCTTCAAATACTGTCGCCATAACTGTCCCAAGCGCAATATCTTCCAGCGGATATTCAAATTTAACGAGCACCTGCGGTTTACCGGCAGCTACCGCGTCCTTATCCCTCCACTCAGGAGGCGGTAAAAAGAGAGCCATTCTGCGATCTACATCGTCAGCGGGAAACAAAGCCGCGGCAAACGTACTCATCTTCGCGCTTTCAGCCGGCGCGTCAAGACTCCCTTTCTCCCCATTATCATACACAGTCACCATAAATTCAGATCCGACAGCGCTTGTAGCGTCAGTAACATTGATGAGAAACCCAGATTTTCCCTTTTCTATGGTACGTATATAGCGGTCATTGACAAAAACATCCGCATTCCTGCCTGAATTGTTGGTAATTTGCAGATTTCCTTGCGAGTCCGGATTCCAATCTTCGTTTGGCGCGCCCGGCCTCCCGCCGCCGCTTGCCGCCGGTGTAGTCGGGCAACCCATAACCAAAGCCATAACCGCCAATACGGCCACGCTTCCATAAACCATTTTCCTCATCGCTTTCTCCTTAGAGATTAATAATATATACAACTCATACGAGTTATAGTTCCGTTCTTAATACGCTGATTCTGCGCGTACCCCAAGTGAAAAAAACACCGCCACATTCCCGCGCCGGCGCCTCAACATCATATCTCTCCTCAATCCTTGCTGGATTGCGCTCATAATCCTTATTGGATTGCATCCTCAATCCTTGCTGGATTGCGCTCATAATCCTTGCCGGATTGCATATTCAATCCGTACCCGCTTATGGCGCGGGTACGGTCAAGATAATTGAGCTTTCTATAGTCCGCGGGCTTTTCAAGAATGAGTTGGTCGCTCCGGTATACTGCGTAACGATTTCCACCTTCCACGCCCCCGCGCTCAACGCGGGAACTATCCCTATCAGTTTTGAGCCTATGTTCTCCGCAAGATGTCCGCTCACTTTTACCCGCTGACCGGCGTCCTCGGCGGATACAAAATATATCCCTATATCCGGGCTGTCCCCGGCCACTTTGATCTTGTGTCCCGATATGCTGAACATACCGCCCGGCGTGAGCGTCTCGTTGATTGCGCCGGTGTCAGTGTCGACGCACTCGTCTATATAGCCCGCAATGTCCGCCAATCCTTCGATTTCAACTACAATATGCTCCGCAAGAGCGCGAAGCCGCGCCCGGGTGCGGAAACGGAACGTTACCGGATGCCTGCCCGCGTCGTGTCCGGCGGTCGTTTTGTCGAATGTTCCGCCTACATTCGGATGCACTGAAAAATAGCCGGTGTTGACCGCAAAACCATCGCACAACTGGTAGGCGGTCTCGTCAAAAAACTGCTTCACGTGTTCCACCAGATCGTCATAATTGCCGGTGAACCCGCCTCTATTCTTGAGCGCGGCGCAGACATCCTCAATGGCGAGGGACGCCTCGTTATCGGTGCGGGCGATATACGCGCCTTCCACATGGGGCAGGTAGTTGGGATAGAGCTTCACTTTAATGCGGTGAAGCGTCTCGGTTACATTGTTAATGATTGACATAGCGCTGATTCCTTATAAAAAAAGAGTGAAGAAAAAGCCGTCCGTCTTCCGGTATACAGAAGACAAGACGGCTTTTTCAAAAGAGAAAGAAGAGAAAAAAATGAAAAAAATAGATAATTTAAGCTAGAAGGGGCTTGACAAAGCGCGAGCCGACGATAAAATTGCGTAGTGCGTAGTGCGTAGTGCGTAGTGCGTAGTGCGTAGTGCGTAGTGCGTAGTGCGTAGTGCGTAGCCGGAGGTCTACCCAACGGCGGTTATATATATAATACATTTTACACATGCTCCTTACTTTTATATGCATCTTTCGAAGACACTTTTAATCTTAATATATATAACATTATCTCCTTTTTGTCAAGCGTTTTTATATTTTTTAAAAATGGGGGTTAAAAATGGTTTCAGATGGCGGTTTCAGCCCCGTTTCAGCGCCTCCTTTATGTATGCGCCGGTGTACGACCGCTCGCACCGCGCCACCTTTTCCGGCGTTCCCGCGACAATGAGCCTGCCGCCCTTGTCCCCGCCCTCGGGTCCAAGGTCTATGATATGGTCGGCTTGCAGAAGCACGTCAAGGTTGTGTTCTATCATCACAACGGAATTGCCTTGATCCACCAACCGCTGTATCACCTCCATAAGCTGCTTCACATCCGCAAAGTGCAGTCCGGTGGTCGGCTCGTCCAGAACGTAGAGCGTTTTTCCGGTCGACCGCTTGGAAAGCTCAAGCGCCAGTTTGACGCGCTGGGCTTCGCCGCCAGACAGCGTGAGCGCGGACTGCCCCAGTGTCACGTAGCCCAAGCCCACGGACAACAGCGTCTCCATTTTGCGGGCGATGGGCGGAATGGTTGTGAAGAAAGCGGCGGCTTCTTCAATGGTCATGCCAAGCACATCCGATATGTTCTTGCCTTTGAAGCGGATTTCAAGCGTTTCCTTATTAAAGCGTTTGCCCTGGCACACGTTGCAGGTGATGTACACATCGGACAGGAAGTTCATTTCGATCTTGATGGTGCCGTCGCCCTGACAGTGTTCGCATCTGCCGCCTTTCACGTTGAAGCTGAACCTGCCCGGCTTGTAGCCGCGAGTCTTCGCCTCCGGCAGGTTTGCAAACAGATCACGGATGCTGGTGAACACCTCCACATAGGTCGCCGGATTGGAGCGGGGCGTACGCCCGATGGGGCTTTGGTCTATATTTATCACCTTGTCGATGTTTTCAGCGCCATTGATTTTTTTATAAGCCCCTTCGGTTCGCATGGAATGGTAAATGGCGTTCGCCAGGGCGGGAACAAGCACATCCTGCAACAGGGTGGATTTGCCGGACCCGGAAACGCCGGTAATGCAGGTGAATACGCCAAGCGGAATGGTTACATCAATGCCTTTAAGATTGTGTTCCGTCACTTTCTTCAGTTCGATAAAAAGACCGTTGCCCTTGCGCCGCGTTTCCGGCGTCTTCATTGTCAAAGCGCCGGAAAGATACTGCCCGGTAAGGCTTTCCTTCACCTTAATCACATCTTCGGGCGTTCCCTGAGCGACGACGTATCCGCCGTGAATTCCGGCGCCTGGTCCCAAGTCAACGAGATAGTCTGCGGTGCGCAGAGTCTGCTCGTCGTGTTCCACCACGATAAGCGTGTTGCCGAGATCGCGCAAGTAGAGCAAGGTGTCGATGAGCCGCTGGTTGTCCCGCTGGTGCAAGCCGATGCTCGGCTCATCCAAAATATACAACACGCCCACCAGACTTGACCCGATTTGGGTCGCAAGCCGTATGCGCTGGGCTTCGCCGCCAGACAGGGTTGCGGCTTGACGCTCAAGCGAAAGGTAGTCAAGCCCTACATTCTTCATAAACTTAAGCCGCGCATGTATCTCTTTCAAAATTTGCGTCGCTATTTCTTTTTCAGTCTTGGTGAATTGCTGATTTTCAAAAAAAGCGATGGAATCCGCGACAGACAAACTGGTGAGTTCCCAAATGTTTTTTCCGCCTACAGTAACGGCTAACACTTCAGGTTTCAACCGCTTGCCCTTGCACCCCTCGCAAAATTTCTGACTCATAAAGAGTTCAAGCCATTCCTTGACGCCTTCGGAATTGGTTTCCATATACCGCCGCTTCAGATCTTCGAGAACGCCTGGAAACGCGGATTTGTATTCAAAATACCCGGTCTTGTCACGATTTTCGTATTGGATGTCCAGTTTTTCATTGGTGCCGTAGATGATGGCGTCAAGCGCGTCTTTCGGCAGCTTTTTAAGCGGAGTGTCGAGGCTGAATTTGAAGTGGTTCGCAAGACTTTGAAACCGGCTCTGTTGCCACGCCGAATCAGGGCTGTACGGAATGACGCCGCCTTCGTTAAAGGAACGGGAGCGGTCGGGCATAACCAGATCCGGATCAAACTCCAGCTTTTCGCCGAGGCCGCCGCAGGCGGGACAGGCGCCAAACGGACTGTTAAACGAAAAAAGGCGGGGTTGCAACTCAGGAATCGAAACGCCGCAGTCCGGACAGGCGTTTTTTTGGCTGAAGAATTGCTCGGTTTCGTTCTTGCCGTCGTTTTTCAACACCAAGATAAGTCCATCCGCAATTTGCAACGCGGATTCAACAGACTCCGCCAAGCGAGGGCGCACAGCCGGTCCAATGACGAGCCTGTCCGCGATTATCTCAATCGTATGCTTTTTCTGCTTCTCAAGCTTTATGGTCGCGGCGTCTTCAAGATTTACAAGCAGTCCGTCAATGCGGGCGCGGGCAAAACCGGCTTTTCGCGCCTCCTCAATGATCTTCTGGTGTTCGCCCTTCTTCCCCCGCACCACCGGCGAGAGTATCTGTACTTTTGTCCCATTTTCCATGGCAAGTATCGAGTCCACGATCTGATCAACGGATTGCTCTTTTATTTCCCTGCCGCACTTTGGGCAATGGGGAATTCCGATGCGGGCGTAGAGCAGACGGTAATAGTCGTATATTTCCGTAACGGTTCCCACTATGGAGCGGGGGTTGCGGTGTGTGGTCTTTTGCTCAATGGCGATTGCCGGCGACAAACCTTCAATATAGTCGAGATCAGGCTTGTCCATAGTTCCGAGGAACTGCCGCGCATACGCGGCGAGGCTGTCCATGTACCGCCGCTGCCCCTCCGCAAAAATCGTGTCAAAAGCCAGAGAACTCTTGCCTGAACCTGAAAGCCCTGAAATGACGATGAGCTTGTCACGAGGTAAATCCAAATCTATATTTTTAAGGTTATGCTCGCGGGCGCCTTTAATGATGAGTCTATCCATAAACGTTAGTATAGCGAAAAAAGAAAACGTTAGACAAGAGGCGTACCGATGAAATCTGGCCTTTATTAAAGAAGATATTTCAAAGGCTTCGCCACAGTACCGTGTGCGTTCGAAGGGATGGAGGATATTGAAAAGACTAACCTGACAAGTCTGATCGCAAGGCGTTGATGCATGAAATCATCGCCGCGAGGGAGGAGATACAGATGTCTTGCGAACTTCTCATTCATTCACCATTCGATGGATAGGAAGCGACCGCCATGGTATTCGCAAACGCTTCAAGGTTGGTTTTTGAGGATAAAACTATTGATTTGGTGGAAGGTTCAATGTATCGTTATAAGGTTGGGTTCCCGGAGGCGCATCGGAGAAAATAGCCAACTCATTGTAGTATAAAGAATCACGCTAAAGATATTTTCTCCACAGGGTAAAAACCTCTGAAAACTGTCGAACCGCAGGTTCGCAACCGCAGGTTCGCGGTTTCAGAGGTTCCCTACAGTTTCAGCTTCTGATTTTTTATAATGCTATAAATTTGAACAAAATTTATGCAGAAATTTCACATGGCGTACTGCGTCCGGCGCTATCGCCAGAGTCTACGCCGCTCGCCGCTCCGGCGCTCGCCGCAAAATCGGGCGTGTACCGGAGCGTTTCTACGGTTCCTCAACACTCAAACGCCGCATATAGAAACAGCGTCGCGGCATGAGCCGCATTGAGACTTTCCATGTTGCCCGTGCCGGGGATCCGCACGAGGGCTGAACATTGCCGCTTAACCGCGTCCGGCAAACCCGTTTCTTCATTGCCAATGACAAGGGCGAATCCGGGTTGCGCGCCGGAACTTGCGCGCGCGCGCTTCAATCGCTCGCGCCGCTCCCGCGCGATTGCGCCAAGATCGCCTATGCGCCAGCGGGCGTACGGATCCGCGCCAATGGTGATGAGCGCCCGCGAGGCGTCTCGCAAGAAAGCCGCCGTATCGTAGACGCTGCGGACAACGACATGCTCCATGCCGCCTTCTGCCACGCGGTAGGCTGAAGTTGTGAGTTGGGCTTCCGCGTCCACGCCGGAGATGATGATGAAACGCGCCCCGAAAAAGGCGGCGGAACGCGCCATCGCGCCGAGGTTGTGATCGTTGCCCACAGCGTGAAGCACAAGGCCTGTCAAGCCTTCCGCAACCCATTGATCGAGATCGTCTTTGGTTAAACCCGCGACAATCGGCTGCTCAATCATGGCGACCACCCCTTGATGGTGGCTGCTTTTACAGATGCGCTCAAGCTCCTCATCTTCGCAGATTTTATAGGGGCGTTTTCGCGCCGCCAAATCCTTGCACACTGCGGTAAAAAATGGGAAGCGATCCTGTCGCAAAAAAAGACGGTTTATGGTCTCAGGATGCAATTTTCCAATGGCCGCCACCGCGTTAAATCCGCACACGGCTAATTCTTCGGTAAGTTTATTCCGCATTTCCGCCAGCCGCCATAGCGTCCATACGCTTGAGCCGCCTTGAAAGCTCCCGCGCAAGGTTCATAATTACCATTGCAAACGTTGAAATATCGCTTTTGTATATTTCATGCAACTTTTTATTGGAAAGCGATAGGGTCGCCACTTTGTCCAGCGCCCGTATCGTAGCCACAATAGGGATAATCTCAATAAGCTCCATTTCGCCGAAAGCGTCTCCTTCACGCAGTTCCGCAAGCGCAACATTGTTTTTTCTTACCTCAACCCTGCCCTCAAGTATAAAATAAACGCGGTCGTTGTAAACGCCTTCGCTCATAATGATTTCTCCAGACTGAAAGATTTTGTATTCCATATATGGAAGCATGTCCTCTATTTGCTCGGACGAGAGTCCGCCAAATAGAGAGTATTTCTGCAACGTCTTAGGCGCAATGAAAATTCCTTGTTGCAAAGAGACGCCGTCGCCCGCCCCATTGTCATCCATAATCTCCACCTCACACATTAAATTTGAAAAATATCACATCTCCGTCCCGCACCACGTACTCTTTCCCTTCAACGCGGTACTTGCCCGCTTCCTTAATCTTCGCCTCGGTCCGGTATTGCGCAATATCCTCATAAGAATACACTTCAGCTTTGATGAAGCCCTGCTCAAAGTCGGTGTGAATGACCCCGGCCGCTTTTGGAGCGGTGTCTCCGGCGTGAATCGTCCATGCGCGGCACTCGTCCGCTCCGGCGGTAAAGAATGTCCGCAACCCAAGAAGCCGGTATGCGGCGCGTGTCAGCGAGGAAAGACCGGACTCCTTTAGACCAAGTTCTTCAAGAAAGGCTTGTTTTTCTTCAGGATCGCCAATGCCGGCAAGCTCCGCCTCAAATTTTCCACAAATGACCACGGCTTCCGAACCTTCCTCTTCGGCGCGTTTCATAACCGTTTGTATGTATGCGTTTGTCGCGCCCGATGAAAAGGAGCGCATGCCTTCTTCATCAACATTGCACACGTACAGTTGAGGCTTCATGGTGATAAAATGGCAGTCGTACACGGCTGTTTTTTCGTCATCGGCAAGATCCGCAGAACGCGCCGCCTTGCCGTTTTCAAGCGCCGGTTCGATTTTACGCAACGCCGAAAGCGTGATCTCCGCCGGCTTTTGCTCTGGTTTCGCCTGCACCTTGAGGCTGCGTTCAGCCCGCTCCCTTCGCTTGGCAAGGGTTTCAAGGTCGGCGAGGGCAAGCTCTATATTGATGATCTCCATATCGGACGCGGGATCGATCTTGTTCGCAACGTGAATGATATCGGGATCATCGAAGCAACGAACAACCTGCGCAATGACGCCCGTTTCACGGATGTGGGACAGGAACTGGTTGCCAAGCCCCTCGCCTTTTGACGCGCCTTTTACAAGCCCCGCAATATCCACAAACTCTACGTTTGCGGGAATGGTCCTCTGCGGATGAAAGAGTTCCGTTAATGTGTCAAGCCGCGAGTCGCTCATCGTGACAATCCCGATGTTCGGATTGATGGTGCAGAATGGATAGTTGGCCGCTTCCGCCGACGAGGAGGTGAGAGCCGAGAATATAGTGGACTTTCCCACATTGGGGAGTCCTACAATACCACAATTTAATGACATGCCTATAGTATAGACTGTTTTGTAAGAATTGCAATGGGTGGAAATGTGTATGCATAAAAACGTAGGTCACGGGGCTTGCGGCAGTCCCCGGACATACCGGAGCGGTCGTTTTGACATATCTCTTTTTGCGCTTATAGCGGATTATCCAGTCAGGCGGCTTTTCTTGTTTTGGCGATAATTCCAGCGGTTATTGCCGCCCGGACATTGAAGGATCGTATCAAAGCGCCCTCTAGTTCCGGAGTTTTTTCCAGGATTTGCCTTTCTCCTTACCGCTCCGGAAGGAAAACCGCCGGGCCGGCCAAAACTATGCAAGGTGTACAAAAAACCGCCTCCCGTGAGGGGGGCGGTTCAGGTTACGCTTTACGCTGGCGCGGCTGCGTTACTTTTTAGTTAATACCAGCATGTCGGGTCCACCGGCATCGTTGATGGTGAGAGTTGAACCGGAGACCGTGTAGGGCAAGGATTCATCTGAAGCATCAAAGCTGGAGTAATACATATAGAGGTTGCCGCCACCCGCCTTCCAAATATAAGATTCGCTGTAACCGTCAACGCTTACTACCACACTCCCGTTGGAGTTGAAGGTGAATGTCATAGTCTCATCCTCCCGCGTCCATTCCCACGCGCCGTACAGGCGGGAGTCCCCAGCCGCGCCGGAGCCGGAAGATACGCTATCGACTTTGGCAAGGATTATATCTTCCTCTTCCCATTGAGAAGAAAGCGTCAGGGTGTCGCCGGAAACCGTATAGGAGTATCCGTCAATCTTTTTGTCCTCGGTTACGGTGAAACTGAAGGCTACGGACGCCCCCAAGGTACGGAAGGTTCCGCTCCCGTCCGCGTTGAGGTTCCAGTAATAGTCCTGGCCATCCTCCGTCAGCTTCCAGATTCCCTCAAGGGTCGAGTCGCTCGTCGGCTTTGAGAAACCGCTGAGATTGCCCTCCTGTATAGCAATGGAAAAGATCACCAGATTGGTTTCCGGTTGCAACAGATAGACGGCGTTTGCCGCCGCGCAATAGTTCAAGGTAATGGCGTCCCGATAGCTGGTTAATACGGCCGTCTTATCGGTCTTTAACTCCGTTTGATTGTTGCTGTTCGCCCAAACCCCCAGGAGATCGCCTGTGGCGGCGGCAGGGGTTTTTGTATCGGTAGTATTTTTGGTATAGGTAGCGTTCTCTATGGTAAATTCGGTTTTTTCTTCATTAAACGCAATCGCCTTCCCAATTATCTGGCTTGTAGTCCAGGTATTCTTATAAAGATAAGAGTAATAGAATTCCCAGAGCGTACCGTCGGCTTGCAGTAAATAAGATTCGTTACTGTTGCGCCGCCACACCCCCGCGTATTGCACTAACTCGGACGTGGATGTCCACTTGGCGTACAGGGTGACGCTTGCGGTAACGGTCAGGCTGTATTCGGCGGATGTGGCAAACATCGCGTCCGTATACCAGCCGTCAAATACATTGCTGGCTTTGCTTGGCGTGTAGTGAGATGGGTATACGTTGCCGCCCTTGGCGACCGTAAGGGGTTCGATAGCCGAGCCGCCGTTGGCGTCAAAGGTAACGGTAACCGCCTCTGTCCATTTGGCCTTTAAGGTGATGGCTCCGGTAACGGTATCCGTACTGAAATTCCACTTGTTATTCCCGTTGTACCAGCCGTCAAAGATATATCCCGACGTGGTGGGATCCGCTGGTCTGGCAACCGGTTCGCCCTGCACCACGCTTTGCTCTGCCGGAGCGGGATCGCCGCCGTCCGCGTCAAACGTTACCGTAAAGGACGGGACGTTCTCACCCGAAACCCACTTGGCGTAAATAATCGTGTCCGCCACAACTACGTCCTTGTCGAAGCTCCACAGGATCGTTTTAGCCTCGTCCCTATACCAGTTGGCAAAGGTGTATCCCGTATTAGCAGGATCCGCAGGTTTCGAAGCCTTTTCGCCTTCTTCCACGGTTTGGGCTGGAACTGGGCTGCCGTCGTCCACAGCAAAGGTTACGGTGTATTTAGTAGGCTCCGGATCATCAGCAACAGCGCACCCGATAAAGATACATGCCGGGGCCACAAAAAGCCCCAACAAGCCGAAAGAGAATCTCCGAAGGCGTCTCTTGTTCATAACAGTTCTCCTTAAATAAGGTAAAATATAAAAAATAACAAAAGTCGGCGTCCCGCATAACACGAAGGAACGCCCGCTTCTGACATCTGATATTTTCGCGGCGGTTCCCATAACCAACGGTTACGCTGCTGGAACACCTTCCGCGTGTATACGCGCTTCATGCGCGTACCGCATATCCGTCATGCCTGTTGTCATTCCATAGCGCCTCCTTTTTTCTTATCCGCCAATTCTTATGGCATCAACGTGGACACCATCAGACCCTAGCTTCCCTAGTTTGCCGCTGTTCTCTATTACAACGGCGAAGTACGCCGTCTTGCCGCTGTCGCCGTAGCCGAACTGAACGAGGTCTTTCTTCCGCTGGGTGAAGAACGATTTGCGCAAGTCTTCGTGGCGGACGGGCGGGATTTCGCCTGGCGCAACCATCAAGCGCCAGATGCGAAGCCTTTGTTGGCCGGGTCAGTGGGACTGCTGGCGGCATAGACGATTTTTACGCCCAATTCGTGCCGCCCCATCAGGTAGGTCTCCCCCATTGCCTGCGCCGCGGGAACTCCGCTTTGGCGTATGGATGTTGTCGTGAGGCGTGAGTCCCAGAATCACCAAATCCGCGTCGGCAAGTGTCCTGAATCGCGTTCGACAGCGTGTCAAACGCCTCTTTGCGCCGTGCGGTCGCCACCGGAGTGCGGGTCGTCTCGTTCTTCGCCGCGTCCAGAGCGCTTTCCACGCTTGTTGTCAGACCATCAAGGTTCTGCAACACACTTGCGGGACGCCTCAGTCATGGGCTTTTGGTCCGATGCTCCACCAGTCCTTCGCCATCGCTAAAATGACATTCCGGCTTGTCGGGAGTCAGTCTTTGTGTACTGTCATGATATGCCTCCATATATAATTTTAGGGCTGTTTCGCCCCTGTTTAAGTTGGGCGTACTCTCTTTTGAGTCGAATCTGCCTCCGGTAAGAATGAACCTGAATCCGGCGGGGTGTCGCGGGGAAAATGCCATATAAGAGTATGACGTTTTTGAGAGAAATTTATTGAAAATAAGCGCGAATGCAAGCGTTAGATATTTGACAAGGCCAAAACCGGACTCATAATGGACTGATGGGGGGGGGGGGGGGAAACAGACGGGGGGTTAATATCCTGGGGGGTCTTATCAGCCGTCAAAAAGACTTTGTATTTGGTGATAGTTT
>JAISCC010000142.1 GCA_031265845.1 Treponema sp.
GTCTTCCGACGTGTGATCTTCCGAACTCTGTTTTCCGCCGGACGATTTGAACATGGACGAGCTGCCGGACTACGATGACGCGGCGGCGCTTCCGCCTTTGGACGCCGATTCTTTCCCGCCCGACGGCTCCGCTGTAGGCGCGGACGGCTTTTCGCCGGACGATTTGAACATGGACGAGCTGCCGGACTTCGATGACGCGGCGCCGCCGCTTCCGCCTCTGGGCGCCGATTCTTTCCCGCCGGACGATTTGAACATGGACGAGCTGCCGGACTTCGATGACATAGCGTCGCCGCTTCCGCCTTTGGACGCCGATTCTTTCCCGCCCGACGGCTCCGCTCGAGGCGCGGAGGGCTTTTCGCCGGACGATTTGAACATGGACGAGTTGCCGGACTTCGATGACATGGCATCGCCGCTTCCGCCTCTGGACGCCGATTCTTTTCCGCCCGACGGCTCCGCTCCAGGCGCGGGGGGCTTTTCGCCAGACGATTTGAACATGGACGAGTTGCCGGACTTCAATGACATGGCATCGCCGCTTCCGCCTCTGGACGCCGATTCTTTTCCGCCCGGCGATGGCTCCGCTCCAGGCGCGGACGACCCGACTCTTGTAAGCGGAGCTACGGACGGGGCGGCGTCTGGGGTTGAAGCGACGAATTTCGAGGATACCGGCATTTTTATGCCCGATGCGTTGAGCGCAGGCGACGAAGATTTTACAGTTCCAGGTCTTGACGACACCTTGGATAAGGGCGCCCCCCTGTCTGGATTACCCAAGAGTTCGGATAGTATTGAAGAAATCCTATTAAGCGAACAGGACTATGAACATCTCAAAAATGCGCTTGCTTCTTACCCGCTTAATCTGCGCATTGCCTGTGAAGAATTGATAGCGGAAGAAGCGGTGGCGCCGGAGCTGATGTCCAAGCTCATCATATTGCTGGTGGAAGAAGCGCCCGCCCAGGAAGTCGCGGATTTAGCCGGAAAAATACAGGGACGCATCATCAATATTCCGAAAGGTTTTGAAAAGAAAACCGGCGCCGAGCTTGAAGCGGAAAAAAACAGTTTTAAATACATTTTTATCCATAAAGTTCTGCCTGTCGCGGGCTTTACCATTTTTGGAATACTTGTGGCGCTATCCCTTATCTATCTGGCGCACAAGTTTATTTACATTCCCCTTCACGCCGAGTCGATTTATAAACAGGGATACGTCCTTATTGACGATGGAGAATACCCGGAAGCAAACAAAAAATTCACCGAAGCGTTCAAACTGCGCCCTGTCAAGAAGTGGTTTTATAGATATGCCGAAGCCTTTGCCGGAAAACGCCAGTACCTGTTTGCGGAAGAAAAATATGAAGCGTTGCTCAAGCATTACCCGAAAGAAAAACAGGCGGTATTGGATTATGCCGCGCTTGAAACGAATCAGTTGCAAAATTACGAAAAGGCGGACAGCATCCTCAGAAAATACCTGCTCAACTATACGGTTGACGACAAAGACGCGTTGCTTGCCGTCGGAGACAACGCCCTTGCGTGGGGTGAAATCGACCCCTCAAAATATGAGACTGCGCGTGAAGCCTATGCCCGCTACATAGAGGCTCACGGTCAGAGCGATCCCGTACTTGAGCGCATGTTGAAATACTTTATCCGCACCGACAACCTTGAGGAGGTGTTGCCCTTGCAACGGCACTTCAGCGATCCGGAAATGGAGGGAAAGCGCAGCATATCAGCGGAAACCTTTACGGAAATGAGCGGCTATCTCTTTGACAGACAGTTTGAAGAGACGGACGGCGTTCCCGATGAATACGTTTCGCAGATCACCGACGTACGCAACCTTCTGCTCAAAGCCGTTGAAAAAGGTCCTGCCATTCCCGAAGCGCACTACAACCTTTCCCGGTACTACCATTATTTTGACAACACCCACGAAGAGCGGAGCGCCCTGGATCACGCGATCCCGCTGTTTGACGCGGACAGCGCTCCAAGCGTCAAACGCATGAAAATACGGCTTGACGCGGAACGCAGGTACGCCGAGACGCTTATCGTCAACAAAGAATTTTTTGCAGCGGAAGAGCATTTGCAAAAGGGAATAGAACTCTATGAAGACGCGCTTTCCCGCAATTTCATCCAGCCGGATCCCCAGTCTGCGCGGCTTTACGCGGATATGGGCGATCTTGAGTACTTTACCAAAGACGGCGACATGGACATGGCGTTGCGGTACTACGCCCGCGCCGAGCGGAACGGCTGGGCTCCACCCGAAATGCAGTATCGCATGGGTTCCGCCCATTACCATTTGCAACAATGGGCGCCGGCGCAGGAGCGGTTCATAGATACGGCTGATATAATGCCGTACAATAGGCGCATACTCAATGCGCTGGGAAACGTCGCGTATATCAGGGGCGATTATTTTACGGCGCAAGCCTATTACTCGCGGTTGATCGATATGCTGAACGCCGATAAAAATCGCTTCTCCGTCCTTTCTCCGCAAACACGTCCCGACCATTTCACCTTGGTCAAGCGGCTTATGGCGGTCGAAAATAACATGGGCGTTACATTGGAAACCCTCACCGTCCGCACCGGCGATCCCGAATACAAGAGGCGGGCGCTTGATTACTACATCAATTCCTCTCGCGCATGGGACAGCCTCACCCGCGATCCTCAATCCCTTGTGCGAGCCGGTATAACCGATATCGCTTCCCCCGGGGTAAACCTTGCGGCCATTAATTCACGGAACGCCTTTAATCCGGAGTCCGGTTATGAACCGCAGATATATGTCGAGATTGACAAGGATGCGCTTGAACCTTCTCCCTGGGAAGCGTTGGCGCCGCAAAACATACGGATGTCGGAGTCTTTGAGATGATTTCACCGGCGCCTCGCAGGGCGGCGGCGCGATCTTCATCCGGAACAGCAGAGCGAATGTCAAGCCTCAACCCCTTGTCATGTATAAACCACCGGTAACTATGAGGTAACCATGAATACAATAGAATTATTGGCGCCAGCCGGCTCGCCCGAAGCGCTTGACGCGGCTATAGGCGCCGGCGCGGACGCCGTTTATTTGGGCGTAAAGAACTTTAACGCGCGTCTTAGAACGACAAATTTCGCTTATTCTCAAGTGGAAGCCGCGATTCGTACGTTGCGCCGTATAGGAAGGCGGTGTTATATCACCGTGAACACGGTTTTTGAACAGCGGGAAGCGGATCGCATGTACCAGCTTCTCAACTACTTGTCGCGTATAGGTCCTGACGGGATCATTGTACAGGACTTCGGTGTGGCGTACATGGCGCGACAGTACTTTCCCTCGCTGAAACTGCATGCCTCCACTCAGATGAACATAGCAAGCGGTTGCGGCGTGAATGTCCTTTCAAAGCGCGGCATTTCGCGGGTTGTGCTTGCGCGAGAGCTTGCCCTTGAAGAGATACGGGACATACGTTCCAAAACCAACTCGGAGCTTGAGGTCTTTGTCCATGGAGCGCTCTGTATTAGCGAATCGGGTCTATGCTTGTTTTCCAGTTTTCTGGGCGGAAAGTCCGCGAACCGGGGCATGTGTACCCAGGCGTGCAGGCGGATGTACCGTACAACAGGCCGCGCTTCCGAAGAAGGCTACTTTTTCAGCCCCGCTGATCTACAGATGATCGAAAAAATTCCGTTTTTGGCTGATGCGGGCGTCAACGCCTTCAAGATCGAGGGGCGCATGAAAAGCGCGGACTACGCCGGCGTCGTGGTGAGCGCCTATCGCGTGGCGCTTGATTCGCTGGGTGGAAGCGAGGAGCAGACAGCCGGGGCTATAGAGCGGGCCCAGCGCATCCTCCAGAATGACTTTGCCCGCGAAAAAACCATTTTTCATTATGATTCACATGCCGACCTTTCTTTTCTCAATCCCTGGAAAACTGGCGGTGTCGGCATCGCGTTGGGAAAAATTCTAAAGGTCAGAAAAAAAGGAGATGACTGTCAGGGGCTTATTGCATGCGGAAACACGCCTGTGGCTGAAGGCGACTCTATCCGCATCCATAGCTCCGATGATCGCAGGCGGCTTTCGCGCAAACTCACGGCGGTCGAAATGTCCGGCTCTGATGCGTGGGTGTCAATTCCGCATACGTTCACGGTTGGAGACGATGTTTTTCTTATTCAGACAAAGGCGATGTCAAAGCGGTTTTCACTGCGGCGCCCGCCGATCATTCCAAAGAACATTGACATGTTCAAACGCGCGCCCGGACACGAGAAGGCGCCATGCATCGAATTTGCGGGGCGCGGGAAAGCTGGCGGCGCAAAAAGCGTTCAAAATGTCCGCAAGCCAAAAAGCGCGAGAAGCTTGCCGGAAGGGCTGTACGCGGCGGTCTCCCATACGGGCGACCTGTATGCGGCGCAGTCCATAAAACCCGTAAAAGTAGCGCTGACGTTGAACACGCGCACCCTTGACTATCTTCTGAACATGTTTGACAAACAAAAGCCGCCTCTCCCGTTTCGCCCGGATGACATTATCCTCGCCTTTGATCCTTTTTTCCCGCAGGCGCTGGAAGACTCCTTTGCGGAGGCGATTCCCCGGCTGTGTCAGGAAGGCTTTCGTACGTTTCAGGTCAACAACCCCGCCCATGTTTCGCTTTTCCGGAATTCTGCGGCGCAGGCCGCCGGCGTAGAATCCGCTGTGGAACTCATGGCCGGTCCCTACCTGTACGCCTTCAACCGGTTTGCGTCCGCCTTTGTCCATGACCTCGGCGTTGAGTATATTGTCTCCCCTCTTGAAAACAACCGGCAAAATCTTGAGCGTACGTTTGAAAAACCGGAACGCTCTTCCGTTTTTGTAACGGTTTTCGCTTATCCCGCGCTCTTCCGCATTCGCAACGATTTGAGCCCCCTGTATTCGTGGGAGCGTTTCGGCGACAATCAAGAAGAATATTTCTCGCTCGTCACGGAACCGGATGAAGCCGGAATGTCCAGCGGCGAATCGCTGGTTGTTCCTGAAAAACCTTTTTCCATTGTCGATAAAATTCCCTTCCTCCGCGAAGCTGGTTTCAGGCGGTTTATCCTTGATTTCTCTGGACCGCCGCTCAAAAAAAAGGAGTACAAGACCGTAATGACTGCGGCGCAAGAGGGCGTCCCCCTGCCGAACGCAAGCCGTTTCAACTGGAAGAACGGCTTCTTTAATGATGACGGGAAGTAAACGCGGCGTTGCCGCCGGCAATGCCGCCGCGATCTCTCTCTTGAAAAAAAGCGCGGCATCCCCTATACTTGCCCCATGAGTATACAGGAAACCTTACAAACCGCCCTAAAAGGCAGATCCCTGGCGGGCAGGTCGCTGTTGACGTGGCTTGATTACACGCCGGAAGAAATTCGCTTTGTTCTTGACTTGTCAAAACAAGTGAAGCGCGAGAAAAACGCCGTCTGTGAACGATTTAAGGGCAAAACGCTTGCCTTGCTTTTTGAAAAGCGTTCCACCCGTACGAGATGCGCGTTTGAGACTGCGTTTGGCGAGGAAGGCGGACATCCTGTGTTTCTTTCAACCGCAGACATTCAGCTTGGGGCGAAAGAATCCATTGAAGATACGGCGCGGGTGTTGGGACGCATGTTCAGCGCCATACAATTCAGAGGTTTCAAGCAGTCCACAGTGGAAGCGCTGGCAAACTATTCAGGCGTACCCGTGTACAACGGACTGACAGATGCGTTCCATCCCACCCAGGCCCTCGCCGATATTCTTACATTGGAAGAAAACTTCGGCGCGTGCAAGGGCAAAAAACTGTGCTTTGTGGGAGACGGACGCAACAATGTGGCCCGCTCGCTCCTCGTCATCTCCGCGCAACTTGGCGTCAACTTTTCTATCATTACTCCGAAGGCGCTGTCTCCGGATCCGGAATTGCTCAAAATATGCGAACCCCTGGCGCAACGGAGCGGCGCGTCAATAACCGTCTGCGATGATCGTGATCAAGTCGCGGGCGCGGACGCCCTTTATACGGATGTATGGGTTTCGATGGGCGAAGAGTCCAAGCGGGAAGAACGCCGCGCCTTGCTAAAACCCTATCAGATCAACCAGACGCTTATGGACATGACTGGCAGAAAAGACGCCATCTTCCTGCACTGTCTTCCGGCAGTGAAAGGAGAGGAAGTCGCCGCCGGTGTGATTGACGGGCCGCAAAGCCGCGCGTGGGATCAGGCGGAAAACCGCAAGCACACCATCAAGGCGATACTGCTGGCGACGTTGCTATAACGGCTTTGCGCTATTGGGGGTTTGTTTTTTATAAGTGAAAAAGTGGGCTTTTGACTTTTTCCTCAGTCCCGTTCCATAACTAACGCGACTTATGTTCGGAGAACGTAGGTCGTGTTTTGAAACGGGCTCCACTTTATTTGTTCCAGCGCGCGCCTTGTCCCAAAAGCTCAGTCAAACACCCCCGGCAAAGCCGGGGGTTTACTGTTTTTAATTATACATTTTTCGTCTTCCTGTCTGCCTTCTTGCAAATAATCCTCCAATGGGTTTTCAACCGTTTCCGCAATTCCATGTCTAGGTTGCCATAAAAATGAAACGCCTGCGTTTATCGAAATAAAATGACCCAAATTATACTCTTATGCATCCCTGATAATGGATATATAGTTTTTATACACAAAGCGCCGGTTAGCTGTCAATCTATTTCATTTCAAACGCCACACCTTTCATTTGTTAAAATGAATTGCACACACGATTACTTATCCTTGTTTTATTTCAACAGGTGTGTATACTGATATGAATGAGTATGATACACATAGCCATTGTCGGCGTAGGAAATATCTCGCGTTTTCATACGGAAGCGTATTTGGCGTTTCCAGACCGTTGCAAAATCGTTGCCCTTTGCGATATTGTAGCGGAGAAATGCGAGAATCGTAAGAAGGCGTACAACCTTGACGCGAAGGTTTTTGATTCGCACAAGACCATGCTTGAAACCATGAAAGAACAGATCGATCTTGTAAGCGTCTGTACACCGCCATACACACACGCAAGCATCGCCATTGATTGCCTTAACGCGGGTTGCAACGTTCTTGTTGAAAAGCCCATGGCCGCAAGCCTTGAAGAATGTGATGCGATGCTTGCCGCGGAAAAACAGAGCGGAAAGTTTCTCGCCTGCATCGCGCAAAACCGTTTTCGCGCCCCGATTGCCGCGTTGAAAAAGGTTCTTGATAGCGGCATGATCGGGCGCGTACTGCACGCCCAGATCGATTCGTTCTGGTGGCGCGGGCTACACTATTACGACCTCTGGTGGCGCGGCAAATGGGAAACCGAGGGCGGCGGGTGCACGCTGAACCACGCGGTTCACCACATTGA
>JAISCC010000004.1 GCA_031265845.1 Treponema sp.
CATTAAGGCGGATAGCTCTAATATGCTGAACATCCTCGCGTCGGAGAAAGAGAACAAAGCGGCGTCCACGCGAACGATAACGATTAAATTCAGCGCGTTGACGATAAGGAAACTGTAACGCGCCAATCCCAAAACCCCGCTTTTCAGCGGGGTTTTTCTTTTATAAAGTCCTGCGGGGGCGTCAACTCAGAGCGCGGCGGGGCGATTCATTTTTTTGAAAAAAATTTGAAAAACATGCTTGACAACCAACAGAAAAGGATATACTATTTTTTTAATTAGTATCAAGGCTTTCAAAAGGAGTGTCGCTTAAACAGAAAATGAAAAAGGCGTATTATGTGAATAGCCGCGCCGTCAACGCGCGCGTCGTTGTTGAATACCCCCCCCCCCCCCCCGTATTGTCTTAAAGCGACTTCTTACACCAAAAAGAATAACAATCACTATACAAGCAAGCTGGCGATATCCGTCAGCATATTTCTCACCCGTTCCCTCTGCGCATGTCTGCGCATCCCGCAGGGTGTCCGCAGAGGTCTCTGTAACATGGGAAACTTGCCCGTATGGGCGGTTAATATAGAAGTGTGATTTTGGAGGAAAAATGAAAAAATTATTGTTTGCCGCAGTGGCGGTCGTTCTGGTCGCCGGTACGGTTTTCGCGGGACCAGGCGCGGACAACAAAGGCGGCGCTACATTTGTGGGCATCGCTATGCCTGAAACCCATGTGTTGCGCTGGACAAAGGACGGCGCTTCTCTCAAGAAATTTGCCGAAGCGAAAGGCTTCCGCGCACAGGATCAGTATGCCAATGCGGATCAAAACGTGCAGAATACGCAGATTCAGAACTTCCTTACCCAGGGCGCAAAAGCCATTATTATCGGTTGCGTGAATGACGGCGTGGCCGCCGCTGTTGCGGACGCCGCTCGCGACAAAGTTACGGTTATCGCGTACGACCGCATCATTCCGAATTCCGCTGATTATGACTATTATATCACTTTTAATAATTTCAAGGTCGGTCAACTTCAGGGGCAGGGAATTGAGAGGGGGTTGAATCTCACGAGCGCCACCGCTGCGGCGCCCAAGTACATCACGCTTTTTGCCGGTTCTCCCACAGACGGCAACGCCTTTTTCTTCTATGATGGCGCGATGAGCGTACTTAATCCCTACGTTGAAAGCGGCGCTCTCATTGTCGTTGGACCCTATCCCAAAACATCAAAAGATACGGCGAATTTCCAGCGTATCGCCACTGAGAACTGGCAGGCGGCCGTGGCCAAAACCCGCATGGAAAACCTGCTGAATGGCGATGCGAAAGACGTAACGCTCGACGCGGTTCTCGCCCCGAACGATACGCTTGCCCGCGCAATCATTGAAGCCTGTAAAGCGGACGCCAAATACGCCGGCAAGTTGCCGGTTGTCACCGGTCAGGACGCCGAAGCCGCTTCCGCCGCATCAATTAAAAACGGCGAGCAGTATATGACCGTATTCAAGGACACCAGCAAACTCGCCGAAGCCGCGATTCTTCTTGCCGAAGCCGCGGTGAAAGGAACGACTCCGAATATTCCGGGCGCGGTTCTCGCTTCTTCCATTGGACTTGAGAGCATCGGCGACACCGGCAAAAAAGTGGTCAGAGCCTACCTTCTTGACCCGGTGATCATCTACAGAGAAAACTGGAAGGATCCGGTAAACGCCGGGTTCTATACTCAGGAAGAAATCAACCAAAACAACTTGAAATAACCTCATAGTGAGCCGGCGGTTCAGCCGTCGGCTTTGCTGTTTAGTGCGCTCTAAGCAAGCGAGTTGTTTGCGATGCGAAAAATTTTGCGGAGAAGTTTTGTATATGAGTGAATATATACTGGAGATAGAGAATCTTACCAAGGAATTTCCCGGCGTCAGGGCGCTTGATAACGTCAGTCTAAAGGTGAAAAAAGGGGAAATTCACTCTTTGTGCGGCGAAAACGGCGCGGGAAAATCCACCTTGATGAGCGTTGTCAGCGGAGTGTACCCCAACGGCGCCTATGAAGGCAAAGTGTTCTACCAGGGCCGGGAAACCAATTATCATAGCGTTAAAGACAGTGAAAAAGAAGGGCTTGCCATTATTCATCAGGAACTCGCGCTCAGCCCTTATCTTTCTATATATGAAAATATCTTCCTTGGACACATGAAAACCACCTGCGGCGTTATCAACTGGAATCATTATATAAAAGAATCTCAAAAATTTTTGGACCGAGTTGGCTTAAAAGAGAATCCATCTGCGATTATAAGCAGACTGGGCGTGGGCAAGCAACAGCTTGTAGAGATTGCGCGCGCGCTTTCCAAACATGTCGAACTGCTCATTCTTGATGAGCCGACTTCCTCGCTGAATGACGAGGAAAGTTCAAAACTCCTTGATTTGATCCTTGACTTCAAACGACAGGGCATCACATCAATTATGATTTCACACAAATTGAACGAAGTGTTGAAGATCGCCGATACGGTTACGGTGCTACGAGACGGGAAGAGCATTTCTTCGTATGATGTTAAGAAAGACAATCTGACGGAAATGATGATCATAAAGGATATGGTTGGGCGCGATTTAACGCGCCGGTTTCCGGAGCGGAAATCCCATCCCGGCGAGACGGTCATGGAGGTGAAGAATTGGTCGGTCTACCATCCAGAGTACCATAGCATGAAGGTGGTGGATGGCGCGTCCTTCCATGTCCGCAAGGGCGAGATAGTCGCCTTTTGCGGCCCAATGGGCGCGGGACGCACCGAATTGATGATGAGTCTGTACGGGCAGTCCTATGGTTTCCGCAGCGAGGGCGAGTTGTACCTGCATGGCAAGCGCCTTGCGTTGAAATCCGCGCGGGCGGCGCTTAACAATGGTTTGGGCTATGTGTCGGAAGACCGCAAGACCTTGGGACTCATCCTTATCCAGACCATCAAGACAAACATATCCGCTTCGTCTTTGAAAAAATTGTCGAGACTAGGTGTTGTAGATGCGTCGCGGGAAATTGCGGAAGCCGAGAAATACCGGAACGATCTCCGCATCAAAACGCCGTCCGTCAATCAGCTTGCCAGAAACCTTTCCGGCGGAAACCAGCAGAAGGTGGTGGTAAGCCGCACCTTGCTCGCTGATCCGGATATTTTCATCGTAGACGAGCCGACTCGCGGCATTGACATTGGCGCCAAGACGGAAATTTACGAGATTCTCAACAATCTTGTCGCGCAAGGCAAGAGCGTCATCATGATCAGCTCGGAACTTCCCGAAGCGATGGGCATGGCTGACAGAATCTACGTGATGAATGAGGGGAAGATCAAAGGGGAACTGGCGCATGACGAGGCTGACCAGGAAAAAATTATGCGGATTGCCCTTTTGAATTAGGGCGGCGCGACATCTCAGGAGAGAAATATGAGTGATATACAGAAACAGAAAACCGGCGCCGGTGAATTGATTAAGGCCAATATCAGGAGCTATTCAATGTTCCTGATGCTGGGGTTGATTATGATTGTTTTTGCCGTGCTGACGCGGGGAACCAATCTCAATTCCCGCAACTTTACCAATATTTTTATTCAGTACAGTTATGTGCTGATTCTTGCCACGGGCATGGTTCAGGTGATTATCATCGGCGGCATTGATCTGTCGGTCGGATCGGTTTGCGCCTTTGTCGGCGCCATAAGCGCCATGCTGTACAACACCGGCATAGGCATGGTTCCCACAGTGATTATTTCTCTGATCGTAGGCGTGGCTATCGGCGCGTTCCAGGGGCTTTGGATCGCCGGCTTGCAAATTCCCGCGTTTATCGTTACGCTGGCGGGCATGCTCCTTTTCAGAGGATTGACGTATATCGTCACCAATATCAGTCCCATCTCTCTGAAAAACGAAGGGTACAAGCAGTTGGCGTCCGGTTTCTTCCCGAATTTGTATGCCGGTGGCATAGATCTGACGCCGCTTGTCATTGGTTTTGTCATTGTTGTTGTGTTCATCATCACGGAAATTATTTCGCGGGGCGACAAAAAGCGCAATAACTTTGATGTTGTTCCAGCGCCGCTTTTTGTGGTGAAGCTCGTTCTTATCTCCGTCCTGGTTATGGCGTTGTGCCAGCGTTTTGCCACGTATCGCGGACTGCCAATTGTCGTAGCGGCGCTGGGCGTCACCGTTTTTGCGTTTAATTTTATGATGAAAAACACCGTTCTGGGGCGTTATATCTATGCGGTGGGCGGCAACGCCCGTTCCGCCAAGCTTTCCGGCATCAACTCGGAAATGGTTTCCTTCACCGTGTACTGCATTATGGGCGGACTGACCGGTCTTGCCGCTGTTGTTTCCACAGGCTATATGAACAGCGCCTTGCCCCAGGCCGGCAACATGTTCGAGATGGATGCCATCGCCGCCTGTTATATCGGCGGCGTTTCCGCGTCCGGAGGCATCGGCACGGTGGTCGGCGTCATTGTCGGCGGCTTGGTCATGGCGGCCATCAACAACGGCATGTCATTGATGAATCTGGGGGCGCACTGGCAGTACGTCGTCAAGGCGGTTATTCTCCTTCTTGCGGTCTTCTACGATGTGTATACCCGCCGTAAAGCCGGTTTGGGCTGATAAGGAACAGCGCCGATTTTATGATTCTTATAAAATTATAGCATTCTCTGTTGGCATGACGCAAAGAAGTTGTATGCGCCGCGCAAGCCACGCAAAGCGTACGGCTTGTAATCTTAGAAGTTCGTCATAAAAAAAATATTCGCTGGATATGCTTTGACATATATAAACATGCTGATAGGATAGCTTAAAAAGACTTGTTTTAGAAGACGGTTTTGAAGACGATATGGGAAAGTGGAAATCTTTGTGTTAGGAGCGTTTGAAAATGTCTGGTGAAAATGACTAATCTGGCGGCGCGGCCGGGCGCGAAACCATGCGAGTGTTCGACATGTTGTTTAAGTATGCGCTGAAAGAAGCGAGTCCGGGTCTGTCGTGCGTTTAATCGACGGGTTGTTCGGCAAAAGCCATCCGCCCGGCGGCGCGGTCACATTCCTGTCGTCCGAAAGCGTTGCGGGTGTTTCAATACGGCTTCGCGGCAGGGGAGGCGCGTGACGGAAGACGCGTCACGCTGACGACGCCCAATGTGAAAGAAATAGCGGTGCGGCAGGAAAAGCTGACGCCGGAACTGGAGGGTGCGGTTGAGCGGAGTCGCGGGCAGGGATTTATAAGCGGAGAAGACGCGCCAATGATATTGGAAAACCTTCTGCGCATGCAGCGGGATCTGTATGACCGGTACGCCGAATTTGAGGAAGCTTATATGACGCTGGAAGAGCGGATAAGACCGCGCCGGAAAGAGTATTTGAAAGAAGGGCGGAATCAAGTGTTGGCGCTTTTGGAACAAGTCCGTACGCTTAACAAGTCAAAGCGAAACTCGTCCATGAGCAGTCCGTGGTTGCCATCAACCTCCTTCTCGCGGACTTCTATGGCGTGTATATCCGCAAGAAAGCTGGTTTGGGGTGGTAGGGAATATTACCGATTTTATGATCACATAAACCATAGTATTTTTTTCTATAGAATATTCAAGGAATATATGAAAACAATAGCTGGAATAGATATGGGAACCCAGAGCGTCAAAGTGGTTCTCTACGACTGGGAAGCGCATAGGATCATCTCCAGTTTTCAGGAGCCTGTTGATCTTATCGCCGAAAGCGATGGTACGCGCGAACAGAAAACCGAGTGGTACGACGCCGCGTTGGAAAAATGTTTTGCCTCCCTTCCCGCCGCTGATAAAAACAGCATAACGGCAATCGGAATTTCAGGGCATCAGCATGGGTTTGCGCCTCTTGATGGTGATGGTAAGCCGCTGTACAACGTGAAATTGTGGAACGACACTTCTACAGTTGAGGAATGTCGCATCATCACAAAGGCGGCGGGTGGAGATGATGCGGTTATTGCCGAAGTGTGCAACTTAATGTTGCCGGGATTCACGGCGCCGAAGATACTGTGGCTCAAACGGCATAAACCGGAGGCTTTCGCCAAGTTGCGGTACATCATGTTGCCCCACGATTACCTCAACTATGTGTTTACCGGCGCATATAAGGCTGAATGCGGCGATGCCTCCGGTACGGCTGTCTTTAATGGCAAGACGCGTACGTGGTCAAAGAAAATGTGCGCTATTATTGACGAAAAACTGCTTGATTTGTTGCCGCCCCTTATAGCTTCCGATGAGCCGAACGGATTTGTTACAGAAAAAGCGGCGGCGCGGTTTGGCATTCCGGTGGGAATTCCCGTTTCCTCCGGTGGCGGCGACAATATGATGGGCGCTATCGGCTCCGGTACCGTGAGAGACGGCTTTCTTACCATGAGCCTCGGCACATCGGGCACCTTGTTCGGTTATTCGAATGTCCCGTTGGCGGATCCTAAAAATGGGCTTTCCGGCTTCAATTCCTCAACAGGCGGCTATTTGCCCCTTTTATGTACGATGAATTGTACGGTCGCCTCAGAAGAAACGCGAAAACTTTTCGCTCTTGACGTAAAAGAATTCGATGCATTGGCGGCGAAGGCTCCGGCAGGCGCGAACGGCGTGGTGTTCCTGCCTTTTTTCAACGGCGAGCGTACGCCCAACCTCCCGAATGGCAGAGCGACCATCGCGGGCGTAACTGCGGCGAATTGTTCGCGAGAGAACATAGCCCGCGCCGCGCTTGAGTCCGCCATATTCGGCATGAGGATTGGGCTGGAGGCGTTTCAAGCGCTTGGCTTCAAGGCGCGGGAAATCAGAATCACGGGCGGTGGGAGCAAAAGCCCACTATGGCGGCAGATGGTTGCGGACATCATGAATCTGCCCGTAAAGCGTCCCGTAAGCGCGGAAGCCGCGGCAATGGGCGCGGCGATTCAGGCCCTGTGGTGCCTGCTCAAGCTGGAGGGCAGGGGAGCGGGCATTGCCGCTCTTACGGACGAGCATATCCGGATTAGGGAGGACGAAAATATCGCGCCCGATTCCGGAACCGCGGCGGCATACAACCAGGCCTACGCCGCATACAACCGGTATCTGAAAGCGCTGACGCCGCTTTATATATAACAGACTGCTATTTGAAGGAGAACAGCATGGCGAATTATTTTATCGGTAACCAGGAATATTTTCCCGGCATTGGGAAGATTCCCTTTGAGGGGGCGGCTTCCAAGAATCCGCTGGCGTTCAAATACTACGACGCGGAAAAGCTGGTCCACGGCAAAAAGATGCAGGACTGGCTCAGGTTTGCCATTGCCTACTGGCACAGTTTCTGCGGCGACGGATCGGATCCCTTTGGCGTGGGGACCCATCTTTTCCCGTGGAATTCCGGCGGCGACCCCATGCGGAATGCGGTGAACAAGGCCGACGCGGCGTTTGAGTTCATCACCAAGATCGGCGCGGAATTCTATGCCTGGCATGACCGGGACATTGCGCCCGAGGGCAAGGACCCCGAGGAGTCCGCGAAGAATTTCTTCCGTATCGTTGAGGAGCTGAAAAAGCGCCAGGATTCGACCGGCGTACAACTGCTCTGGGGAACCGCCAATGTGTTCAACAACCCCCGCTTTATGAACGGCGCGGCCACCAACCCGGAATTTGCCGTGGTCGCCCACGCGGCGAATCAGGTGAAGAACGCCATTGACGGAACCATCAAACTGGGCGGCCAGGGCTACACCTTCTGGGGCGGCCGCGAAGGCTACATGAGCCTGCT
>JAISCC010000060.1 GCA_031265845.1 Treponema sp.
TTGTCAATTCAAGGTGAAGGGCTTCCCACGCCCTCTTGCCGCCCTGGTAAATGTCCAGATACAGCTTTCCGCGCTTCTCGCGCACTTTCACGCTCATACAACCTCCATCATCGTCTACAATGCGTCTACATAAAATGTAAGATAAAAGAAAACGTTTGTCAAGACAGGTTGCAAATGAGATAATTTTAATGTTCATCAACTCATTATATAGTAATATATTAGAAACAAATGGAAAAGGAGTGTCAATGTTTGAAAATAATAGTCAATGTTACTTCGCATAACAGGACCGTTTACGCTTCGCCGCCTTACGGCGGATCGGTCTACGAAAAACCGCAGTCGGGCTGACGCTCTTGGTGCGGTTTTTCGTAGCCACGTTTGGGGCGGGGTCCCGCCCCAAACGTCGTAACATCCTGGACGTTATGCGCAATAGTCCTAAAATTTGGTTGTAAATTTAGGAAAAAGACTTGACGATATGATTATATATATAGTATTATATAAATATGTTTATGTGTATAGGAGAAAATTTATGAGAAGTTTCACAATATTGGACTTACAGTATGCCCATAGGTTCTATGGGTTCAAAGGCGAAGCCCAGTATTTGCACGGGCATACGGGGATACTGACAATTGAGGTTGAAGATTCCGTTAACGCCGGTGTCAATATGGTGTTTCCGTGCAATGAAATTAAGAAAACCGCATGGGAAGTTTTACAAAACTTTGACCACGCTTTGGTTTTAAGGGAAGATGATCCGTTGTTGCCTGCGATTCTTGGCGTTTATGAATCACAAGGCATTAAGAACGGAGCGCCAGCCAATAAACAAAAAGGACCTGCTTTCAAGACAGAGCTTGCGACAGCCTATCCGGAATGCCGTTTGGTTGTTACAAAAGAAACGATGACCGTTGAAGGTATGATTAAGATCGTTTACGACTTGTTGAAAGACAAATTAAACATCGCGAAAATCACCTTCACAAGCGGCGTTAATGGCGCTACCCAAGAATATGAGAAAGAGCGGCAAAAAGAAAAAGACCGTTGCCCGTTATGCGGCATTCTGTTAAATGAAAATGGTGTGTGTCCAAAATGCGGATACAAAAAATAGTCTGATTTTCACACATTCACACTCACGGCAGAAACAAGCAACCACTTTGATTAAGCGGTAAGCCTATCCATAGTGGTTGCTTGTTTATTTTTTGATAGTAATGAAAAAGAAAATATGTCTGATACCGTTTTTGTATAAATGTGTTAAAACATTAAATTGCAAAAATGGTTTAAAAGATAATGGTATACGGACTAACGGCGCTTAACAGGACTGTATCTGCTCGCCCCTACGGGACGGGGCTACACAATGGCTAGGTCATTCGCTACGCTTATTCCCACGCCGTTGCTCCGCCCCAAAACGTCATAACAGCGGAACGTTAGGCGAAATGCAACCCTAAAATTTTCTGTGAAATTATGCCAAGCGGCTTCGCCGTTAGTTGACAAAAGAATCAAAAATTTATATCATAACACATAAATATTTTGGAGGAATAATCTCTATGGAATATAAAATTATGGAAATAAATGATAATAATAAAAAATCAGAATATACAAATAATATTTTACGAAAATTACCCGAATGGTTTGGCATGGAGGAAGGATTGCGGGAATATGTAATTACAGTAAATAAATATCCGTATTGGGCTGCTTTTGATAAAGAGAATAATTGTATAGGATTTTTCTCAGGAAGAACACATTACGATAGAACCGGAGATGTATATGTATGCGGCATAGATCCGCACTATCATGGAAAAGGAATTGGGACATTATTGTATAAAGAAGTGGAAAAATATTTTATAAAAAACAACTGTGAATATGTGATAGTAAAAACAATAAGTGAAATAGATGAAGACAAAAATTATGCAAAGACAAGAAGATTTTACAAAAAGATGGGATTTGAAGAGTTAATAACATTAACTGAAATGTGGGATGAAAAAAATTCATGTTTAATAATGATTAAAAAAATATGACAAATAAAATATTTGAAGAAATAAAATGGAGTACGGGTTGCACTTCGCATGACAGGACTGTTTGCGCTTCGCCGCCAGCAGGCGGATCGAGATACGGTTTGCTAGATCATTCCACGCCTCTGCTAAGCGGAAAAACGCTTCATTCCCACAGCAGCCCTTCGCCCGAACCGTAGATTCGCAACAGCCTGAATGTTAGGCGTCATAAAACCGGTTGCGGAACGCGGAACGCCGCGCTACAACGCGGCAGCTCTTTCTCCATCCACACGTTCTATTGATAATACTTTTGCCCCTCCTACCCTTTCCGTCCATGCTCTCACTGTTACCTTGTGGTTGGGATATGTTCTTGGCGGATGCACGACATACCAGCCGTCGCCGGTCGTAGCGGATTGGGTGGGAATATACATGAACGACGGGAAACTGTATGTTTATATGAGCGGGACACAAATAAACAAGAGCCAGCCGATAGGCAAAGAGCAAACGAGAACACTGCCCGTGTCTAACGGCGCCCATAGAATATGGGGAATGGTTGACCGGATGGAAAGCGACCGGATGCCGTTTGCCGCCGCAGATAATACGGCGCATCAATGAACCAACACGCCTTCCATCCATCTTCAATCTTCCCTACTGCGTGTTCCCGTAACTTTCCTGAATGTCTTGGCCGGTTTGCCTTCCTGTATCATTTCTGACCTCGCTTCGTGAAATAACGAGTTTTTTCTTGCCGAACAATCCCGGTTCTTTCACGATTTCCGCCACAAATGATATCGTTCTTGAATTTGCGGAAAAATTGATCGCCTCGCTGACAAGTTTCCCGCAAACACCATGAATATAATGCACCCCGTTATTAACGGGGTATGTCACAAACTGCCCTTTTTTAATGGGCGCGCTTTTGTTTAGGTATTGATCATCCACAAGGATGAACAAATTTCCGGTATCCAGACTTGTTGAAGGCCGCTGTATATTGACAACCGTTTGATCCAGCGCTGGACGGATAGGGGGTGGCGTTGAGCAGCCCGCAAAAAAGACCAATCCACATGCCAGCGCCAATGCCGGCAAAACCGCCGCCCCACAATCGGGCGCTACATTCTGTTTCTTTTTGTTTGCCATTTGTTTCTCCTTTACTTTGGCAACAAAGTTTTATTATGCGTCTCATACATCCAATTTTTCGCTTCCAGCGGCGGTACGGACGCCGCCCTCCTCAAGCCGTTTCAGATGACATGACGCATACCTCTATGTTCACCGCCCATACGGGCAAGTTTCCTGTGTTTCGCGAAATCGCGCGCGGTTTCGCCCATCGACCCAATGGATGATGACCGCGTCGGCAATCGCGTCTTCTCCGTGCGTTCGTCATCTCATGCCTTTTGTTATGGGATATAGTTCTTTGCCATCGCATTCGCCTCTTTCGTATGTCAACGAGATGTATATGGACGATAAACAGCGCTCTTCGGAGGATAATAGGAACTCTTGGAATCATAATAAGAAATCTTTGGGAAAGAATACGGGTTCTTCTGGCGGCGGCAGGAAGGCTCGAAAGCGCGAAAAGAACGGCGTACGCCACCCAGGGAATGGCGCGGAGGATTGCGCCGGATGCCGCGCATGGCGCACATGGGTCTGAACCGGGAAACGCCGCCAGACGCGCTGGCGAATGTCTTATGAGAACTTTACATGGGGGGGGGGGGGGGTATCGGAAACGGATGGCGTAACGCTAACGCCCTTCGCGAGAAGCGAGCAGGACATACCGTTTAGTACTGTAATCGTTTTGAAACGCGCCATAGACACACTCATACGGAATACTATAGCGCATGACGCCGTCCTTGTCAACATGCGCCGCGCTTTTTTCAACCTAGCGGATCGTGTTGTAACGCGGCATCCTTTCTTGCGCCTTCGGAAATAAGATTTCCGATCTGTTCCCCCACAATCCGCGGATCGGCGCGTCCCTGGGTTTTTTCCAGCGCTTTGCCAACGAGGAAGGCGGTGAGCGTACGCAGGCGCTTCTGGTTTTTGGCCGCCGCCGCTTCACGCGCTTCGGCAATGGCCGCGGCTTCCTCCTGCTCCACAAGGGCTGCGATTTCGGCTATCTTCGCCGGATCCGTGATCTGCTCCCACTCTTTTTCGCTGATAATGGCGGCGGGATCGCGGTCTTCGGAGAGAACCAGCTCCAGCGTCTGTTTGGCGTTCTTGGTGGAAAGCGAGCCGTCCGCGATCTTTGAGACAAGACAGGCGAAACGGTCGACCGTGAGCTTGAAAGAGCTTATAGCGGAAAGTGCGGCGCCTTCCCTGGTCAGGATGTGTTTTATATCCGTTAAAAGCCAGTTCGCTACACGCGAAGCCGCGCTCTTCTTGTCCAGACTAGAAGAAATGCGCGATACGGCGAGGACAGCGGCTTCAAAATAATCCGCAAACGCCCGCTCCTCACAGATGATGGCGGCTTGCTCAGCGGAAACGCCGCACTCGTTTTCGAGCCGTTTTTGGCGGGGCAGAGGAAGCTCCACCATGGCGTCTTCCACGGATTTCAGGAACGCGGCGTCCGGCTCAAAAACCGGCAGATCCGGCTCCGGGAAGTACCGGTAGTCCTGGGCGTTCTCCTTTTGACGCATGGGTTCGGTTTGGTCGCGGTTTTGATTCCAAAGGCGGGTTTCCTGCGTCACGGTTTTTCCCGCGTCAAGAACCTTGGCCTGCCGCTCTATCTCGTAGTTCAAGCCAAGCCGTACAAAGCGGGAGGAGTTCAGGTTTTTTATCTCGACCTTTTTGCCCAATCCCTTGCCGGGCAGGTTGATGGATACATTCGCGTCGGCGCGGAGGCTTCCTTCTTCCATGTTGCCGTCGCACACGCCCAAGTACCGCACCATGCGCCGGAACTGCTGAATAAAGACTTCCGCCTGCTCGCCGGTTTCCATATCCGGTTCGGTGACGATTTCCAACAGGGAGACCCCGGCGCGGTTGTAGTCCAAAAGCGATACGGCGCCGGTGTGGATCATCTTGCCCGCGTCTTCTTCAAGGTGACATTCATGGATGCGCACCCGCTTCACACCCCAGGCGCCTTCAAGGTCAACATACCCATTCTGTCCCAACGGAGACGCAAACTGGGAAATCTGATAATTTTTCGTCATATCCGGGTAAAAATATTGCTTGCGTTCAAACCATGTCTTTTCCGGTATGGCGCAATGCAACGCCTTTGCGACCATGCACCCCATTTTCATGGCTTCTCTATTCAACACCGGCAATACGCCCGGATAGCCCAGACACACCGGACACACATTAGCGTTCGGCTCATCGCCAAAAGCGGAACGGCATCCGCAAAAAACCTTGGTTTTGGTCAAAAGATGAATATGAACTTCAAGCCCGATAAATGATTGATACATTCTTTTTTCCTTTTTTCCTTATAGTAAAGGCATGCGCTATGCGCACGATCTGCGCCACTTTGCGCGGCTTTCGAGCCGCTTTCAAAGATTTCATCATCTATCATAGCTAAAAATGATGGGTCTTGCAAGGGAGACTTTTAGGTTGCGCCACGTTACCGTACAGCAGCCGTCTTTGAGCCTATTCCCCCTATTTTTTCAACAGCGCCTCACATCCTCTGTCACTGTCTTCCCTGTCAATGGTTTTGACGACATTCCGTCTTTTTAACTATAATGGAACGCATCTTTCTTGGAAAAGAAACGCATCTCTTTTGAAAATGATCCACATCTCTCTTGAAAAAGAACCGCATCTTTTTTGAAAATGATCCGTATCTTTTTTAGACTCACGGTGAATAACCCATGGAAATGTTCGCTGTTTTTTTCAAAACAGCCTCTAGCGCCGCCCCCGGTTTGGCTTGATTAAAAAACAGTGCGCTTCGTGTCGCAACATGGCGCTCCTGCGCCGCCCTTCTTTTGTTCGTTCTTTCATGTTGTATCATAATTCAAAAAGAGGCTTTTTGAAGGCGTCCAGTTACGCGCCAGCGCGTCGGCTTTTTCAAGCCATTTTTTGATACGCTGTTTTGGCGGCGCGGATTCACCCCAGTATTCAACAAACAGAGCGTCGTCCATTGTCCGCGCCGCTTCTATCATTGGACTTGTTCAATAACTCGGTTAGTTATCGAACAAGTCTCGCAAAATGCACAGCATTTTGCCTGTTTTAAGTGGAATTTGTTCAAAGACTGAAGTTTTTGAACAACTCTATTTCGTTTTCAATACGTTTTAAGGCGCGTTCAATATATATGCCGCCTTCATCGTCATTATTGGGATTGGCGACGCTTCCGGCGGAAAACAAATCACGCGCCTGATGACAGATGACGCCGTGATAGGTCAGCAAATATAACACCGCGTCATCGTATTTGTTTTTTGCGCGTCCTGATTGCACAATTCCGGGACAGAGCAGAACCGCTTCGGCGCGTAATTTTGTTTTTTCTTCCGTTGATAACGTAGTATATAACCGCGCTTGAATGGGCAACGTATGTTCGGCGTTTGCGTTATCGGGAAGCCACCATAAACGCTCGCCCTTTCGCAGGCGGGAACGGGCGTATTCGCGGATATAGCGCATCTTTTCTTCCATCGGCAATACGCGAAAGGCGTCATAACGTATTCCCATCAATGCAAAAAGGGAATGTTCAGCCGCGATTTCAACCTCGAAGCGCGGCACATGGGAGGCGCCGACGTGGATGACGCTCTTTTCGTAGTCGTCCCATTTCACTTCCGGCGTACCGCCCATCTTGCCAAAAATCAAATACACCTTTTCAACGCGCTCTATGCGGTTCGTTTCAAGAACGCTGTTGGCGACGCTCCACCATGTGTCGGCTAACGTGAATGTAACTTCAACGCCGAAATTCTCAACGGCAATATCAGGAAACGCCTGTGGATGCGGGTTAAAATCTATTTCAATTTCTGGATAGGTGAGCCTGTTCCAAAACTCGGTTAGTTTTAGAACAGGCTTCCGAAAAAGCGGTCTAAAGCCCGCTTTTTCTATTAAATCTAAGGTTGTTGTTCCAAAACTGAAGTTTTGGAACAACCTC
>JAISCC010000073.1 GCA_031265845.1 Treponema sp.
AGCGACGGTCCGCCGGGAGTAAAAACTATTTGGATTGGGATAATGAAACTCTCCATCCTGCCGGCATACCGGGGGGTATCTCGCATGAATCTGTGGGTCAAGTTTAGCCCCTTGGGGCGCTTCACACTGGGGGTGCGAGGGATTTGTTCCCCCCGCATACGCGAATATTTTCAAGGAGAAACCTTCAATACCCCGTAGCTTGCCGCAGGAATTCTTTATTCATTTTTTCAAAATAATTTAGGGCGCATTTCCGCTGTTTGCGACCTTTCAGGTTGACGACATTTTGACAGCCCGGATAAGGGCTTTGCGCAGCAAAGACCAGGGCCGACAAAATGTGGCGGAGGTTTGCCGTGGAAAGGAGCCGTAGGCGGATGATCTAGCCGGCCTGAACCCCGATCCTCGAATAGGCGCGGAGCATATACAGACCTGTCATGCGAAGTAAAAACTGCTGCGACGCCCGCCGGACGGCGGGCTTGTTTTTCTATTTTTATATTTCATTTCTTCCATTCATGCTTTAGCAATATATATTCCACCCTATCCTTTAATTTATTTTCATGCAACTGATATTCTTTATATTCAGCCTCTTTTATCATTCCACTCTTTATCATTACTTTTTCAGAACCCTTATTTTCTTTTATGCAGCCTGTCGATATTCTATATACATTATCATCTTCAAATGCGTATTCTATCACTCTTTTTAACGCTTCCGTTGTATATCCTTTCCCCCAATGCTTTTCTTTTATAAAATATCCCATATCAACTATTTTTCCAAAAGGTGTTTCTTTTGTCGCCGTGTATCCTATTTCCCCTATATATTCCTTTGTATTTTTATTTTCTATTCTAAAAAAATATAATTTTCTATCTTTTGAACCGGCTTCTTCTATAGATTTTAGAAGATTTGCTTTTGATTCGTTTAAATTTTTTGTTTTAATTTCCGGTAAATATCTCATTGATTTTTCATCTGATAATAATTCATGATGTTCTGTTAAATCGTCTAAAACATGATCCCTTATTATTAATCTTTCTGTATATAATTGCACCATTTTCCACCTCAATTTATTTTTACACAAATATTTTATTTTTTTAATTATTCTCCAATGGATTTTTCTTGATCCGCATCCATGCGGCGCATTCTTCTGAAATTTCAATTTTTATTTCGCATAACGTTCCTTTAGCTCCTTTGTTATATTATACCTTACAGTATCATAAACTATCAACCACTTATCGTAATATTTTGGCTTTTATATGTAAAAATATGCATGTTACAGAGGCATTTTCATAAATGACGCCGCCGACTCAATTTCTTATTATTTATCAATATCAAGAAACCCGCGTATCCACAAACATTCCGGCGGGCGATGCGGGCGGCTTTTTTAAATGTCGCTTGATCTGTTTGATCGGAGGGAGGATTCTCTGCCGCTAAAAGCGCCGGCGCCGACACAGGACTTCCATAAGCAAACATTTTATAGAAGCGGCAAAGGGGGCGGCCGCTCTTGAAAACAGGAATGATGGAGGTGTCCGCCGAACCGCCTGAACGCGCCGATCAAACCCAACTCTAAAAACACAGTGGCGCGGTTTGCGCCGCAACCGCCATATACATTACACTCATCATTTTGCCTGGTGGATTGCGCGAGGATCGCTTCTTTCTTCAAAGAGGCGCCCATATTCAGGCGCCAGCCCTTGTGTATGGCTTGATAGTGATCCGCCTTTTTAGTGGGTTGGAGACCTGCCACGGGATTGCCCAGTTTGTAAGAAGCGTTGTCTTCTCGAAGGTTCTGTTCCCGCTCCTTCTTCGCGCTTTCGTAGATCGCTCTGAAGTTCATAGTTTTTTCTATAAAAAATCAACCAACGAACAAGCCATTAGCCAGCTTTTTTCATCTTTACCAGCAACACCGGGCTTTTTCTGTCAGTTGCGCTGACCCGCTCATGGACTTCGCTTTTTTCGTCAGTGTCTAGTCAACCATTTTTTCATATTCTTCAAAAATTTATTTCTTTGATCCGCCAAAAGTGGCTTTCAATGACTTTCAGCGGCTTGCGGAAAAGCGTTTGTTAATTCAAAGCTTTTTCGTCCATAACACCTTGACAAAAGCGTTTGATTTTGCTAATCTATCTTAACAGGATGGACGATTAACTCAGTGGGAGAGTGTTACCTTCACACGGTAGAAGTCGTTGGTTCAAATCCAACATCGTCCAAGGTGAATAAAATCCAGCCCAGATGGTGGAATTGGTAGACACGCTGGTTTCAGGTACCAGTGCCTCAACAGCATGGGAGTTCAAATCTCCCTCTGGGCAATCGTAAGGAAGGGCGCGTAGCTCAGATGGTTAGAGCGCCACGTTTACACCGTGGATGTCTGGGGTTCGAATCCCTACGCGCCCAAAGACAAAGACTTGATGCTGTAACGAGTTAGCTCGCCCGAAAGCGGCATATCACGAAAATCCTGACTGACACGTGAGTTCGTATCCAATTTTTTCGCATGGTTTCAGGCTGGAAGAGAGGCGGCATGCGTCACCTATATACACTTTACAAGGAAAAGACCAAGATCGGTCAGGTATGCTCGTTTTTGGGGCGAGAAGTCCCAACAGTATGCCAGTCGATAGTTATCCGCCTATCTTTTTCACCAGCGCCTGAGTTATCTCGTGGGAGACAAGCTCCCGCGCAACCGGACCGGCTTTCTCTTCGATTTTTGAGAGAATGTTTTGTACTATGCCGGTGTTGACCGTCTCTTTGTCGCACTCGGCGATGACATCGGCGATTTCCTGATCTATTGACGCGATGCGCGGATCAGAGACGCCTTGTCCTTGCAACCGCTCCTTGATCATGGCGGCGATTCCGGATGGTGCGCCGACGTTGTGGAAAACGCCCGTCCGGTTTCCGCTTACGCTTTCAATGACGGCGTCAACCGGCTCCTCCTTGTATCGCCTCAAAAAATCGGCGAGGTTCGGCGTCCGCAACGCTTGAAACAACTCCTTGACTCGCCTTTTCACCGTGCTGACCGACACGCCTAGTTCCCTGGCTATGCGCTCATATTTTTCGCCTTTCTGAATCCGGCTTAAGATGTCCCTGTCTTGTTCGCTTACATCCAGAGCGGAAGGCGCGGCGGCGCCCGCTTCCTCGCCGGTGGGATATGGCGCGAGAGTCCCGCGCCGTTTCTGGATCACGGGCAGAAGCGCCATGACGCCAATGCCGATCATCAGAAACAGCCCGAAACAACTCACAATAGTGTTGATGAAGACCATCACGCCATACCGGTACTGCAAACAGATCGCCGCTATTGCCGCCAGTATCAGCAACGGAATCTTTACGGCTCGACCCCGCTTGAAAAATCCTTGCCGCCAGGCGAAACTCATTCCCAACAGGTACATGATTAGTCCCGCGACGCCGCCGCCGTCAATCAGAGAGAGCAACCCCCAAGAACAGAATATTCCGGCGTAGATGTAAAACCGCGTTGGGAAAACAAGAAGCGCCGTGAAGCCAAAAAGGGTGCCGAGGCTGATCGCCATGAAGACCGGCAGAGTTATGATGTTTTGTTCGTGTTGCGGCGTCATCGCCGGATCAAGATAGAAAACATTGAAGCCCATCACCAGAAGCCATACGCCGAGCGACAAGCCCGCCAGCCCCCGCCAAACGGAAGGCGTGTCTTTTATCATGATCACCATGTGAAAGGAGCTTCGCCCTCATTGAGAATAGCGTCCAGCGCCTCGCAGGGGGCGGTTTTAAGCGATTCCACGAGTTTCGCTTTCAGCGACTCGGCGTCCCACGAGCCGTCGTTCAAGGGATTGTAGACATGATTCCTGGCGTCCGCGTCCCGGCTCCGCTCATAGCCAACAAGCATGATCAACGCCAGCCAGGTCATGCCGTGATTGATGACATCCGTGTCTCCTCCTGAAAAGCCCGCGATGAACCGCAGCCGTTTGAATATGTCGGCGTTGTCCGCGGGGACATGCCCCAGAATGGCGGCGCCGCCGCGCAATTCGGTGACATATAAAGCCAGATGGGTCAGGGCGGTTCGCTCCGGCTCCTCGCAACCCGCGACAAAGGGGATCGCTCCTATCAGCTTCGTCGTCCGGTTTTCCGCGAAGGCGGACATCTCCGCGTCCGTGAACCGGAACGTCTCCGCAATGCAATCGCATAAATGGCGCCACCAGGGGAAAGGCGCTCCGTTCTGGCTGGCCGTTCTCATTCCATTTGTCATAATGAACTCCTTTAGAAAGTTATAATTATTGCTATACCCATTTTTGCATGATAAAGCAAGATGATCATGGCGTTTTTAACGACTTGAATCGACCTGCTTGCAACGTTACAGGATTATACTATTAAATTGTCATTTTGCAAGCGCAAATTCTCTTTTTCAACTCTTTTCCGCTTCAAATCGCTCTCATGACACTCTGGAGACACTTTCAATGACACTTTATGACCCTCATCTGACACTTTTTGACACTCAAATGACACCCGAATTCGCTTGATCTGGGTAGCTGAACAAGATATAATAAGATTATGTTTCTTGAACGCGCTTTTAGGCGCGAAAGGAAATAATTTATTTTAGGAGGATCTTATGAAAAAGATATCTTTATTGGTTATCTGTGGATTGGTTTCCATGATGACAATTTTATTATTGTCATCATGTGATAATTTAGGTACTGACAGCATGTCAAATTCTGAGGGAGAAATTGATAGAACCGCCACATCGTTTGTTAGTCGGACGGTCAATGGTCAGTCAGTTACAAATTCTTTTATCACCTTGCATGATGGCTCATCTTCTTTTACCATTGTTATAACAGTCAGTGGCGCACCAAATTGGGATCAAGCGAAGTGGAAAGGATCAGTGGTAACCGGCTCTTTTCAGGTAATCTAGAGCGGATCATCAGGAATATATGCGTATACCTATAATGTTTCCGGTAGTGGCGGCGGGTTATTTGAGTTTAATACTGATACGATAAGTACCTCTATTGATATATATAGCTATTGATCAGTTCTTTTTCAACGAGAAACCGCAAAGAACGATTCTTCTTCGCGGTTTCTCAGGAGATTGTTGAATGAGACGCATATTTTTAGCGCTGCTCTTTTTTTATTCACAGGCGGCGTATTCGGATGCGCCTGAATATCAGTTGCTATGGGATGATTTGGCTCATTGCGCTGAAA
>JAISCC010000088.1 GCA_031265845.1 Treponema sp.
TTCCCGCGACCGCCCCCTCCTTATCTTCGGGGCCGGGGGGGGGGGGGGGGGGGGGCCCCCCCCAAGCGCGCGAATGCGCAAGACGTGATTATGAGCCGTCAAATTCATTTTTCTGTCAACGCTCCTTTCATATATTTTGAAAGAAAGTATATCCGCTTCACACTTGTTTGTCAACACTCTTTTTTGATTTTCTTCCGTTTGTGTGGTTCGCGTGAAAGCGCGCTTAGCTTCCCGCATAAACGCGGATATCAAAGCGCGGCGAGCCTCGTTCGTGTGGTTCGTGGTTTTCCTCCTGATTGTCCGTTCAGAACTTCTGACGCCATTTTCCCTATTTCATCGGAGGCGTGTTGGCGGCGCTTGTCATTATGACCGAAGCGTTAAACAGAAAAACCGGAGGCTCCGCGAACCCTTCAGACTGATTTGCGCGTCACCAGATTTACCGGCGGCAACAGGGACACGGCGTGTTCGTTCTGACCGGCGGTGCGGTTACTATCATTTCTACGGCGTGGCTGCCCATAGCCCGTTTTGCACGTTCATGGTGGTGAGCGGCGTATTCGGCGATTTCGATGTTGTCAACGCTGATGACCGCGACTTCACCGGATATGGCGGCTCTGACACAAGCGCCTTACGGATTCGTAGCCCGATGGCCTATCCGCCGCGTCGTCGATGGAGAGGGCGGATGCATCCTCGCGCTGGCGTTCCAGAAAATCCCGACTGAATCCCAAGACCCGCTGATCGATCCGCTCGCGGAACCCCTGATCCACCGAACGGCGGCGGAGCGCATACAGGATTGTTATGCGCCATTTTTTGAATTTTTCAATTTAAAAGCGTTTAACGTCAACAAGTAAGGATATCTACCACTTAATAACCGAAAATAAAATTTGCCCAAACGTATATTTTCGTATACATTTCATTGTGGGTCAAGTTTAGCGCGGAGCGGCGCAGAGCGATGGGTATTTTAAGATTGTTGAGTCTCTTTCAAAACAGGAAAAAGCGACTTATTAGCCGCTTTTTCCAAAGCCAATTTCAAAAATAACCCGACTATGTTCGCTGAACGTAGCTCGCATTTTGGAACTGGCTCATATCATATCTATTATCGCTGTTTCATATATTAGAGTTGTATTTTTATTAAGATTCATCCGGATTAATACTCCGCAGTTCTGCCGCGGCTGGAAGTAAGGATATACTGAAGAATGGACGAAATTATAAGAAAGCCCCATAACGCGAGTGTGATAATGTGTCGCATAGCATGCCCTGCAAAGCGAGGCAAGGCATGATATAAAATTTCTGGAGACGGGGTCCGAGAGGGATCGCGCCATGTCTTGGCGCAATCGGCGCCAAGACATGGCGCCGCGCAGGCGGCGCAAATAATGGAAAGCGCAACGGCCAAGAAAATATGCGAAGGGCATCCGGAAGTAAAAAGCGTTGTGGGGAGGGGAGCGCCAGACAAAAGGGCGCCATACGGGAGCGGCGGGAGGGCGTGGGGATGGAAAAGCGATTGCGGGCGAAGAATCAAGGGAGGAATCCCGAAGCGTATGAACAAACATATAAAAATAGACGATTAGAGCTGGTTTGAAAAATATCTTCAAACAACAATCTTAAAATACCACGGAGATCCGCTCCCGGGATTCGTTATTTTCATCCTTTACATTTGGCGCTCATATCTTCATAATGTCCTTTAATATATTTATATACTATTTTCAGATATTCCTCTTGGGTATATTCTCTATTTACTGTTTTTCCGGTATGGCGTCAATTTTATTTTCTCTTCAATTCTTCATTCAATGGCATATATTCTTCCACACCATTTTTATTGATTTCATACAACAAACATTTCAATAAATTTAATTTCTTCCCATTTGTTATATCAAGAAAACCTTAACAATATCTTGGCTCAATTTCGCATAAGGTTCTGGTTGCGGCGCCCCTTCGCCAGCCCGAATGAACCTCACGGCGCATCCTAAACGCCGAAATATAAAACCACACGTTGCGAACAACGCCGCCACGCTCTTCGCGTCCCCTTCCGCAACGCAATTGACAATAACAGCGATAGATATTAGTATTAGAAAACCGGCTCGAAACCACGTTTTGAAGCTGGCTCTATCTAAAAAGGCAAGGCTCAGTCCTCAGCCTCTTTAGACACTATAATTAAAACTCCTTCAGAGTTTTATAACACCCTCCGGGAGGAGGGAGAGGAGTATCTATGTTTTTGTCGGAAGCTCCAAAGGGAGCGTCTTTCACTGTGTCCAAGGTAACACTGGGCAAGGAAGTGGGCAAGCGGCTTGCGGACATGGGGTTCACCGCAGGCGCTGAGGGCGCGGTTGTGCGCGTAGGTTTTTTTCGTGGACCGTTGCATATACGCATACGGGGCTATGACATCCTGATTCGACGGTTTGAAGCCGCAGGCATCGACGTTGAGCCGGTTGGAGACTGGTCGGCTGTACGCGATGCGGCGCGGTTGTTTGTCAGACGCGCATCCGGCGCAAGTTCAAGGGGGACGCGGCATGAATAAACAAAAACTGCGGATCGCCATTGCCGGAAATCCGAATTCGGGAAAAACATCGCTCTTTAATGCGCTGACCGGAGCGCACCACAAAGTGGGCAATTATCCGGGCGTTACGGTTGAAAAGCTGGAAGGCGTGATAAGCCGCAACGGGCGGCAGTACCACTTGATAGACCTTCCGGGCATTTACGGATTGACCGCCTATTCTATTGATGAAGTTGTGGCGCGGGATTTTATCCTTGACGAAAAGCCTGACCTCATCGTCGATGTTCTTGATTCAACGAATCTTGAACGGAACTTATACCTGTGCTTGCAGTTTCAGGAACTGGGCGTACCCGTTGTCGGGGCGCTTAACATGACCGATGAAGCTGAAGCCAAGGGCGTCAGGATCAATGAGAAAACGTTGTCAGCTTCACTTGGCATCCCTATGGTCAAAACGGTCGGCTCCAAAGGCAGGGGCGTGGACGAGTTGCTTGACTGTGTTGATGCGTTAAACGACGGCGGCTTGCGGGAGACCGTGCGGGAGACCGCGCACACCGTAACCTATGGCGCGGAAATCGAAAGCAAACTTGAAGTCTTGCAGACCATGATCCGCTCGGACGCCGCCTTTATTGAAAAATATCCAGAACGCTGGCTTGCGGTAAAACTGCTGGAAAAAGACTCCGACGCGTACGAGCGCCTCAAAGAGCATAAACGCGCCCAGGAGATTGAGTCCTTTGCGAAAGAAGCCGCGCTCTGGCTGGACAAACACTATGGCAAAGACGCGGAAATCGTGGTGAGCGAGCAACGGTACGGCTACATTCGGGGCGCCATACAGGAATCGCTCCAGATAATCAAAGCGCCGAACTTTTCCCTCACCGAAGCAATCGACCGCGTTATAATGAACCGTTTTCTCGCGCTGCCTCTGTTCGTGCTGGTGTTGTGGCTGCTTTTCCAGCTTACATTCGCCATCGGGCAGTATCCGATGGATTGGCTTGAAGGGTTTTTCACCTTTTTGAGCGACGCCTTGAACAACGCCATGCCGGACACGCTTTTCCGCTCCCTTCTCGTTGACGGCGTTATAGGCGGTGTGGGCGGCGTTCTCTCGTTTGTCCCCCTCATCGTCATATTGTTCTGCCTGCTTTCTATTCTGGAAGACGTGGGCTATATGGCTCGCGCGGCGTTCGCCTCGGACAAGCTGTTGCATGCGTTCGGCTTGCACGGCCAGTCGGTGTTTCCCATGATGCTGGGATTCGGTTGCTCGGTGCCTGCGATAATGGCCGCCCGCACCTTGAAAAGCCAGCGCGACCGCATCCTCACCGCGCTTATTACGCCGCTTATGAGTTGCGGCGCGAAACTGCCCGTGCATGTGCTTTTGGCGGCGGCTTTCTTTCCGGAAAATCCCGCCAACATGGTCATTCTGCTGTACGGTTGCGGGGTCGCGCTTTCCCTGCTTTCAGCCTTTGTGTTGAGAAAAACGGTGTTGCGCGGGGAGCCGACTCCGTTTGTCATGGAACTGCCCCCGTACCGCGCCCCCACAGTGCAAGGCGTGCTGTGGCATGTGTGGGAAAAAACGTCCCGCTACATCAAAAAGGCGGGCACCATCATTTTAGCCGCATCCGTCCTGGTGTGGATCATCACGACTTTCCCGCTGTACGAGCCTTCCCTGGAGGACGAAGCGGCGTTTGCCGCGACGTACCTTGCGGACAATCCCGGCGCGGATGAGGAGGCGGTCGCCGCGTATGTGGCGGTGTCCGGGGAACAATTCGCCATTGAGCATAGCTTCGCCGGACGCATCGGGCATTTCATAGCCCCGGTCTTCAAGCCAATGGGATTTGACTGGAAATTGGCTACGGCAAGCGTCATCGGCATAGTCGCCAAAGAAGTGATCGTTTCCACGCTCGGCATCCTGTACCGCGTTGGGTCGGAAGAAAGCGAGGAAAGCGAGGGGCTTCGCGCCGCCATAACCAACGATCCCCACATGACGCCGCTTATAGCCTTTGTTTTCATGCTGTTTACGCTGGTTGTTCCGCCATGCCTGGCCGCGCTTGCAACCATAAAAGCGGAGCTCGGCTGGAAATGGCTGGGGTTTGAGTATGTGTTCCTCCTTGCGCTCGGCGGCGTTTTGAGCGTCATCATCTATCAAGCGGGAGTCTTGCTGGCATAAAAAAGACGGTGAAAGGGCGCGTATCACGCGAATCACACGAGGACGGCGCCCTTTCCGCTTGCATGGAACAGCCCCGATCAACATTCTTCCACTTGACAAATTTTCAATGTTTCTTTATGGTTGCTATCGTATATTTCAAAGGAAGCGAGGTGGACGGCAATACCGCAGGCAGCGCCGTGAATCCTCCGCTATCCCGTAACTGTGATCGCGTTCTACGGACGGCGCTTCAATTCCGCCGCCGTCACCCTCCGTCGCAAGACAGCCACTGGCAAAACTCCGGGAAGGCTGCGGCAGAGGCGGCTGTCAAGTCAGCCGGCGCGTAAGCCAGGAGACTTTGGTATACGGGGGAGCGTTGTCTCCCTGCCAACACATGCAGTCCTCGTGGATTGGGACGAAGGAGTTTTTATGTTCTCATTTTTTTTGGAAAGGAAAAAGCTGTTTTCCTTTGGCGTGGCGTGCGCTATTGCGCTCGCGTTGTTTTCGGCGTGTGTACCGGATGAAGGTACAGAGATAGGCGTCCTTACGGGGTATTGGAAATCTTCTTATGGCGACGGATTTGAAATAACCGGCAATACCTTTATTCAGTATGATGATGCTGATAAAAACATCAGTTTTGCTGGTGAAATTGTAAACAACCCTGACTTGCAAGCAGATTCCGGTTCAATCACCTTAAAAATAACCGACAGCGGAACTTGGAGCAAAACTGTTGAGTGCTACATTGTTGTGAAATGGCGAGGGCTGTCGTCAAGCGGGGTGGAACAAGCGACCGCTTCAAACTATCCTAGTGATCTTGCTCCCGGCAAGCCAATCCAAGAAGAAGCGGAAACGCTTTACACCGAAGAGAATGGCTATTTCGGGACGTTTGGCGTATATCAAAAACAATGATCTATATCCGCTCCGGTATCCTTATGTTGCTTTTCTTCACCCTCCACCCTCTCTTCGCGCAGGAGTCTGCGACGCAGGAACCTGCGCAAGATTTCCCTGAAGACGCTTTGTCGCTTGAAGAGGATGAAGGAATAACCATCGCCGGAAGCCCGCAAACAACGCGGCAGACGCGGATTGTTACAAAAGAAGCCATTGAGCGAACCCACGCGCCCACAATCGCCGCGTTGCTGGAAGAACTCTTTGATTTGGGCGCGGCGAGTTACGGACCCTACGGCAACGCCGCTTCGGTGAACATTCGGGGAATGGGTTCCGGGCGGGTGGCGATACTTGTTGACGGGATGCCGGTCAATTCCGCCCAGTCCGGGACGTTCAACCTTGAAAGCGTTGGCGTCAACGTCATTGAGCGGATTGAAGTGACGTACGGCGGCGCTGACACGGAATTCAACGTATCCGGCGCAATGGGCGGCGTCATCAACATTGTAACAATGAAACAACAGCGGCAAGGACTGCGCTTTGGCGGCGGCGTTTCCAACACCGGCGCGTTGCCCGGCGTGTACCAAAAGCGAGACGGCGCACAAGGAGACGCGGAATACCGCGACCTGCTCGACGCCCAGAATGTCAACGCCTTTGTGTACAAAGGCTGGGATACCGGCGCCGACGACGAATACGCCGTTTCTTTTTCCGCGAGCGTTTTTGCGAACCGCGCTGAAAATCACTTCCTGTTTGAAGACTATTACGGCGTGAAACGCCGCCGAACCAACAACGAAGTATGGGACGCTGGCGCCGCGATATCCCTGTCCGGAATGTTCCCGGATCTGACGCGGCTCGTGTATTCGGGCAGCCTGTATTACGGGGACAAAAACACGCCCGGCGCCATGACAGCCGTCAATTACGGCGAACAGCGCGACTTCTCAACCCGCCACACCCTGTTTTTCGACAACCCCACGGCGTTCCGCCCGGTCTTCCGTGACAATCTCGCCGTTGAAGCCAGCGTGAGCTACGCCGTGGAGCGGATCGGCTATGAAGACGTTCCGGTTTCCGCTGACGGCGCGTCCCTCCACACGCTTCACACCCTGCAAGCCGTCAACCGCTGGTCATGGTATGCGGCAAAAACCTTCACCCTCAAGACCGGCTGGGACTACGCCTGCAACCGCCTTGATTCGACCAATACCGGCGCGCAAGACGCGCATACTGCGGGCGTGTACCTGACCGGCGAATGGGGGGGAGCCGTCCAGTTCATCCCTTCGGTGAAGCTGGTGTTCAGTGGCGGCGGCCTCGTTCCTGTGCCGAAAGCGGGCGTCGCGTGGCAAGCCGCTGAGACGCTTTCCTTTTTTAACAACTATTTCCGCGTGTTCAAGTTGCCCACGTTCAACGACCGCTATTGGTCGGGAGACGCGACCGCGCGCGGCAACCCCGCGTTGCGCCCGGAGGACGGCTGGGGCGCGGACATAGGGGCGTTGTACAACGGCGCCTTCACCCTTGACACGGCGGCATACGCCTCGTATGTGCGGGACAGCATCCACTGGCGGGCTGCAAACGGCGTGTGGACGCCGGTCAACATCGGCGCCGCAGTGTTTTTCGGCGCGGACATCCGCATACAAAAGGAGTTTTTCCTTCCAAACGGAACTGTCCCCGGAGGCGTCCGCGCAATCACGCCGTCTTTTTCCTATCATTACCTGTTGAGTCGCGTCCTCACCGAAGGACTCACGTTCGCTTCCGGCATCCGTATGCCCTATATGCCTGAACACGCCTTTGGCGCGGCGCTTGACGTGCGGTGGAGCGCCGGATCCCTGCGCGTCTCCGGACATTACACGGGCGCGCGCTATACGGAAACGTTGAACATCGTGACGCTGAAGCCTTATTTCCTGCTCAACTTCACGATAAACCAGACTATTACCCCGCGTTCAGAGAACGCCCGACCGCAGGGCTCTCTGCGTTCGAAGATAACGCTGTTTTGCGTGATGCGCAACATGCTGAACACGTCCTACGTGTCCGTGCAGGATTACCCCATGCAGGGTTTCACCGCGACTGTCGGGATGAAGGCGGAGTTTGAGAGGTGAGCGGTTACGCCAGTATTGGCGCCGCGTCCAACGCCAGCGGCGGCATCCACTGACAGAGCGTTCCGTATAGACCGGACTCCGCGAACGACATGACGCGCCTCTGGAGAACGCGGCAGGCTCCCCGAACACCGGCGCGGCGAGGATCCTCTTAAGGCGCGATTTTCCCACGACATGCGGCAAGAAAAGTTCTAAAAACGCATGACATCGCTCCAAAATATATATAAAACGCTTGCATATGAGAAAGATGAATGCGAAGTTGTCCAGCGCAATCCGCACAAGCCACGTCCGTGCCGTATTCCTGAGAGGATCGCATCCGGTGGCGCCGGTAAAGGCGGCAGACCTCGTTGACACATGTTCTTACAGTCCGAATCCTGCAAACAATGCGGTGTTTGAAAAATACGCCGCCCTAGGGTGTGAGAAAAATTTGCTTTTCTCCCTACACAGCGCCCTTTTATCTTTATTTATATAAACGAAGGAAGCGATAGCGCGCCCGGGGTGGCTGGAGGTCTGAAACGCACTCCTAGTGGCCCCGGAGTGAAAACGATGTGGATGATCGGATAAAGCTATATATTCTGCCAGCTTGCCATGAGTGCGCCTCGTGTGAAGCTGCGGGTCTAGTTTAGGCTCTGCGGAGGAGGTATTTCATCCGCGCATTCCAATAAACAGCTTATTCATAAGTATGGAGATATTATGCAAGGATGTCTGTATCAAGTGTGCGCCCTTCGGGACCCGAAGGGCGCACGTAGTTGACAAGAATTGGAGGTGACGGGAGTCGAACCCGTGTCCTGACACGCGACACGCAAGCGTCTACAGGTTTAGCCGCGCATTAGAGTGTCGGGCGACACGTGGCGGCGCGGCGCACGGTGTTGCCGTATTCCAGAACATCTCGCCCTGCTCCGTCTGGACGCGAAGCAAGACCAGCCTTGATTGCAACACGGATGACCGTTCCTCAAGGCGTGGGAACGGATCCGCGTTGGTTACGCAGCGAGTGCGTAATCAAAACTGTCGTCAGCGACTTTAGCTTTGGCAGTTATAACGTTGCCGAATCAGGAGATCGGCGCTCCACCTGCAACCAGCGCCCCGAACCGTACCAATCGAAACCGGGACACCCCCAATATTCGTTATCATACCATAGCGTCACAACATTGTCAAGAGCGCGGATCGCCGCCGCCGGAGAAGGCGCCATTGAGAGCGTCTTCGGCAAATAGGCGCGGGAAAGCTGCTGGTTGCATGGCATCCAGAATTGCCGGATCGGAAAGGCTCCGCAAAACAACGGCCGACATCGCGGCATTTGCGTTATTTTTGAAGCGGCGATCCATTCTCTGCCCATCTTTTCATCAAATTCCGATTTTTGATTTTTATCAATAGCAAGATTCTCATTGAATCTGTAACTAGCGCTCTGCATTGATAGTATGTATGAGATTAAACAAACCGAAGTTTTCGTAAAATGACTTCAGGATTTGAGAAATGATCGAGGCTAATCCCGCATCAGGGTAAGGATAGAATGCGCCGGTATGGGCAATTTCCTCTATTTTACTATTCGCAATAATCAAATTATCTTTTCGTTTTGAAGGTGATACATGTACGCGGAAGTCCGGCGTCAAGCAAGCTCATGCCATGGCAAAAGAGAGAAGAGGAAAAAATGAAAACAACCAGATGGGACATTTATGGGGAACTCAAGACTGCGGAAGATATGCGGACTTTTATTGAGGCTTCTATTGCCGATGCGGAAAACGATGGCGATCCCAGCCCGCTTGCCTGCGGCGCGCACGCCTTGAGTGTTGTGGCAAAAGCGCGGGGTGTGCTGGCGGTCTCCCGCGACACCGGAAGCGTTGGCAAGATAAGCCCCGGCGACGGTTTTTATCCTGCTGCCTCCAATGGCTATCGTGACGCCTTGCGCCCCTGTCCTCGTTACCCGGGCTTGCCGAGCCGGTATAGGGTTTCCGTCCTGACTTTCTGTCGGTGTCAAGAGCATAGGAATATGCCTACCCCTCCACAAAAATATCAAGAAATAACGAATAAAAAATGTATAGATTGCCGCTGTTTTGACGCTATTGAAAATCTGATGGCGATCCGTTCGTCCAGCGTCCGCTTTCAGCCGCGCTTCACGCCTATATCCGACGCCGCGAACGCCACAGCGCAACAGAGCATGAGGATGACGCCTGCGGCGCAGGCTGACCCGTACCGGTACGCGCCTGCGGCGCGGTAAATCAGGAGGGGCAGAGTTTCAAAGTCTTCGATTCCCAGCATCATCACGGCGTTTAGCTCTCCAAGGCTGATTGCCGCGGCAAAACCAAAAGCGGAGCGAATGTGTCTGCCGCACAGCGGGATGTCCACAGTGAAAAGCCGCTTGAGCGGGGATGCGCCAAGCGACTCAGCCGCGTTGATGATTCCGGTGTTGATGGTGTGAAAGCCTTCCATAATGGCGTTGCCGGCAAACGGCAACGCCGTCACCGCATGAACCGCGACAACAGCGGCCAAGTTCGCGCTGTGTTTTCTGCCGTACAGCATGAGAAAGCCCAATCCCAGCACAATGCCTGACGACGCAAGCGGCGCGGAAACAAAGAGCCGGAGCGCCCGCGCTGCCAGAGGAACCGCGCTCGCGCTGCCAGCGACTCCTTTCGCCGCGTTCTTCTCGCTGTTTTTCACGATCCAGCCCGCGATGATCGCCAGTGCGCACGATGCCGAGGCCGAGCAAAACGCCAGCGCAAGCGAGCGGAACAGGGCGGGCGCACATCGTTCCCCAATGGCGAGCCACCATGTAAGAGACGGCGCCGCCGCTCCAGAGCGTGACGCTCTTGAAAGGAACGATTCCGCGACGATTGAAAGGAGGGGACCTACAACAATGCAGGCGATGACCAAAAGATAGATGATGAGGGGCAAAGCCGCGCGGAGCGGCATGGGCTTCTTTTCCATAACGCGGCGAACATTGTCAGGAAAAATAGTTTGCGTCTTCCGTTCGAAAAATACGAATAAGGCGAACACGAGACCCGCAATGACGGTTTCTGTTATGGCGAATACGCTCGCTTCTCTGAAAGAGAGAAGAATGCGGCTGTACCGGTAGATTTCCACCCCAAGCGTGGTCGCCCGGGGCCCTCCGCCTAGCGCCAGCACAATAGAAAAGCTCGTGAAACTGTAGAGAAAGGCAAGCAGCGCGGAACGCATGATCGCAGGAGCCGCCGCCGACAGGAAAAGGGTTCGCGCCGTTGTCCAGGGAGAGGCGCCGAGCGTCGCCGCCGCCGGAGCATAGGCATGCCTGACGTGTACAAGGCTGTCTCCGACAAGGCGGATCACAAGCGGAAAATTGTAAAAGGCGTGCGCCAGTACAATCGCCGATGTCTGATACAGGATGAGCGCTCGTTCTGTTTCGTTTCCCATAAGCGCGGCGATGAAACGGTTGAACCATCCGGCGTTGCCGAAGAAAAGCACAAACCCAAGCGCCACAAGGATAGAAGGCATAGCAAAGGGAATCGCCGTTAATTGGCGCAAAACGCGGGCGAGTCTTGAATCGCTTGCGCCTACAAACCACGCGCCTGGCAACCCCAACAACAAAGCCGCAAGCGCGCTGAAAAACGCCTGTTTAATGGTAAACAGGGCTATGGGCAACAAAGGCAGATCGCGCGTCGCGATTGGCGCGGCGCTGTTTGGGAACGCTGAAAAACCTCCGGCAAGAGCCGCTCCATAGGGCAGGATGAAGACGGCGGTTACAGCAAGCATGGGGACAAGCGCGAGGAGAGTGGTTTTTCTGTAAAAATCAATGGCAGGGGGTTTCGCTTTTTTCATGGCGTTTGCCAGTATATCATTATACCGTGCGTCTTTGCTACGGCGTAGACGCGGCGTCTGCGCCGCGCCTGATTTTTGACCAGTTTTCTCTTTAATAGGAAAAATTAAAAAAGGCGGACATTAGTCCGCCTTTTTATGGAGCTAGGGTCGCCCAATCGCTACTACATGCTTTCGTTTAAGACCTTGAAGAGATCGCCATCCATATCATTCCCATATTCCCAGACCATAACGCCGCCGAGCCCCTTTTCTTTAGCGTAAGCCGCTATCTCTCTGATGGCTTCTTCATCCGTGTAGCTGATGAAAGTATCGCCGTTGTAGAGGAAAGGAGCGTGGGCTGCGTCATCCCAGTAACGGGTATACCCCCCCCCCCCCCGCTAAGGAATTCTTTTATCTTGTTCCACGCGAGACCATCAGGATACGCGGACTCTGTGTATTTCTGGAACAAGCCGTTTGCGCCGCCGTCTCCAACGCCTTTCCACGCTTTGCCATAGAAGGCAAGTCCCAGCACGATTTTTTCAGGCGGAACGCCCGCTTTCAGATACACGTCCAGCCCTTGAGCGGTGCTCCAGCCGCCCCACTCTGGATCGCGAGGATTGTTGTACAGGTTGGCGATATGTCCGGTAGTCCCACTCCATGCGCCGTAGTAATCGTAGGCCATCAACTTGAGGTTGTCCACAATGTCCGCCGCGCGGCGAGCGTCATTTTTTGACACCCACCACGGACTCGCCGGAATACACGCGGAAAGGCTGTACCGTTTGCCGGTTTTTTCGCCGAGCGCGTCCATTGCGGCGCGAAGCTCGGTTAAAAGGGCGATGTAATTGCCCCTGTCCTCCGGTCGGCTTTTGATTTCCTGCCCCCAATCCGGTCCTACAGGATATTCCCAGTCAATGTCGGCGCCGTCAAGGTCGTACTGTTCAAGGTAGCCGCAAAGATTGGCGATGAAAAGCGCTCTCGCCTCCGGATCGTGCGCCGTATCGGTAAATTCAGCGCCCCAACCGCCTACCGAAAGATTCAGCTTTAAGTGGGGCTGTATCTCCTTGAGCTTGGCGACTTCTCCCCACAGATCCCATGAACCGTCATCAGGCACATCAGGGAATATGATGGTGGACTTGTCGTTCTGGTCGATATGCGCAAAGGCGATGATGATTTCTTTAAGATATTCACCATGAATTTGCTCCGCAGACCAGCGAATTTCCTTCTCCAACTCCGCTTCGTCAGACCCAAGGGGCCATGTTCTAAGATACGCGGAAACTTTGGGTGTAACGCCCGCCTGCTTGATGGCAGACGACTTGGCGTCAGGCGAACTGCCGCAAGCCGCAATAACAACGGCAAGCGCGAGCGGTACGAACGCGGCGGCAAGAATAGCCGTAAATCTCTTCATTCTCATAAAAATTCTCCTTGCTATAAAAATAGTTAAATAAGCGTACCATGTAAAATACGATCTGTCAAATTTTTTCAAAAATAATGGCGAACAGTCCGCTCTTGTATTTTAGGTTGGTACGGTATATACTATATACGTTCTGATTCAAGTGAATGCGGGAGAGTCGCCGGGTAGTTTGAGGAAAGAACCCGGGGAAAATTAAGGAAAAAAGGAGCATAGGTATGAAAGCGTTGATCAGCGTCTACAACAAGGACGGAATCATGGAATTGGCGGGCTTCCTGCATGAGGCGGGCTGGGAGATTCTCTCCACTGGCGGCACCGCCCAATATTTGAAGGAACACAATCTGCCGGTTGCCGATGTGTCGCAGTCCACGGGTTTTCCGGAATGCCTTGACGGAAGGGTGAAAACCCTGCATCCCACGATTCATGCCGGGCTTTTGGCGAAGCGGGACGATCCGGCGCATATTGAAACGCTTAAAAAGCATGACATTTCTCCCATAGACCTTGTATGCGTGAATCTTTACCCTTTTTTTGAAAAGGCGCAAGAGAATTTGAGCTTTGACGAGATGATTGAATTTATCGACATAGGCGGACCCACCATGTTGCGTTCAGCCGCGAAGAATTGCAAAGATGTGATTGCGCTTACGGATCCGGCTGATTACGCCGAAGCAATCGCGGGTTTGAAAGCGGGCGTTGTGCCGTTTGAAACGCGGAAAAAATTGGCGGGCAAGGTCTTCGCCCTTACTTCCGCGTATGACGCGGCGATTGCCCGCTTCTTTTTGGAAGAAGACTACCCTGCGTACTACCCGCTCTCCATCAAGAAAGCCCAAGAGATGCGGTATGGGGAAAACGGACACCAGTCCGCCTCGCTCTACTTCCACACCGGCAAAAAGGGCGCCATCGCTTCCATGACCCAGCTTCACGGCAAGGAATTGAGCTACAACAACGTACGCGACCTTGATGTCGCGTGGAAGGCGGCGTGTTCCTTTGGGCTTGGTCAAGAAAAACCGTTTTACCGGGACGACGTGGCGCGGCTTTTGCCGGATGTCCCGCTATTGCCGCCCGTATGTTGCGTCGCGGTGAAGCATAACACCCCTTGCGGCGTCAGTCTGGGCGATACGCTCTCCGAAGCGTACGAAAAAACCTATGCCTGCGATCCGGTGTCCATTTTCGGCGGCATTGTCGCATGCAATACAAAGGTAGACGCGGAGACTGCGGAGAAACTCAACAAGCTGTTTCTGGAAATCATCGTGGCGCTAGATTTCGATGAAGAGGCGCTGGCGATTTTAAAGCAAAAGAAGAATATTCGCATTATGAAAGCGCCGTCGGCTCCGAGGCAGAAACAAGAGTCCGTTTCTGTTGACGGCGGCATCCTGATACAAAGCGTGGATCAACGCCTGATGGAAAAATGGGATGTTGTCACCAAGCTCAAACCTGAAGAAAAAGACATACGCGACATGATCTTTGGCATGCAAGCCGTCGCGTACGTAAAGTCCAACGCCATTCTCATCGCTAAAGATTGCGCGGCGGTCGGCATGAGCGCGGGCGAAACCAACCGCATTTGGGCTGCCGAATTGGCGTTGAGCCGCAGTGCGCATGTGATAGAAACCGCCTGCAAAATGGGGCAAGGCAGCGGCGAGCCGGCGCGAGCGCTTGCGTCAGACGCCTTCTTTCCGTTTCCGGATGTGGTGGAAGCCGCAGCCGCAGCCGGCGTCAAGACGATTATCCAACCCGGCGGATCCGTCAAAGACAACCTCTCCATTGAGGCCGCCGACGCTCTCGGACTTGCGATGGTCTTTACGGGCACACGGCATTTTAAACATTGAAAAGCGGCCGACTCCATTTATAGAAACAATTTTAAAGCGAGTGGAAAATGTATAGAGAGATGTTAAGCCGTTTTGGTCTTGCGACGCCGGAAATTCTTTTTCCCGCTTCCGGCGTTGACCTAAAAAAATGGGCGGTCATCGCCTGCGATCAGTTTACGCAGGATGCGGAGTATTGGGAAGCGGCGAGCGCGGTTGTAGGAGACGCCCCTTCAACCCTTCGCCTCATTTTTCCTGAGATTTACCTCGAAAAACCCGGCAAACAAGAGCGTATTGAGTGTATTCATCGCACTATGCGTACGTATCTTGAACAAGGCGTTTTTGCGCCGCCTGTGAAGACATTTGTCTATGTTGAGCGGGCAATGCCTTTCGGCGTTCGCAGAGGGCTTGTGGCTGCCATCGACCTTGAGCGGTACGAGTGGCGCCAGGGCAAGAAAGCCCTCATCAGGACAACTGAAGGCACGGCGCCGGAACGCCTGCCGTCGCGCATGGACGTTCGGCGAGGCGCTCCCCTTGAAAGCCCCCACGTGTTGCTCCTCATCAACGACAAGGCTGACGCTCTGTTGCCGGCGCTGGGCGAGCGGGTGAAAGCGGCAGCCCCGCTCTACCACACCGATCTTATGCTGGATTCCGGGGCTGTTACCGGGTGGGCTGTCAATACGGAAGAAGACATCTCATTTTTCGTCCAGAACCTTGAAACGCTTGCATCCGGCGGGCGCGAGGATGAAACCTCCTTCCTGTTCGCGGTTGGAGACGGCAACCACTCCCTTGCCGCAGCCAAGGGGGTGTGGGAAGAGTACAAGGAGTCCCACGCCGGAGAGCGCGGCATTGAGCGGCATCCGGCGCGGTATGCAATGGTTGAAATTGAGTGCCTCTACGATGTCGGCATCCGTTTTGAGCCGATTCACCGCGTGTTGTTTGGAGAGCGCGTCAATGGGCTTTTGGAGACGCTTTCCACGTTGCCCGGCGCTGTGGTCACGCGCATTGGCAATGGAAAAGAACTGTCCGCCCTGACCGCAGCCTTTTCAGGGAAAAACCGGCTGGGGCTTGTCCTTGACAGCGGCTTTTACCTGATAGAATTTGCTGACTGCGGACTTGCGGTCGCCCTTTTGCAACCTTTGTTGGACGGCTTTGTCAAAGAAACCGGCGCGTCCATTGACTACGTTCATGGCGAAGACGCGGTCTTCCGCGCTGTACAACATCCCGCCCGACGCGGAGCGGGAATACTCCTGCCGCCCGTACAAAAGAGCGGCTTCTTTGAAACCATTTCCCGCCTCGGGGCGCTCCCGCGGAAAAGTTTTTCCCTGGGAGAAGCGTCGGAGAAACGCTTCTATTTTGAATGCAGAAAGATTGAAGCCTGAACTGTGGAAGAGAGACGCGGCGCCCGTCGGCATCGCAACTGGAGCGCTGTTATGATCGGTACTCCCCGTTGATCTTAACATAATCGTAGGTGAGGTCACAACCCCACACAACAGCCGCGCCTGAGGCGTCGCCGGTAAGCTCGATGTTGATTTCAACTTCTTCTTCAGAGAGAATCTTTTTGGCTTCTTCTTCAGAAAAGTGCGTGGCGCGGCTGTCTTTGCACACCAAAACGCTTCCTGCGCGGCTTGCAAACCACACGTCAACTTTTTCCGGATCAAAATCAACGCCTGCATAGCCCATCGCACACAGCGCCCGCCCCCAGTTGGCGTCCGCTCCGAAAATCGCCGTCTTCACAAGGCTGGATGAGGCGACCGATTTTGCCAGCGCTTCGGCGCCGGATTCGTCCGTCGCGCCGCGCACCGCAACCGTAAGCAGACGGGTCGCGCCTTCGCCGTCCCGCGCCATCTTGCGGGCAAGGCTGACGCAGAGGCTTTCCAGCGCGTCAGAAAAGACGGCGAAATCCGCGTTCTCCGTGGTGACCAGCGGATTTCCCGCCGCGCCGTTTGCCAGAATGAGCGTCATATCGTTGGTGGACATGTCACCGTCCACTGTGAGCCGGTTGAAAGAATGGCTCACCGCCCTGCGGAGCACTTTTTCAAGCGCCTCGCGGGAAACATTCGCGTCTGTGGTGATGAAGCACAGCATAGTCGCCATATTCGGGTGGATCATGCCGGAGCCTTTTGCCATAGCGCCGATCCGTACCGGTACGCCGGAAAGCTCAATTTCAATCGCGCCGTCTTTCTTGCGGGTGTCAGTCGTCATAATGGCTTCAAGAGCGGCGTTGTGTCCGGTTGCGTCGCCGCACAGCGAATCCGCAAGGCTCGAAATCTCCGACTCAATAGCCGCTATGGGCAACGGCACGCCGATGACGCCGGTGGAAGCCACAGCGACGCTTTTAGCGGAAATGGCGAACTCATCGGCGATTAAAGCCGCCGTACGCCGCGCCGCCTTGACGCCGGCTTCGCCGGTACACGTGTTGGCGTTGCCCGAATTCGCTATGATCGCATGGAGGCGGCCGACGGCGACATGCTCCCGCGTTACGAGGAGGCTTGCGCCTTTCACCGTATTAGCGGTGAACATCGCCGCAGGAACGCACGGCCGTTCCGAATAAATGAGGGCTAAATCCCGTTTGCGGGAATCGGCTTTTATGCCGCACCAGATGCCTCCGGCGCGGAAGCCTTTTGGCGCGCATACGCCTGAATGTAATTCTTTCATCATGAGGGATGATACATCATTGCGGGAATTTTGTATAGGGAAAGCGGAAGCAACGGCGTGGCGTTTCCTCACCACATCGCACAGCGCGATCAATGCGCCGTCATAGGGGAAGCCGTTGCGGGAACGACCCTAGCGGAGGCTTTGCCAACGGGGGCGCGGAGTGGCATTCTCCCTGACGGGTTGTTATTCAAAAAATAAAACCTCCCTAAATTGCGTGGAATTTGAAACAGCCTCTAAAGGAACAATATCCCTCTTGAAGGTATGCGCCGTCTCCAGTTCTATTTCCGGAACCGTTTTTTTTAATACCACGTACAACAGTTCCGTACAATACAATTTGTCAGCGTTATGCAGATCAAAATCCCAATCAAAAGGTCTGCCAATCATTTTTAACGCTTCCTCCGCAATCGCTTTGCCGTCCGCATTATCCAGCCGGTATAAACCTATCATCCGGGCGGGAGTGATAAATTCCCGTAACGCAACCTCATTTACCGAATCTTTTCCGGCCCATGCCCGCCCTTCCGCATTTATAACCATAACAGCTTCATCCTTGCGGTGGATTATTCCAAGATGTGAAAACCGCTTGTCCCTTTTGGAAAGCCCTTTGAAATATAAAGACCATGTCCGGTCTCCCAAACGGCATATAATGTCACCGTCCTGCGCGTTTGCGGTTAAAGTGTCAAGATACTCCTGAAGGAGCATTATTCTTTTAAAATGCAACGCGGTGATGATTAACGCCCCACCCGCCGCTATGCCGGCAAGAAACAGCGCCGCGTGTTTTATTTTAAATTTCATGCCGCCTCTTTATTTTTTCAACAGGGAACCTCTAAAAACGCAAACCTGTGGTTCGACCGTTTTTAGAGGTTCCCACCATGCAAACAGTGTGGAAACTCCGGCTGAAAAATGACCGCGAATTGGCCCCCACGTCAAATAACAATCTTTATCTGCGGCCGCTAGCGCCGGTTTATTGGAGTTTATAAATAATACTCTCCGTGTCCCCGTATTCATCCACTTCGGTTGTCGTGAGTTCCTTCTTTCCGGCGTCGACCGTGAATGTTCCCGTCGTACCTGATTTCAGAGTGTATGTCCCTGTCTTGGCGGCGGCATCGTAGGTGGAAGTAAAAGCTCCATTATCTTCGGCCATCCCTGCTTGGATTTTTGTCTTCATCTCTTCCGGCCATTGACCATTCCACTTTGTAACTTCAAATGTGGCCGTTCCCGCTGTGTCGGAAGTGAATTCCAGCGTTGCCTTCGTGTCAAAACTTAGTCCTCCTCCCATTGGCTCGTTGGCTGTCGCCACCCATTTTGTTCCGGCGAGAGTAGCGCCATCAAAGGGAGTTCCGCCGTCATCGCCACCGCCGCAACCCGCCACAACCAATCCGAATGTCAGCAGAAGCGCCGCCATTCCCGCAAAAAACAGTTTCTTTTTCATAACTGTCCTCCTGAATAAGAGAGGACCAAGCGCATTGCAATTCCGCCTGAAACGGCGTAAACTGGCGATGCGTTTAGCAAAACCCAAAGTCGGCGCTATTCTTGCCGGAACGGGCCGGCTTTGGGTTCCTCTTTCTTGCTATAACCGCTACGCGGTCAAACCGCCCGTACGGGCGAGTTTCCTGTGTTAAAGCGGGAGCGAGTCCCGCAAGGGAGCGACTCCCGCATCTCGCAACTCTTCAAACGCTGAGCATCCGCTTGCGCACACGTCCAGGCAGTCATTTTTATAGAACGTTGGTTTGCGCCGCATGAGTTCAAAAAAATTTTCAAGACATCCGGCGACAGCGCCGGAAGTTCAAACGGCATTATCGCGCTTGTTATGGGAGAGAAAAAACGCGCCCGCTCTGCGGCAGGCTCCGCCCGCGTCGTCCGCGTTTCGCGTATATAAAATGTATCGCGCTTTACGAAAGCATGCGGGGGGGGGGGGGGGATTACCTAATTGCAGCGCATCGCCAAATCGCTTGTTCATTTTATTTATCTACGCTCCTTTTTAAGGTTTTATGTTTTCAAAAACAACTATATACGTTATTACGCCGCATGTCAATATCTTTTTGAAAAAATTTGAAATAGTGAATGGAGAACAAAAATTTCGTATGCCGTCCGCCTCAAAATTGTCGGCTTGCAGTTGACGATCAGCCGCCCGCCGCTCATGGTTGGGCATTTGTACTATAAAGATGAAACACTATGCAAGAGGCGTTTTATGCGGGATCAGCGCTGCAACAGCGCTCATACGCCGCGTCGCCACCTTTACAAAAAAACGCCGCAGTAGTATATTATAAAACACCTTGTGAACAAAGATAGGTTCTGGTTTGACGAGGGCTTGATGTTTCTGTACACCGCGCCCTCGATCCCTAGCGAGGGCTTTTTTATTCATCAGGTCAGGAGGAAATATGAAGAGAATAGCGGTTGTCGGCGCGGTTCTGGAAGATCCGGCGCGTACGCAAAAGGCGTTTAACGAGGTGGTTTCGACGTATAAGGGCATTGTCAAGGGGCGTATGGGCGTACCTTTTGAAGATGAAAACGTCGCGGTTATTTCCATCACGGTTCAGGCGGAGTTGGACGACATCAACGCGCTTACCGGCAAATTGGGAAACATTCCGGGCGTCACGGTAAAAACGGCTGTTTCCGGCGGGGGAAAATGAGCGCATTATGGAAAAAACATTTATTGATAAAGACTACATAGAAAACCTGTTGCTTGAGGCGAAACACGCGAGTGACGCGGAGATCAACCGGTCCCTTGACAAAGCGGAGCGGTTTGAAGGTTTGAATCATCGTGAAATCGCCGCGCTTCTGGCGAGCGAAAACCCCGCGCACCTTGAGCGGATAAACGCCATCGCGTGGAACATCAAGCGGCATATCTACGGAAACCGCATTGTTATGTTCGCGCCGCTGTACGTAAGCGATCATTGCGTGAACAAATGCGTTTATTGTACATATAATTATAATCATCAGTTCAACAGGCAAATCCTCTCGCAGGAAGAAGTCAGGGAAGAGGTGCGGATTCTTGAGGCGATGGGGCATAAGCGGCTCGCCCTCGAAGCGGGCGAGCATGACGCGCTTTGCCCGATTGACTACATTGTCGAGTGCATGAAGACCATTTACGCCATGAAATTTGAAAACGGCGAAATCCGGCGCGTGAATGTGAATATCGCGGCGACCACAGTTGAGAATTACCGGAAACTCAGGGAAGTGGGCATCGGCACCTACATTCTTTTTCAGGAAACCTACCATGAGCCCACCTATGAGAAAATGCATACGGCGGGTCCAAAACGCGATTACGCCTACCATCTCACCGCCTTTGACCGCGCGCATGAAGCGGGCATAGACGATGTTGGCGGCGGTGCGCTGTTCGGCTTGGCCGACCCTTACTTCGAGGTTCTGGGGCTTATGATCCACAACGAGCGTCTTGAGGAGCGGTTCGGCGTTGGGTTCCACACCATTTCCGTGCCGCGTTTGTGTCCGGGCGTGGGTGTAGACCTTGGCAATTTCCCGAACCTTGTCGATGACGAGACCTTTGCGAAAATAGTCGCGGTGATCAGGATAGCGGTTCCCTTTACCGGCATGATCCTTTCAACACGGGAAAGCCACGAGATGAGAAAGCGGCTCCTGAAACTCGGCATTTCCCAAATCAGCGCGGGGTCAAACACCGAAGTGGGCGGTTATGCCAAACGGCGACGGGGCGAGGAAGTGACTCCCCAATTCTTCGTGAACGATGAGCGCCCCGCGCTCTCTATTATAAAAGAGCTTATGGACGACGGGTACATCCCCAGCTTCTGTACAGCCTGTTACCGCATGGGGCGCACGGGCGACCGGTTTATGCGCCTCGCCAAATCCGGGCAGATCAAAAATGTATGTCTGCCCAACGCGCTTGCCACCCTTGCCGAATACGCCATTGACTACGGCGACGAGGAGTTCAAGGCAAAGGCTAAAGCCGCCATTGAGCGGGAAATTCCGGGTATAATGAACGAGAAAATACGTTCCCGTACCGTGGAAAATGTGGAAAAGATACGGCAAGGCGGCAGGGATTTTTATATTTGACATGACGGACGCGGACCTTTTACACTACATCGCCACCGGTGATCCGGATGAAATGGAAGCTCTTTTTGCCCATGCGCGGAACGCGCGCGAGCCGTACTATGGCAACGCCGTGTACTTTCGGGGGCTTATTGAGTTCACCAACTACTGCAAGAACGATTGTTTCTATTGCGGCATACGGGCGGGCAACAAAAAGGTGGAGCGCTACCGGCTTTCTTTGGAACAGATGTTGCAATGTTGCGCAATGGGAGACCTGCTCGGTTACAAAACTTTTGTGCTCCAGGGCGGGGAAGACCCGTTTTTCACCGATGAGCGCATTGTTGAAATCGTTGAAGCCATACGCGCCAAATACCCGAACCACGCCATAACGCTGTCCATAGGCGAGAAGGATCGCGGCAGTTACGAGCGGTTTTTTGAAGCGGGCGCAAACCGCTACCTGTTGCGCCACGAGACCGCGAATGACGCGCATTACGCGAAGCTGCACCCCGCTTCCATGAGTCTTGCGCGTCGCAAGCGTTGTCTTTTCACCTTGAAGGACATCGGCTATCAGGTGGGCGCCGGCTTCATGGTGGGGACGCCGTTTCAAACGCCAGCGACTCTGCTGGAAGACCTCCGCTTTTTGGAGGAACTCAAGCCGGCGATGGTGGGCATAGGTCCCTTCATTCCGGCTGCGGACACGCCTTTCAGCAAAGAAGTCCAAGGCGATCTTGAGCAAACCCTCCGTATGGTCGCTTTAAGCCGCATCCTCCTGCCAAAAGCCCTGATCCCCGCGACCACCGCGCTCGGCACGATTTCGAGTCACGGCAGGGAACGGGGGCTTATGGCCGGGGCGAATGTGGTCATGCCGAACCTTTCGCCGAAAGCCTCGCGCAAACTGTACGCGCTTTACGACAACAAAATCTGCACCGGAGACGAAGCCGCCGAATGCCGCCTGTGCATGGAAGGACGCATTCGGTCGTTCGGCTTTGTTCCGGACATGCGGCGTGGAGACGCGGCGGTATGACGAAAAGCGGTTTTGTACGCAAAAGAGCATACACCCTCTTTATTTTATTGTGGATATGAGCTATAATTATAATCAAGTTATGAAGAAATTTGTTTGTGTAATCTTCTTCCCATTCCTCCTTGCCCCTGTGTGGGCTGAAAAGAATGACGTAAATCTCGGTTTCGGGGTTGAAGGAAACATGAATACCAATAAAGGGTGGGCTTTTGGACGTTCCATCAGCGTAGACATCCAACTTTTCACATACGTTATTATGGGAACCACTCTCACCGTCAGTGATGATTTCAAGCGATTCACCGCGATTGAACCGGCGATTTTCGTCCGCTGGCATCCGCCGCTCACCGCTATTCCTTTTCTTAAAAAAGCGGCGTTTCTTGACGTAAAAGACGGCGGTTTCTTTGTTCAGGGCGATATCGGGATCAGTACCGTCATAGGGTTTTTCGACAAGAACGTCGCGCCGCTGTTTCTCGGCGGGCTTACGCTTGGCTTCCGGTTTCCGTTCCAAAACGGCGACTACTTTGTGGAACCTTTCATCAAAAGCGGCTACCCGTTTCTGTTCGGAACCGGCGTGAAATTCGGGTGCCGGTTCTAGGAGCGGCGGATGAAAAAGGCGGGTCGGCGATTTTTTCCGGTTATATGCGCGCTATGTCTCACTGGACTTCTGGCAGGAGCAAGTTGTTCAAATCCAATCTACAACACGCCCGGGGCGTTTGACCCGGACGAAGCGACGGCAATAACAGTCACGCCTCCAACTAAAAGGTTGTATTATTGGGGAGAAAACCTTGATATGGCCGACGCTTCGGCAAACATCCATTATAGAGGGCCTGGTGTTGATTCTAAATTGAATCAGAAGATAAAAGACTCGCAGGTTTCCGGGTTTGATTCCAGAAAAGGAGGAATTCAAACCATCGCCGTTACATTAGAAGGACGGTCAGATTATTTTGACATCGCGCTTCTTCCATTTTCGCCCGCTGATGACGACAAAACAATCCCCATGAGCCTCTCGCCAAATGAAGAAAAAATCATTCAAAACAGCTTGGGAGGAGCGTGGAAAGTCTATATTTTTGAGAGCGCTTCACGCGCGGTAGTACGACCAAGCGGCAATGGAAAAGATGGAACTTACGGATCAAAGGGAGACGTCGTTTTTAATGCGCCTGCTGTAGCGAGCGGTTACATCATGGCGATATCCTTCACAAATGGCGATACGTCGTATCCCCTCTTCTATAGGTTGACCGTACAATAACCGGCGTCGAATCGCAAGCCCGCCATTCGCGCTTCTGCGGCGTACGTACCGCCCATCCAGCCAATCATCTGCGGGCGCGGATTTCCCTTGCGGAAATCCCCCCCCCCCCCCGCAACACTCTCTGGGAACAACTTCTTGCGGCGTCCATAGCAATAATCAGTATATACACAACACAAGCTTGGGGTCGTATTGTACAGAAAAGCGGTCTCTGTGTCCACTTGACAACACCGAAGCTATTCCGCACGGAACAGCCAATCCCCTTTTTTTTAGACAAATTTTCTCAAACGGAAACAAATTGATACCTCTCCTCCAATTCTTTTTTCGAAATAGGCGGTTTCATATTATTCCATCGTCCGCATCCATTTGTATTTTCAGATTTCCCCTAGCCGTCGCTTCTATCGGCAATGAGATAACTTTTTTACTTGTATATTTCGCTGTCAACTCATCCATATACTTGTTCTTCGCTCCGCCTCCGGCAACATAGAGCGTATCCCATTGCCGTCCGACATTCTCTTCCAACTCATGTATGGCTTGACTATAGCTGAACGCAAGAGAATGATACACGCTGTTAATAACATCCGCGTCTGTAACCGCTCTGTTTCCAAGAACGGCTAAAATATCCTCGCGTATATCGGAAGGAGCAATGAAACGACTGTCGTTTACATCAAATATTTCAGAAAACCCGCTTGTCCGAGCGCGGACAACCATTTCCTCAAATGAAAGATCCATTTGTTTTTGCAGGCATTGCACAATCCATAACCCCATAATATTTTTCAGATAGCGAATATAGCCATCGCCGCCTTCATTGGTAAAATTAGCGACACGGCTTTTCGCGTCTATCAATGGGGAAGGAAGTTTTACGCCCAAAAGCGACCATGTGCCGCTTGACAAAAAGGGCGCGTCTTCTTTCATGGGGATCCCTTCCACAGCGCTGGCTGTGTCGTGGGTGGCGCATAGGACAACCCGGGTCTGACCGCCGACTTCAGCCGCAATATTGGGCGACAAGTTCCCTAGTCCTGTTCCCGGCATTGCAAGCTCCCTGAAAAGTTCCTGCGGCAAATCTAACCGGCTAATAATCTCATGGTCATATTGCTTTGTATATGCGTTCACAAGACTGGTCGTTGTGGCGTTGGTGTATTCATGGACTTTCACGCCGCAGAGCCGCCACAGTAAATATTCCGGCAGCATAAGGAAATCGGTCGCGCCCGCAAGCCTTCCCGCCATTTTATCCGCATAAAGCTGATATACGGTGTTAAATGGCTGGTATTGTATTCCGGTGCGCTCATAAAGCTCTTCAAATGCAATACGCTTGTGGACGCTGGAAACAACCGATTCCGTCCTGCTGTCACGATAGGCGAACATCGGCAAAACGGATTCATCCCCGCGTAAAAGTACATAATCCACACCCCAGGTATCAATAGCGAGGCTTTCGATAGCATGATATTTTGCAAACGCCGCGCGGACGCCCGCTTTGACTTCATTAAATATCCGTTCCACATTCCATAGTAAGCGGCCGCCCTGTTTCTGCATTCCGTTGGCAAACCGGTACACCTCATTGGTATGCAGTTCACCATCTTCCCGCCAGCCGACAATATGACGGCCAGACGAAGCGCCAATGTCTATGGCCAGGTAATATTTCACGAGGCGCCTCCCCTAATAAAGAAACTTCTCATTTAAAGCCACGCCGAAAGCTTTTGCGACTTGCCGTAATTCGTCGTCCGCAATGGTCTGGCGTATTCCTTTGCCGCAGGAGAGCGCTTTCAGGTGAATATCGGCGCTTTTCTCAATCGTGTGCATCAATCCGAAAGTGGCGTCAAAATCAGGACCTGAACAAAACGTTCCATGATGCGCCCAAATGATCGCGTCATACTCCTCCATGAGTTTTGAAGAAGCGATTGCAATACCCGCGCCGCCGGGAATCATCCAGGGGACTACGCCCACGCCAGCCGGAAACACGATGGGACATTCGGTCATGCTTTTCCAGAGGACGCGGGAGAAATCCCGATCCGTCAAGGGAAGAACAAAGGTCAACGCAATAACGCTTGGCGTATGCGCATGATAGATGATTCTGTGAGAACCCTTGGTTGCCGCTTTCTTCACCGAATGGTTAAGCAAATGGCTGGGAAACTCGCTGGTGGGAACCCCGCCGCGGGCGAGACCCCACACAATACGATACGCATCGCCTTTTTCATTTATTTCGGCGATGCAGATGTTGTCTTCCATGTTGATTGTCATGTTGCGCATAAACTTCCCGCTGCCGGTGGCGATAAAATATTCTCCGGCGAGGCTTTTTGCGGCAATGCCGCATGATGTCCATGCGCCGGTTTTTTCGTAGAAAAAAGGACGGCATTGGTCCGCTTCATCCGGCTTCATGCGGTAGGTGAGATTGCCGCCGTTCCGCTCGTGCCAGCCCATTCTAAACCCATCGTCGCAAAGTCGAACGAAGCCTTTCATCACTTCGATTTCCGCAATGCCCATAGTTATTTCCTCCATAATAAAACTTCTTTTTCGTATTGTACGATCTCGGCGAACCAGTCTTCGTCGCTTGCGTAAACGCCTTGCCGCCGACAGTATTCTTCCCACACATCGCCAAAGGGCAGGGTTTTCATTTCTTCCATAACCATCATCTTTTCGGTGAAATTCCCATTGTTCTGCAAGGCGCGGAGCCGTGCGTCCGGCTGTAATAACGCAAACAGCAGGGCTTTTTGCACGTTTCGTGTTCCGATGACCCAAGCCGCAACGCGGTTGATAGAAGCGTCGAAAAAGTCAAGGCCAATCAGAACCTTGTCCAGCGCGTCATTTCTGACAATTTCTTTCATCATTTCACGGAGTTCATCGTCATACAGCACAACATGGTCAGAGTCCCAGCGCACCGGGCGCGTAACATGGAGGGGTATCTTGTCAAAGAAGGGCAGTAACGCGGGAATTTTATCGCTGACATACTCCATTGGGTGAAAATGTCCATTGTCCAGGAGGTTGTATACGCCGGGGTGGGACGCGGCATAATTTAAATAAAATTCGTTTGAACCGACGGTATAACTCTCCACGCCGATGGCAAACACCTTGCTTTCCACCGAGTCAATTACATTGGCGCACCTTTCCGTGAATATTTCATCCAGGGCGGATTTCAAAAGCAGCCGCGGGCCGAGCCTATCTGCGGGAATGTCTTTGAACCCGTCGGGAATCCAGATGTTATGCAAAACCTTGTCCCCAAGAGCCTCGCCTATCTTGTCGGCGATTCGGCGCGACGCCTTGCAGTGTTCAATCCAGAAGCGGCGCGCGTTTTTGTCCGAGGAAGAAAGGGTCAGTCCGTCTTTCACCATCGGGTGGGAAAAACAGGTGGGGTTGAAATCAATGCCAATGCCGTTTTTCTTGGCAAACTCCACCCAGGGGGCAAAGTGCTTGTATTCGATCTTGTCCCTGTCCACCCACAGGTTTTCATCCGTGAATACGGCGTAACAGGCGTGCAGATTGATTCGCTTTTTGCCGGGAATAAGGCTTGCGGCTTTGAGAAAATCTGCCTTTAGTTCTTCAAAATCACGCGCTTTGCCGGGATAATCGCCGGTCGCCTGAATGCCGTTTCCGGCGCCGCCGTCTTTATTGTCAAAACCGGTCACGTCATCGCCTTGCCAGCAATGAATGCTAATTGGTTTTGTCGCCAGTTTACTGATTGCTTTTTCAGTTTCAATGCCGAGCGCCGCATATCGGGCTTTGGCATTTTCATATTGTTCTAGTGTCATATTGCCTCTCCTCACTCCTATACATCCTGTGTTTGAAAAGATACTTCCGATCCTTGCTCTTGTTATTCAATAACGCTCATTTCAGCAAAGGACGGGTTCAGACCATTGCCGTTTACTGCAATTCGCATGAGTCCCGCTTTTTGCGCCCTTATTACCGCCTGCGCTCTACCGTAGTAAGTGGTAAAACTGCCGGTGATATACGATTCCGGAGTGCGCGGGTTCGCGCTCCCAAATGCCAGAAGTTCTCCTCCTGCCACGGAAACAGCAAATTTTGTATCCGCGTTACATTCCATTATACCGTTTTCACCGGTAAGTTCTACATTGATATAGGCAATATCGCCAACGGAAATGGTGTTTTTTTCCGGTTTTATCTGAATGGAAATACTGCCAAGGGCAGAATGAAGTTCGCTTCGACCGCGTTCATTGCCGTTTATGTCACGGTTGATAGCCGTCAGTGTGCCCGGTGTATATTTTGTCGTAAACGCTGCGACACAGCCCTTCACCCGTTTTCTGCCAATGCGTTTGTCGTTTAGCAGCAGGTCCACCGCATAGGCGTCGCTGTACACTTCCACCAGCGCCTTGTTGCCCTCGCAGCCTTTCCACGACCATGACGGAATAGCGTTGGTCCCCCGCCACACCATTTTCGCGGGCTTCACGCCGGGATGGTTTACCGGCTGCACCGCGATTACCGGGGTTTTCAGCAAACCCCACGCCGCCTGTGCCAGAAAAACTTCGCCGGTGGGGTTGCCCAGCAAATCCAGCGCCCCCGCTTCCGCCAAGAGCCAGGGGTACGGCTTGTTAAAACCCTTCCCGTCCGGCGTATACGCCCACGCGCCAAGCCCGTTTTCACCGAGGTAATCCCAGGCGGTCCACATAAAATCGCCTACAAGATAGGGGTACTTCTTCACCATCGCCCAGTTCTTAACGATGTCCTGGGGAAATGTTTCGGAACCGAAGATTACCCGGCCGGGATGCGCCTTGCCTTCCATTGGGTAGCGGCCCGAGCCGTAGTTGTAGCCCGCTATGTCCAGCGCGTCCAAAGACGGGGTCGTGGCGGCATCCGCGCTTTTGGAATTGGCGGACTTGTTCATACCCGTTCCCACCTTCGATGTAATCATATTGAACATCGTGCTGTTCATGCCGCTCATGTCCGGCTGTTTTTGGCTGAGACCGCCGTCTTCTTTATACATGCCCTTGCCCTTTGCCGCGTTGCTGATGATCATCAGGTTGAAGCCGCCGGTCACCGCGCGATTCTTATCGAGGGAATGAAAAAGAGCCGTCATTTCTCTGGCAAGCGCAACACCTTTTTCTTTGCCGGGTTCGCTCACCTCGTTGCCGATGGAGTACATGATCACCGAAGGGTGGTTAAAATCGTGGTCAACAAGGGACTTGATGTCTTCCTTGTACCAATCCATAAAATCAGAGGCGTAGTCGTATTTGTTTTTATGCGCATACCACATATCCCAGGTTTCGTCTATCACGTAGAGACCATACTTATCGCAGGCTTCAAGCAGGGCGGCGCAGGCGGGATTATGGGAGACGCGGATCGCGTTGAACCCCGCCTGTTTTATGACACGCACACGGCGCTCCTCGGATTCGGCGTAAGAACGCGCTCCGAGGATTCCGTTGTCGTGGTGGACACAACCGCCCCGCAGTAGTGTCTCCCTGCCGTTGATAAACAGCCCCTTGGCGCTCCACTCCACGAGCCGGATGCCGAAGAACTCCGCCGCCTCGTCCACTACCGCGCCGTTTTCGGACAGGGTAACACGGCACTCGTAAAGCTCAGGCATTTCTTCGCTCCAGAGTCTCGCGTCCGGGATTTCCATAGTTAGCTTGTCCCCTTCGCCTGAAGCCACGGGCGTTCCCGCCCGCAGTATTACTGCCGACGCCTCGCCGCCGGTATGGGAAACGTCAATCCTGATACGGGCCGGGGAATACGAGAGGGTAGAGACTTTCACCCCTTCAATGCCGATGTGGGTTTTAGCCCCCAGCCAGAGCCATACCGGGCGGTAGACGCCGCTTCCGGTGTACCAGCGGCTATTCGGCAGTTGGCTGTTATCCACGGTTACGCGGATCGTGTTTTCGGCGCCGTAATTCAGAAAATCATCGGCGTCCACAAAGAAGGGAATATACCCGTAGGGCCGTCCTCCGGCTTCTTTCCTGTTGATAAAGACCCTGCTGTTCCGGTAGACCCCCTCAAACTGGAACACGGCGTGCTTATCCGCCCAGTCTGACGGCGCGTCAAAGGTTTTTTCATAGACATACACCCCGCCGGTGAAATACCCAACGGCGCTTCCGCCGGGACTTGCGGGGTCCCGCAGTTCCTCGATCATCGCGTCATGAGGCAGGTCCAGCGTCCGCCGCATGTCGCTTCCTTCTTTGTAAAATATCCACTGCCGGTTAAAATCCCGTTTGTTCATTTGCCATTCTCCTTGTTTTCGTTTTGTTCCGTTAACCTAACGTGCGTCCGATGGACTGGCAGAGTCCCGAATATGCTTAGTTATGTACCCGTAACAGCATTAGTTATGCCAACATAACAGGTACTAGTAATGCTGGCATAACAGTATTAGTTATGCATCCATAACAGCGTTAGAGTGGGGTCCCACTCGCCATTAGCGTGGGGTCCCGCCCAGCATTAGGGCAGGGTCCCGCCCAGCATTAGGGCAGGGTCCTGCCCAGCATTAGGGCAGGGTCCTGCCCAGCATTAGAGCAGGGTCCCGATCAGCATTAGCTCACGACCATGAACAGGCTTATATCACGACCGCGAGCAGGTTTGATTCGCTGACCCCCGGTAGTTCATCAAACTCACCATAGACTAAAACTCGAAAAATCCACTTTCCCTTTTCCCCGAAAGCTGAACCAAAGACTATGCTCCCCGTCCGGGACACAAACCTTGCCTTCAAAGGTTTTCCAGCCCCTTGACGGCTCAATTGGAATCTCGCCTGCTGTCTCGCCTCCCGCCGATAGAGACACCTTAAAAACCCCCTTCGCTTTTCCCCGCACTTGTACCGCTATCCTTTCAAGACTCCGAAACGAGAAATACTTGAACACTGCCGTCATTCTGTTTCTGCCGTTGGCAATGTACTGAACCGGCGGCGTATCATTACTGTCCGGGTCATAGTCGGCGCCGTCCTGGGTCAGATACGGATGCCGGTTTCCCATCGCCAGCGGATGGGAAATCGCGGGCTTATGTTTTCCAAACAGGCTGCACACGATATGCGCGGGGTATGATCCTTTCCCTTCCAGGGGTTTTCCGTTTAGGCCGCAGGAAGTCATCTCCACCTGTTTGACGCTCCCGTCCTCCGCTATGTTTATCTTTTCCGCGCATCCCTGCCGGGAGAACATGGTGCGATTGGTCTGACGGTGGTAGAAGATATACCATGCTCCATTAATGCGCTCGATTCCGCCGTGGTTATTTCCATAGCAGTTCATCGGCCTGTTCCGCCCGGTGTTCGGGAATATGTCGGCGTTGCTGACAATCACGCCGCCGTACTCATATCCCCCGTCCGGCTTTTCGCTTACCGCGTAACACAATTCGTGCAGGTTCACCGACGAATAAACCAAATAATACTTTCTATTTATTTTACGAATTGAACTTGCCTCAAAGAATTCATGACCTTCAAAGCCCGTACCGCCCGCCTCGCCAAGGACCGGCAATACTTTTTTCGGCTCTGTTTTTATGGTCAGCATATCGTCTTCCATGGTCATTACCACCGAAGCCTTGGGCTTCTTCCCAATTTCCCCGCGTGTTCTGGGGCCGTTGCCGGAAAACAAATAAATGGTTCCGTCATCATTGTTATTGTTATCGATAAAAATTCCCGGATCAAACGGGATGGTGTCGCCCTTTCTGTTCCCGATTGGCGTCCCTGTTTTGTCATGGACAAGGCCCAAAAACTCGTAGTTCCCTGCGGGACTGCCGCAAACCGCCACTCCTATTTCCGGCAGCGTATCATCGGCGCAATAATAAAGATAATATCTGCCGTCTTTTCCCTGTACCGCGTCCGGCGCCCATAACTCATGGCTGCCATTGACCATTCTGACATCCTGATC
>JAISCC010000094.1 GCA_031265845.1 Treponema sp.
GGCAATCTGTCAAAGATAATGCAATGGATAAAATGCAACTTCGCCAAAGCGTGGAACAAGATGAACGGGCGCAGGGGGCATGTGTGGGGGGAGCGATTCTATTCACGCATAATCAACGGGATGGCGGACTTTTTGCGGGTGCGGGAGTATATAGCGGAGAATCCGGTGAAGGCGGGGCTTGCGGAGCGGGCGGCGGAGTGGGTGTTCGGAAGTTTGTATCACAGGTTGCACAGACGCTCCAGTGTATTGGACGACGCGGTGTCAGACACTTTATAAGTTAAATCTTTGACAGGCGGCGTCCGCGCTATGAGGCTGTTTCAAAAACGCGAGCTTACGCTTTAGGCTTAAGGTTGAAACAACTTCGCATAAAACCGGTGTTTTTTTACGATTTCCCTCTTTACAAAAGCCGCCCCGGCGGGTATACTTTTCCTAACTATGAAACACGTTGTTCTTTTGAAACACGTTGTAACGGACCTCATGCGAAGCGGCGGCCTTCGGGCGGCGCATCCGACGCGGAATCCCCCCCCCCCCCCCGGTCGCTGACGCGCCCCGCCCTTCCCCTTGTTTCTCCGGCATCTATCGTATTTCCCTCAGTATCATTTTTCTCATTTATAGTGATCATTCAAGAGGAGGTTTATATGCTTGAATACAGTTTGGAGCTTAACGAGCTTACAGCCAATCCGGACGACATGCGCGCCAAAACGGTGAATGTCGTGTCCCGCAACCAGAGCGCCGTCATCGACCGCATCCTGCAAACAGGCGCGGGGCTCACCCGCAGCGACGTGCTTTCCGTACTTGAGGCGGAAAAGCAGGTCATCTACGCCATGCTCGCGGACGGGGAGGCGGTTACGACCGATCTTTTTAACGCCTCCCCCGGCATTCAGGGCGTGTTCACCGGCGCGGAAGACAGTTTCGACCCGAAACGGCACCGCGTCAAGATACACCTGAGCGAGGGCGCGGGACTGCGGAAGGTTGAGGCGCAAGTGAAGACCAAGAAGGTTCTGCCCACGCAGACGGGCGCGTTCATCGCGTCCGTGACGGACGTGAAAAGCGGCTCGGCGAACAACCTGCTCACGCCCGGGCGCCCGCTCCGCATCTACGGGAGCAAACTCAAGGTTACCGGGGACGAGCCGTCCGTGGGCGTCTGGTTTAAGGGCGCCGATGGGGTGGAGATACAAGTGGACGAGACGGACATCGTGGAGAACAAGCCGTCGGAAGTGATCGTGATGATACCGGCGCTGGCGGCGGGCGAGTGGACGCTCAGGCTGACCACGCAGTTTTCCGGGAGCGGTACGGATGCCAAGAAGCCGCACACCGCAGAGTTCGGGGCGGTATTGACTGTGCCGGCGGAGCCGACGTAATTTCAGAGCGCCTGAAACCACGGTGTCAGAGGACCTGAAGGTTTGTGTGAAAGCAGCGTTTTTTCTTCCGGTCTTTTCATGGTTATGAGCCTCTGCACGGCGGCTGTGGCCCGGGAAGCGGCGGCTCTCTCTCTTGGGACACGCCAGTGAGGTCAACTCTGCGGCGTTCAGCCCGGATGGACGGCGCTTTCGCCGGGATTCTATGATTTGCCCATAGCGGCAACAGTGAATTTATTATCACTGGCAGGGTGGAATTTCTTTTCATATAGGGTATACTCAAGGTAATCCTGTATGAAAGGAACAGGAAATTCTATGTTGGCTTATGATATCCCTTTGGGTTATAGTTAAAGGAGAATGGCGCTCATCATGACTAATGATGAAAAATACAATTATTGGCTGACTCACGCTCAATATGATCTGGACGCCGCAGAGGCGATGTTTTCAAGCGGCAGATGGTTTTATGTGGTTTTCATGTGCCAACAGGCTCTGGAAAAGTTGGTCAAGGGTCTCTACACAGTTTATGTGGATGATAACGTTCCGAAAACGCACAACATAAAAACAGTTTTTGAACGCTTTGAAGACAAATTGCCTATTCAGGCAAGCCAGGAAGTCCGCCATGTTTTTGACACCCTTTCAGGGTATTATTTAGGAAGCAGATATCCTGATTTTATGAACGATTTAACCACGGCTGTCAATAAAGACGCCGCCGAACGTGTCCTTCAAAAAGCAAAGGAGGTTTTTCAATGGCTTCAAACATTGAAACAATAACCGCACTCGCAAAAAAGTACGCGAATGATGTAAAGGATTCTATGCCGGTACATAAAGTTGTCCTTTTTGGCTCCTATGCAAAAGGAACGGCTCATGAACTAAGCGACATTGACATTTGTTTCTTCTTTGATAATTTTAACGGGAAAAGGCGTATAGACATAATTACAGAGCTGCTTGGTATGGCAGGCAAATACAAGGGTGTCTTTTTTGAGCCCATCGCTTTTCCGGCATCCGAAATAGAGCGGGGCAATCCCTTTGTCCGTGAAATACTTGCCACAGGAACCGAGTTGTAATTTTCCCTGACGGGAGACCATGAATGTTCCGCCCACGCAGACCGGCGCGTTCATCGCGTCCGTGGGCGTCTGGTTTAAGGGTGCCGATGGGGTGGAGATACAAGTGGACGAGACGGACATCGTGGAGAACAAGCCGTCCGAAGTGATCGTGATGATACCGGCGCTGGCGGCGGGCGAGTGGACGCTCCGGCTGACCACGCAGTTTTCCGGGAGCGGTACGGACGCCAAGAAGCCGCACACCGCAGAGTTCGGGGCGGTATTGACTGTGCCGGCGGAGCCGGCGTAATTTCAGAGCGCCTGAAACCACGGTGTCAGAGGTCCTGAAAGCGTGGTTTCAAGAGGCGTGAAACCGTACTTTCAGAGAGCCTGAAACTATGGTTTCAGGAGGCGCGAAACTACAGTTTCGGGAGGGAAGATAGAGTTATGGAGGTTTATATGAAAAAGAGCGTTTTTTCTTGCGGGCTTTTTGTGGTTATGGCGATGAGCCTCTGCACGGCGGCTGCGGCCCAGGAAGTGGCGGTGTTCCCCCAGTTGGGGCATACCAACACTGTTAACTCTGCGGCGTTCAGCCCGGACGGGCGGCGCATCGTCTCCGCTTCGTCTAATGCTACGGTGAAGGTGTGGGACGCGGAATCAGGCAGGGAACTGCGCACACTCTCCGGTCATACCTCTTATGTTCACTCCGCAGCGTACAGCCCGGACGGACGGCGCATCGTCTCCGCTTCGTATGATAATACGGTGAAAGTGTGGGACGCGGAATCAGGCAGGCTATTGCTCACACTCTCTGGTCATACCGGTTGGGTTACCTCTGCGGCGTACAGCCCGGACGGGCGGCGCATCGTCTCCGCTTCCCGTGATGGAACAACCCGCCTCTGGGACGCTGCTACGGGCAACGAGATCGCCCAGCTTGTCAGCTTTGACGGCGGGGAATGGCTCTGCATTATCCCGGCGGGCTACTACGCCGCGTCCCCAAAGGGCGACGTTTATATCAACTTCCGCGTTGGCAACGAGGTCTACGGCATAGACCAGTACCGGAACGCCCTCTACAAGCCGGAACTCGTGGCGGCATGGCTCTCCTCCGGCAGGTAAATGCGCGTTGCGGACACCGCGACGGCCATCCAGAACACCGCCATACAGCCGCCGCAGGTCGCCATCCTCAGCCCTGCGGACGGCGGCGTTTCCGGCGCCGGAACCGTGGTCTTGCGCGTTCACGTCAACGCCGGAACCCAGTTTATAAAAAGCGTCCGCATCCTCGTGAACGGGCAGGTGGTGGGCGGAGACGAACTGCGGGACGCCAGCGGGAGCAAGTCCATCACCAGCTCATCTGCGGGACTGCGCCTCGCCACCAACGAAAGCCAACTGGAGTTCCGCGTTCCCATCAGCCTCCAGCCCGGGGAAAACCGCATCGAGGCGCTGGCCGGAAACGGCTACTCCGAGGGACGCGCCCTGGCGCGGGTGACGTACACGGGAACGGTCTCCACAAAGCCCAACGTGTATATCCTGGCCGTGGGCGTGAGCGCCTACGACGACTCCAGCATCCCCAGCCTCAAATACTCAAGCAGGGACGCGCAGGGCGTTGTAAACGCCTTCAAAGCCCAGGAGGGGCGGCGCTACGGCAGGGTCAACGCCCTGTCCCTTGCCAAAGAGTCGCCGCTCGCCCCGACCGCTGAGAACATCCGTGACAGCCTGTCCTTTCTGGAGGGGGGGGGGGGCCGGGTCAAAAGACCTTATCGTGCTTTTTATCTCCGGCCACGGGGTGAGCGACGAGCGGGGGCGGTTCTATTTCCTGCCGCAAGACGCGGCGTTTCAGGCTGACGGAACCCTGCGCCCCAGCCGGACCATCAGCAACGACGAGCTTATGAGGATACGCGACATGCCCGGGCAAAAGCTGGTGTTCATCGACTCCTGCTATTCCGAGGGCGTGGCGGGCAAGCGAGTGCGGGCCGGGGACAACGCGCAGTTGGTGAACGGCTTGCAGGACGCGGGCATGATAATCTTCACGTCCAGCGGGGCTAACGAGCGATCATGGGAAGACGACGATCTCCGGTACAGCCTGTTTTCCCACGCGGTGATTCAGGGCCTTGCGGGCGGCGCGGACGCGAACAGGGACGGCAGGGTCACCCTGCCTGAGTTTGAGGCGTACGTAAAGAAGACCGTAGCGGCCCGCAAGCCGGGACAGCATCCCTACCTGTGGACGCGGGGCGATTACCGGGACTTTGTGTTGAGCGAGTGATGGTAAGCAACCAAATAAAGGAGGGCGCTATGAAAAAGACAGCGAGAGCATTAGCGTTGACCGTGATCATCTCCTGTTGCGCGAGTCAAACCATTGTCCCTTCATCCGGCGGAATGGATGGGGAAAAGCCGGAGACGGCGGAAACAGCGGGAATGATGAGTCTTGATGAAACGGCGCGGGATGGTGCGCGTCATCTGGACGACCGCATGCCGGTGGAAAATCTGGAGACGGCGGAGATGATGAGCCTTGGCGAGGCGGCGCGGGATTTCGCGCGCTATCTGGACGGCCGCATACAGAAGGATTCCCCTTCGGCGGTGCTCAGCGTGGAGGCTCCTCTCAAGGGCATCGCCGATTATGTCGCCGACACTCTGACGGCGGAACTGCTTAACACAACCGGCGCGCGAATGGTAAGCCGGCAGAGCCTTGAGACCGTCATACGGGAGCAGGACATTCAGGCTGATGGTTTTGTGGACGAAGACACCGCCGCGCGGCTAGGGTATATCGCGGGCTGGAAAACGGTTGTCACCGGCGCGGTTACGGCGCTGTCCGCAGGCTACCGGCTGAACCTGCGGGCCATGGATGTGGAGTCCGCGGAACTTTTGGGCGCGAAGAATTATGTGATTAAAAGCGACGCGACACTTGCGGGCATCGTGAATCCCAGCCAGACGGTACGGGAACTTTCCCGGCGGGAAGAACTGTTGCGTCCTTTTACGGAACAGCAAAACGCCTTTGACCTTACGGCGCGTCCTGCGGGAGGCAAGGATGTTTTTTATGACGGGGACGAGATGTTCATATCCCTTAAAGCCGGGGCGGATTGTTACTTTGTGGTCTATCAGATGGATGTGGAAGTCCGGATGCAGATGCTTTTCCCCAACGCCTACGATACGGACAATACCCTCAAGGCCGGAGTGGAACGGATGCTGCCGGAGTATTCCCGTCTCGATCTTCACGCCCCCTTCGGGGAGGAGCAGATACTGGTCTACGCGTCGGAAAAGCCCATCGCCATATCGCCTGAACAGTATGCGCCAAAACAGCTTGACAGCGCATACATGGCCAATCCCGCCGCCCCTTGGCAGGCCGGGACGGCGCCGCAGGACGGCGGCAAAGGCGTTTCCATACGGCCACGAGGCGCGGCGGGCAGGTTCAGCTACACGATAGCGCCAAGATAGGCGCGGGGGGCGCAGTGTCTGACACCAAAGACGAAATGGTGTCTGACACTGCGCTGCGGCTTGGACGACAATGTTTTAGTGTCAGACATCGGCTTTGGGGATCAAAGTTAGGTCAAGCGAAATCGAAATTGGTGTCAGACACCAGCTTGGGCTTGCTTGTGGTGTCTGACACCATACGGCCACGAGGCGCGGCGGGCAGGTTCAGCTACACGATAGCGCCAAGATAGGCGCGGGGGGGGGGGGGGGGCAGTGTCTGACACCAAAGTCGAAATGGTGTCTGACACTGCGCTACGGCTTGGACGACAATGTTTTAGTGTCTGACACCAGCTTTGAGGATCAAGGTTAAGTCAATGGCGCACTTTGTTCCCTATGGACACAAATACTTGGCCAACGTGGCGAACAAAACGCTTCACGTCCAGCGGCTTGGCGCTATGATCGTTCATGCCTATGGCTAGACATTCGCGGACATCTTCCTTAAACGCGTTGGCGGTCATCGCTATAATCGGACAGACTGCGGCGTTTGGCTTTCCGGAAGCGCGTATCGCGCGCGTCGCGTCATATCCGTCCATAATCGGCGTCCGTATATCCATAAGCGCGAGATCGCACTCGTTGTTGGCGAACATTTCAACCGCGCGGCCGCCGTTTTCCGCGCACTCTATGTCCAGTCTGGAGTCTTCCAAAATGCCGATGACAATTTCGCGGTTCAACTCCACATCCTCGGCCAGCAACCAGTTCGTCCGTGTACCCAAGCAAATCAACGATTGTATTGCAGCGTGTGGACGGCAGTATGGGCTTGGACAGGAAATTGTCGACGCCGAGAGCGTCAAGCGTAGAGCTGACCTCGCTCCGGTTCGCCGCGGAAATCATGACAATAAGCGCGGCGCCGCCCGCCGCCCATAACGCGCATTATTTCAATGGCGGTCCGCTCGCCGTCCATGCCCGGCGTCATCCAGTCAAGGAATATCAAAAAGTCATATATTGAGGACAAACCTACGTCGACTAACGTTCCGGCTGTTTGCGAACCTTCGGTTCGACGACATTTTGGCGGCCCGGATAAGGGTTTTACGCGGCAAATACCACGGCTACAAAAATGTGGGTGGAGACTGGCGTGGGAATGAAGCGTTCCCCTGCTACGCCGGGGCGCGCAATGACCTAGCCTGCCGGAACCCCGATCCGCCTACTGGCGGCGAAGCGCAAGCAGGACTGCCGGGCGCAGTACACTCCGCGCTCCCTTAAGAATCCGTTCCCAATAACGCATCAGAATCGAGTGACAGAGGAAGATTGTGAACCATGCTATTTCCGAATCCGCATTGATATCATAATCTTTTGAAAGCCTCCGCAAGTGCGAATCCCAGATCACGTGCCACAGCGCGATAGTAAAAAGATTTCCCCGCGCTCCAGTCCGGCTTGCCGCAGGGATTCTTTATTAGGCGACACACACCCCTTGAACACTTGACGGACAAACGGTACTATATTCTTGTGGCATACATAAAACCCCTTTTTGATAAAAATTTTTTGGAATACGCCTCGTATGTGATACGGGATCGGGCTATTCCCGATGTTGAAGATGGATTAAAACCCGTGCAACGGCGTATCCTGCACACTCTTTTCGAAATGGACGACGGCAAATTTCACAAAGCGGCCAATGTGGTCGGGCATTGTATGCAGTACCACCCGCACGGCGACGCATCTATACGCGATGCGCTTGTGACGCTTGCTAATAAAGAGCTTTTCATTGAGAAACAGGGCAATTTCGGCAATATTTTCACCGGAGACGCGGCTTCGGCGCCTCGTTATATTGAGTGCCGCGCAACGCAACTTGCAAAGGACATTTTCTATAATCCGAAACTTACGGATATGATCGAATCTTATGACGGGCGCAAGAAAGAGCCGTTGCTGTTTCCCGCGAAGTTGCCGGTGGCGCTGATCATTGGCGCCGAAGGCATCGCGGTAGGCATGTCAACAAAAATCCTGCCACATAATATTATCGAAGTGATAGAAGCTGAGAAAGCATGCCTCCTGAACCAGCCTTTTACTTTGCTCCCCGATTTCCCGACCGGCGGACTCGTTGATGTGTCCGAGTACAAAGACGGCAACGGCAAGGTGGTGGTTCGCGCTCAACTTGATGTTTCGGATCCCAAACGCATCGTTGTGCGGGAACTGCCTTTCGGCATAACAACCGAGAACCTTATTGAGAGCGTAGAGGCTGCGGTAAAGGCGGGCAGAATCAAGATACAATCCATCAGCGACTTTACTGCGGAAAATGTTGAAATTGAAATCAAACTCGCCCGTGGCGTTTACGCGGAGGAAACCGTGAACGCCCTTTTCGCGTTTACCGCGTGCGAGCAATCAATATCGGTGAATTTCCTTGTGATAAAGGACAACATGCCCGTTGTGATGAGCGCCAGCGAAGTGATCCGGCGCCATGCCGCCGCGTTGGTGACTATTCTCACCAAAGAACTTGAACTGGAGAGAAAAGAGCTTCTCGACAAACTTCACGCGCGGACTCTGGAGCGGATTTTTATTGAGAATGGCATTTACCACGCGATTGAGCGCATGAAGACCGCCGAAGGCGTGAAGAAAGCCGTTGTCGTCGGCTTTGAACCCTTTGCAAAAGAGATAGAGGAGCGGGGAGTGAGCATGGACGATGTTGAAATCCTGCTTAAAATTCCCATCCGGCGCATTTCTCTCTACGACATTAACAAGACGAAAGAAGAAATGAACGCGATACGGGCGCGTATAAAAGAAATCAACGCCCATTTGAAAAACATCACCGCGTACGCCATCGCGTTTCTTGATGGCGTTATTGAAAAAGTCAAGGCGAATGTGGAGATGGGCTGCGGGAAGCGCAGAACCATCGCTGGAAAGTTCGGCAAGGCCGATGTAAAGGAAGCGGTGAAGAAGGACATTCCCCTGAAATACGACGCGGCGACGGGCTACACCGGCACAGCGGTGAACGGCGAAACGGTCGCGGAAGCGTCGCCGTTTGATCGCATCCTCACGGTGCGCAAAAGCGGCGTGTACACGGTGCAGGATCTGCCGGACAAGCTCTTTATTGGAGAGGGCGCGTGGTGGGTAGGCGTCGCGGACAAAGAAGCCCTTGCGGATACGGTGTTCACCATCATCTACAAGGAAGCGGAAACCGGTTTCCCGTATATAAAACGCTGTGTCATTGAAGGCTGGATCATGAACAAAGAATATTCCCTCGCGCCTGAGGGCGCCGAAGTGTTGCTCATCGACACCCGCAAGAAATTTTCTTTCACTGTTCATTATCTGCCCAAACCCCGCGTCAAAATCACCAAAGAGACGTTCAAGGCGCAGGATTATACGGTGAAAGGGTTAAAAGCTGGCGGCATCCGGCTCGCGGCGCGGGAAATTGTCAGGATAGATGCGAAAGGCGGCTCGTGAAGCGCCGTCGCCCCTCCTTTGCGATTCATCGCGCAATAAGTTGCGGATATGAAGAATCTGCCGCTGGATAGAAACGTGTTAACAACGCGCGGGTGTCATGAAATTCGCGCATTCCAATAAATAAACTCTGCCGTGAGCGCAGGGGATTCTTTAATGTTTCCATTGTAATAATCTTAATCTCGAACTCTTTTTACTGGCTATCCACTTGAACAAGGCTATGTATTGGAGGTCAACTTTGTACCAGTTTTCTGTAAGCCAACGGCTCAACCTGCATAGCGTTTTCAAGTGACCGGTAAAAAAGCAAGCCTTTTTTCGTCGCATTCTTGCGATTAAATCTGAATGTGTATTCTTTCAAATATCCCTGTAATTGAACGGTAATTTTGATGTCTTGATTATTCGCAAAGTCTGGTTTAACACCCCGCCGGGCCTGCGGCTTTGCGGCAAAGATTTAGCGTTAAACCAGGCGATATTATAAATTCCTTACCGTCGAACCAAAGGTTCGCCGAGCTTTCGTTCAACCCAATGCGACGGTTAAGACGCCGCGCCGAACTTTTGGTTCGTGCTTGTTGCGCAGAGGCTCATTGAGGCGACAATAGAGAACCTTTGAGACAGCTTCAAATCTTGCCGCATCGTTTGTGTCAACTTGATGCATTGGATGCATTGGCGTTTTCCCTCTCCGCTCATTTCGGAATCCTCAAACTTCAATTTCATTTTTCCAAAGCGCTCTTTGAGCGAGACAATGAAAAAACGCCGCCTTCTCAGCCTTCTCACTGCGCCTCGCCGTCCGGCCTCCCTCGCCCGACGAAGGAGGCTGATGAAAAAACGCTGGGTTTTAGGCGGAAACCGGCGCGCGCCTTACATGGCGCCGAAAATCATGTTGGGTATCCAGAGAACCACGTCAGGGAGGAACACCAAAATCGCCAATTCCAGCATCACTGCGGCCAGGAACGGCAGGCTCTCCTTGGTATAGTCCTCCACTGGACAGTTAATGATGCCGCAGACCGTATACAGGGCGGAGCCAACTGGCGGGGTCATCACCCCTAATGTGACCACAGTGGCCATAAGCACGCCGAAGTGAACCGGATCGATGCCCACGCTCTTCACCATAGGCAGGAAAATCGGCGTCAAGAGAAGGAAGTTCACGTTACTGTCAACGAACATGCCGGTGATGAACAGGAAGCCAATCATAATGAGAACGAGAAGCTGGGGGTTCTGGGTGACGCCGAATATCAGGTTGCTCAAAACCACCGGCGCTTTTACCCACGTGATGGCGTAGCTGAAAGGACCGGACATGGCGATGATCAACATGATGGCGCCGTTGTCCTTCAGGGTGGTGATCAGGGCGTCTCTGAAATTCTTCCAGTTCAGCTCTTTGTAGACAAATTTGCCGATGAGGATCGCGTAGACCACCGCGAACGCGCCGGATTCCGAGGGGGTGAACACCCCAAAGCGGATTCCCACGATGAGAATAACCGGGAACAAGAGCGCCCAGATGGACTCCTTGAGGTTGTCGAGAAGCTCTTCTATGGTGAGTTTCGGCGCGTCGGGACGCGGGGGATCGTATTTTTTCATTCGGGACGTGATGGAGGTGGTCGCCATTAAAAAGAACATCATCAGGATGCCGGGGATGAGCCCCGCGGCAAAAAGCCGCCCAATGGAAACTTCGCCTACAAAGCCGAAAATAATGAGACCCAGGCTCGGAGGAATGGTGGCGGTGATCAGGGCGGTGATGCAGTTCACCGCGCAGATATAGCCCTTGTTGTACCCGATCCGCATCATCTCCGGACCCAGTATCCTGGTTTCCATAGCGGCGTCTGCGGTCGCGGATCCCGACACGCCGCCCATGAGGGTGCTCATCACCACGCTGATCTGGGCGGTGCCGCCGTACATGCGCCGCGTGAGGAGCCGCGCCAGGCTGAGGAGCCGGCTGGTGATCCCGGACACGTTCATCAGATTTCCCGCGAAGATGAAGAAAGGCACCGCGAGAAAGGCGAAGGATTGGCTCTGGGAGACGATCATCTGGGTGGCGGTCTGGAAGTTGAGATACGGCGCGGAAGCGAAATATGCGAATCCAGCGATGCCGATCACAAAGGCGATGGGCATGCCCATCACCAAGAAAAGGACGAAACAAATGATCAATAGGGTCATTTCCCGCCTCCTGTTGTTTCTTTCTTGTTAAAGTTTATAATACAGCGCCTTATTTTAAGGATAGTTGAAAAGACCATCGACAGTCCGGCGAATACAAGGCTCAAGGTAACCAGGGAATAGGGAATCGGTATGGACTGGTATGTCCGGATCCGTTCGGTGATCGACAACTGGACGCCGAAAACAACGATGAGTGACAAGGCGCTCAAGATAACGCAATAGAGCAGTATTTCTATGATTTTCCGCATTTTCCGGGGCAGCTTGCGGGTTACAAGGTCAACACCCACAAGCTGACCGCTTCGCCACGCAATGTCCGCGCCCAAAAAAGCCGTCCATGCAAGCAGAAACATCGCCAAATCAATGTTCCACGACACGGAAACCCGGAAAAACCGCAAAATGGCGGATACAAAAACAAAGGTCACCAGAAATATAAAGCCAACGCCACATACGGCTACTTCGGCTTTGCAAAGCGCGTGATATATTTTCCGCATAAAACCTCCAAAATAGTAAAGAGGAATGAGATGCGCATCCTCATTCCTCTCTTCGTTAAATTACATAAGTATACAGGACGCTGTTACACTTTACAGGCCCAATTCTCTAAACAGCCTGTCTTTCAGACCGGACGAGAAGTTCAGATCGTTGTTGGTGTACAGCCGGTTGATGGCGCTCTGGAATTCCGGCAGGCTCACTTCGGTGACGGTGACGCCTTTGTCTCTCATTTGCTGATAGTAGCCGGCTTCTTCATCCGCGATAATCTGGCTGTATTTTCGGGCGGTTTCAGTGATGGTGTCAAGGAACAACTTCTTGTCCGCCGCCGGCATACTGTTGAGCAACTGGGTCGAACAAACAAAAGAGGTTTGGAGCATGTAATGCTTGGTTAAGGCAAGATATTTGGCGACTTCGTAGATGGCCGAACCGTATGCGGTGGCGACCTGAACCTCGCAGCCATCCAGTGTTTTCTGCTGGATTCCCGGCAACACTTCGCCCCAGGTTATGCCCATATTCGCAAAACCCAGATATTTGGCAAGGGCGTTGCCAATGTTATTGCCGAAACCGCGGATCCTCAGCCCCGAGAGGTCAGCGACTGTGTTCACCGGCGTAGTGGTGTAGAAGCTGCGGAAGCCGTTGTACATGTCCGCCACAAAGGTAATGCCCTGAGCTTCAAGTTTGGCTTGCCATTCTTTGAAGAGGGCGGTGTCGGGCAGTTTGTCCAACGCGCTCATGTCTGTCAGCACATAGGGAGCCATCAGAATGTTAAGGTCGGGGATATTGAATTGGCTTGCCAGCCTGCCGGGGTCGGAAGGCACCACCAGCGGCACGCCGGTTCTCGCCTGGGTAACCAAATTGTCGGTGTCATTGGAAAGCGCTCCATTGACCTGCACGTCAATCTGAAAACGCCCTGTGGCGTTCAGTTTGTCCGCCACTTCCTGCATCATCCGGCTTTGGCCGGTGGTGGCGGCTTCAGTTCCCGCGAAGGTGACGCGGATTTTCCCGCCATCGGTTTTTCCATTGGCAAATACCGATGCGCTGATCAGTACCGCCAATAGAACGACTAAAAAGTTTTTCATCTTTTTTTCTCCTTTGAAAAATGAGCGTGAAAAATAGCCCACTCCTGTGGGCGGCTCGTAATACGAGTCATTTTTATTCTAGCATGGGCTTATGCAAGCTGTCAATTTTTTTTATAGGTGTTTCGGTATTTTTTTTCTATAGTATAGACTAACGGCGCGATGCCCGGCGCGGCGCCAATTCCGGCGTTGGCGCCAAACCGGACAGCAGAGCCGCGTTTCGTACACTGTTTGTATAGCGCATATACGCAACGTATATTTCTCTGCAGTCGTAACGCAGTCGTAACGCCTCATGGCGCCAATTTCGAAAAAACTGGATTTTCGCTCGTTCCAGAAGGCGCGGATGATCATCAGGGAGTCAATCGCTTTCAGCCCGCAGTCCGGTTTCCATCCGCTCCCTTTCCGCCGTTTGACCGTTCCCGCCTTCTCGTCCACAGTAAGACGCGGAGCGTATTTCCGGTTATACCCTGTCTGCCGTATAAATTCGCCCAATATTTTGGCTTTCTCTTTTTTGACCGCCTGACGGCGCCGAGTGCAAGCTTCCCTGTCTTGAAATTTTATTCGCAAAGACTGGTTTAACACCCCGCCTATGATTCGCGCTTGTTGCGCGGAGGCTCTTTATGAAGCTGCGGACAGTTGCAAATAGCCTTACACAATGCTATAATGAAAATATGACCGTTGAATTGACGCTTTTCTTTACATCCATCACTTTATGCATAGCGATTCTTTACATCATTACTTTCATCTGGTTCAGCGACAGCCGCAATCAGCAAATGTGGAGTTTTTTTGCGCTGGCTTTTACGACGCTTTTTTGGACTCTTTTCAGCGGCTGCATTTCACTGGTCGGATCCAACTCGCTGTATTTCCCCATACTTCACACGATCCGCATGGTCTTGGTATGCTTCTTTCCCTATGCGTTGCTGTGGTTTTTTTTCGACATTACGGGGTGCGACGTACATAAAACGAGAAAACTAATGCGGTTTATAGTCTTGATTCCGCTCATTGATTCGATCAGTTTCATCACAAACCCACTGCACTACCGTATGCTCCGCGACTACGCTTATCCCAGTCCGAACATGGGGCGTCTGTTTCATGCGCACACCTTTTTCGCTTATGCGACGCTGCTTGCCGCGATACTGATCCTGTTTTCTTATCTTATCAAAAACGTGAGGCGGAATCCCAAGGTCATTCTCGCGGGCGTTGCGCTTTTAATTCCGTTTGCCGCCAATATTCTGGAAACATTCAAAATCACCATCTATTACCCGGGGCTTACGCCCTACACATTCTGCGTTTCTTTCTTCCTGTTTTTTATCTTTTTGTATCGTGAGCGCGCTTTTAGCTTCAGGCAAATCATGCTTGCGGCTATTTTTGACAAATATCCAAGTTATATTATCCTGATAAATAAAAAAGGCGTCGTCATAGAAAAAAACGGCGCCGAATTGGGTTTTTTTGAAAAATTTGGAAATGATGATGTTAGGATAACGCTCTGGGAAACCCGAATTCAGGATTTTCTGAACGCCATTAAACGGCGCTCCTTCCATTACGCGCCGGACAACCTGTTTGACGGATCGTCTGTGTTCGACCCTTCGTTCACAGAAGGAGAGTTTTCCATCGCGCAATCAGAAGAAGGCGCTGAAGACAGGACGTTCAGGGTGACCAGCCAGTTTTCGTATTCCCGCAAGGGCACGGTTTCGGGTTATGCCCTTTCTTTCAGCGACATCACCCATTATGCTTCCATGGTGAAAGAAATACACGATCAAAATGAAAAGCTCAAAGAGCTTGCCACGTTGGCGGAAGCCGCGTCGCAAGCGAAAAGCGCGTTTCTCTCCAACATGAGCCATGAAATCCGTACGCCGCTGAATGCGGTTATGGGCATGACCCACATTGCAAAGAAAACGCTCGCCGCCGGCGACACGGAAAAGACCTTCTCCGCATTGGAAGAGATCGACGCCGCTTCCGTGCATCTTATGGGGGTTCTCAATGACATTCTTGACATATCGAAAATAGAATCAGGGAAATTCAAGCTGTCAATTGAGCCGTTCCTTTTATTCGAGGCTATGGAAGAGGTCAAAAACATCTTCATTCACCGTTGCAACGAGAAAGGCATCCGGTTTATTTCCGAATTTGAGATGCCTAAGACGCTCACGGCAATGGGCGACAAGTTGCGCTTGAAACAGGTGTTGATAAATCTGCTTGGAAACGCCGTCAAATTCACCGCGTCCGGCAAGGAGATACGGTTCTTTATTGAGGCGCTGGACGAGCGGGAGCGGGAGGCGCGTTTGCGGTGGACAGTCGTCGACCAGGGTATAGGCATGAGCGAAGAGCAACTTGCCCGCCTGTTCAAGCCGTTTGAGCAAGCCGACAAAACCATAGCGGCGCGTTTTGGCGGCACCGGGCTTGGGCTTGCCATAAGCCAGAATCTTATCGAACGGATGGGCGGTCAGATATCCGTGCAAAGCGAAGAGGGCAAGGGTTCCGCATTTATGTTCGAGCTTGCCCTTGCCAAGAGCGATAAACCGGTTGCAGAGGGCGTGAAGAGCGTCGCGCCGCCGGATCTTACGGGAAAAAAGATACTTTTAGTGGAAGATGTGGAGATAAACCGCGTTATCATCAAAGAAATGCTCGAAGAAACGCATGTCACGATTGAAGAGGCAGGAGATGGAGCGGAGGCGGTCAGGAAAATCAGCGAATCAGCGGAAGGGTGGTACGATCTTGTTTTCATGGACATACAAATGCCCATCATGGACGGCTATGAAGCGACCCGCGCCATACGAGGGCTTCACCGCGCTGACGTGAAGCGCATCCTCATCATCGCCATGACCGCAAACGCCTACCGCGAGGATGTGGAGCAGGCTTTGCAAGCCGGCATGAACGGACATCTCGCAAAACCGGTGGATTATAACGCCATGATACAAGTCCTGTCTGAGTTAGCTTCAAAACTCAATTTTGAAACAGCCTCCCCCTCCTGATTTAGAAAAACATGAAACGTCAATATAAAGACATGGAAAATTGCCTGACATCCCGCATGAACGTCCGCATCGGCAAGCCGTTTGACAGCGGAATCCTTGTGAAGACACTCATATCCTACTTGCTGAGAAATCAGTTTTGCTCTCCCACTCCCCTGTGAGAGGCAAGCGGCTGGAAGCCGCCCGCGTGGACAGGAACGAGAGGAGCGAAGCTACCCGTTCTTCTTTCCGCTTATTTCGTCAACGCGCACTTTACCTGAGTTTGAAGGTTTTGAACCTAATATAGCACATCCGCACCTCTCTTTGGAATTTTTCCGCTATTCTTTGAAGGTTCCACACCTCTCTTTGAGACTTCCACATCCGCCTGTGTCCAGTCCATGCATTTGCTGGAAAGAGATGCCGACGGACTCTACCCATTCTTTGTGCTGGCGAATGTCCAGTTTTATATCTTCAATTGCCTTTATGAGATGTTTTTCGATTATCCGATCCATAGTGTTAAGCATAGAATCATTGTAAAAAATTTCCGTGTCTTTGATAAAAAAAAGGAAAATGGGAATTTCCAATGATTTTGAGAGCTTTTCCAACAGTTCGGCTGATACGAACGTCAAGCCTCGTTCGATGGCACTTAAATGTTTAACAGAAATATCTAGTTTTTCAGACAATTTTTCTTGAGACAACTGCTTTTCTTTGCGATAACGCTTCAAATTTTCCCCAAAAGAGGACTTTACATCCATACTCATAGTGTAAGGGGCATAGAAGTGATATACAACAAAGCGAAAGGTCTAATAGTATGATAAATATTTCTAAAATACACTTAATATGTTCATTTATTATTGACAACTTACCGTTAGATGTATATAATAAACTATCTTATAGACATCTGGGGTTATCTATCCTAGAAGGAGGCAAGCAGGGGTAACCGGTGCCACACTTCCCCGCACCGCAAAAGCCGCTCTGTGGCGGTCATCCATCAAACGCTCCGTAATGAGGGTAAACTATTTTGGAGGTTTTTATGAATAAAAAGATGTGGGTTATGGGCATAGCTTTAATACTGCTGTGCGTAGCGGCGGCTGTTGTTTTTGCAGACGGCGAATCTGTTTCGTTCAACTCTAGTTCCGTGACTGTGCGTAACACAAACCGGAGAGGGAAAATAACTGTTGAGGTTTGTGTTACATTGGAGGATAGCCGCGGGCGGCAGTCTGACACGACTTGGACTTTTGATGATGTCCGCGCTGGACATCCGAAGACACAAGAAGCTCCTGGTGGAACAAGTGTGGTTGGGGCTTCTTCGACATATTGCTCTATACCCACCGACGAAGACGAATAGTTAAAAAATACGGCAATAAGAGGGCGGTGAAAACCTGTCCGCAAAGCGGCAAATTTCAGGAGTTCTCAGCCCTCTGTTTGTTGGTCTACCGTGTCGCAGAAACATTGCATAATTAGTTATATTTCTCCTTGGTCGAAACCGGACAATTTCACGCGGGCTGGAAGCCGTCCGCGTGGACAGGAGCGGGGCGAGCGAAGCTACCCGTTCTTCTTTCCGTTTATTTCGTCAATGCGCACTTTCCATACGCCCGTCACGGACAGGGATCGCGCTATGGCCTTGTCAAAAGCCGCCATGTTTCCCGGCGTGTAGCGTTTGCAGATACGTTCCAGAGCGCGGATTTTTTCATCAGCATCCAGCGCTTCTTCGGCGACGCCCGACACCACGGCGCTTTCGTAGCTCATGGTGAACGTCCCTTCCGGCGCCGCCGCCACGCCTACAAAGGAGAGGCAGACGTTCGGACGCGCCTTCATATTGCTGATTTTCTTCCCTTCAAGCGCACAATGAAAATAGATATACTCGCCGTCCCGTACCGGGCACAGAGGGACGCAATAGGGCGTCCCGTCTTCATTTACTGTGGCAAGCGTGGCGAAAGCCGCCTTGTCAATCACCTGTTTGGCAAACTCGCCATCCATTTCCCGATCTTTTCTTCGCATAGTTTTTCCTTGACATCCAGAATGTAATGTATTATAACATAAAGCATGGTTATTGGAATAGACATCGGCAGCACCACCACTAAAGCGGTTTCCATAGAAAAAGGAGCGGTTGGCAAGAAGATAAAGACCAAAGCCGTTGACGCCGTAACCTCGGCGACAGGCGCTTTTGGAAAGATGCTCATAGAAAACGACATACAGATCGCACAAATCGAGCGGATCATGATAACCGGCGCGGGAGCGACCAAGATCAAGAACGATCTATTCGGCATTCCCACCAAGCGGGTTGACGAGATTACCGCAATCGGCGTCGGTGGAATGTTCCTCTCTCAAAAGGATGCTATCGTCATCGCGAACATTGGCACCGGAACGGCTGTCATTGAGTCGAAAAAAGGCGAAATTTCCCACATGGGCGGTTCCGGCGTGGGTGGCGGCGCCATACTTGGGCTTGCCAAGAAGATGCTCGGCATCTCGCATTTCGACGCCGTCATGGATCTTGCGAAAAACGGCAATCTGAATCAGGTTGATCTCCTGCTCGAAGATATTACGGACACGGGCATCAGCTTTCTCAACAAAGAAGCCACCGCGTCAAACTTCGGAAAGACGCTCGATTCAGCCCGCCCTGAAGACATTGCGCTTGGCATCCTCAACATGGTGTATCAGGTCATCGGCATGCTTTCGGTGTTCGCGGCAAAATCAAAGAACATAGACCGCGTGATTGTTACGGGAAACGGCAGCGCCAACCCCATCGGGCAAAGCATCCTCGCAACTATCACAGACATGTACCACATTCACTTTGAGTACCCGGCTGACGCGGTTTACGCGACTGCCATCGGCGCGGGACTTGCGGATCCTCCGTACATCACCTTGTAGCTGGCGGGGTACGTTATGGCGCCTCTTCTGCAACGAGAAATCATACGGAAGTCTCTGCATTTCCTCATTGGGTTCAGCCCGCTTTTGGCGTCAATCAACCGGCGGTTTGCCATTGCGCTCCTTGCTTTCGGCGTTGTCTTTTACACGGTCATGGAAATCCTGCGGCTTAAAGGCGTCCATGTTCCGCTTGTTTCATTTATCACCGAACAAGCGATGCGCGAACGGGACAGAGGATTCGTGAAGGGACCGGTAACCCTGGGCATGGGCGCATTGTTATCCCTAGCGCTGTTCCCGCCGCCCGTCGCAACCATCGCCATTTACGCGCTTGCCTTTGGGGATGGGCTTTCAAGCCTCGCCGGAAGGCTGTTCGGGCGGTTGCGCCCGCGTTTCCTGTTCGGAAAGAGCGTGGAAGGCTCCGTTGTCTGCTTTGCGGCGGTTTTTTTCGCGGCTTTTCTCGCGTCCCGCTCCATGTGGGCGAGTCTGTCCGCAGCCGCAACCGCGACCATTGTGGAAGCCCTTCCCCTTAAAGACTGGGACAATCTCGCCATTCCGCTTGCAACGGGGGCCGTTCTTTTTTTCAGCGGCTACGGGATCGCGTATGGGTGGATTCTCGGCTCAGTTTGACAACGGCATTCGCCTGCGGCTAGCGTTTTTCATCCATATTCCAGCCGTTTATTTCCAGCCAAACAGCATCGGTTTTAAGCCACTCAGCGATTTTTGCGGCGACCTGAGAAACCTTCATTTTCTTGTTTTTGCCGTGAATGGCGCATTCCCAGGCGATGCACACCCTCCAGTTCAAGGCGTGGAGGTGATTCAGCGTTTCTCCGTCACGCTTGCGGTTCCGATCAATCTTGGCGATCCAGTATTCTTGATTTGATTGCGGCAGCCTAAAATTGGGGCATCCCGCATGGCCATGCCAAAAGCATCCATGGATAAAAATCACGGCGTGGTATTTGGGCAACGCCAAATCGGGCCGTCCGGGAAGTTTTTTGTAATCTATCCGGTATCTATATCCCAGGGCGAACAACGCTTTTCTTATCAGAATTTCTGGCATTGTGTTTTTGCTGTGAACAGCCGACATGGTTTTTCTGCGCTGTTCAGGGGTGAGAGTGTCCATGTCAGATAAATTTTTCCCCGATCATACTGTAAGAGTACTCTTTATAACGGAAAAGTTCAAGAAGGCGCGTCCTGTTTTTTGACGACTCCTTCGACTCCTGGGGCGGATGCGGAGGAGGCTTGGCGCTGTCACCACGTTAAGTGAAGATAAAATCAAAAGCCCAGGGGGGTTCGCGGATTGCGTCATACATGGCGCGTCATACATGGCGGCACAGATTTTTTATACGAAACTTTCTCTTGAATCCATGAAAATCCGTGTAATCTGCAAATTTTTTAATTGAAATGAAAAATTATACGGATTTCTTGCGTCTTTACATCCACCATAAATCCCATAGATCGTTTAATCGGGGCAATTATGATAAAAAATATAAAGAAATATGTGGTTAATATGAAGTGAATATCTGGAAAATTCGGTTGATTTTCCAGATATTTCTCGGATAAAATTGGAAATTCTTTATTTTTAACGAATTACTCAAACTCAATTTTATCCGTGTTGGTGGTTCTGCGCGTGGGGCGTGGGGTATAGGGGTAATAAAACCTATTTTTCTTATAATTAAGGTTGCAGCTTCAAAACCAACGCGCTTTGAAATCATCCGCCAACTAATTCGCCTGCAAATGCGTCCGCGCGCGCTTCATGTCCGCGATTAGAGCAAGCGTTAAGCCGCAGCCTCGCCTTTTTTCCATTGACAAACAAGTGGTTAAATGGTACTATTTTTATATAAAGAAGTAAGGAGAAGCTATTTATGAAACTACGAGTACGCGTGAGTCTCATTTTTATTGCCATTATGATCGCGGCGCTTGCCAGCATATCGGTGGTTTTGTTGAACCGCGCGGGCAAGATGCAGGTTCAGACAGCGTTGCGAAGCGCAGAGAGGCTCGCCGAAGAGGAAGCTCGTAATATAAAAGGCATATATGACAATCATATCCAAACGGCGCGGACTTTGGCGCAGTTGATGGGCGGTTATGAAAATTTCGAGGCGGGCGACAGGCGGGCTGTCTTTATTGCAATAATGCGGCAAATATTCGAATCCAACCCGCAGCTTGTGGCGCTTTATTCGGTGTGGGGCGACAACGCTTTGGACGGGCTGGACGCCCTGTACGCCGGAGACGCGGAGTCCAATAGGGAGAAGGGATTCACTGAAACGGGCAAATTCGTACCTCTTTTTTCACGAGAAAGCGGCGGTATGGCGCTCCGTATATGCCGCGATCACAACGAGATATTGGCGTCTTTAACCCGTGATGAAACTGTAAGCGCGCCGGAACCCAGAACCGTGAAGGCTGTCGACACCTACTCGGTTGATTTTATCGTTCCGATTATTACGCCGCAAAACAGAGTGGTGGGAGCCGTGGGGCTTATTCTTGATCTTGCGGACTTCCAAGCCGCCGTTGACTCGATTGTGAGCCGCAACAGCGATGTCGCGGAAGTAGCGATGTACGCTTATGACGGCGCCATAACCGGACATTTCTTTAAGGATCGGCTTGGAAAGAACCTTAAAGTGGCGGATCAAACGCTCTATACGAATGACATTGACACGGTGTTCGCCGCAGTGCAAGCAGGGCGGACGTTGTGGCTGGAGAAGCGTTCCGCCGCCTTGAACGAGAACATCCGGATCGTTCTTTTTCCGTTCAATTTAGGCGGCGCGGAGACCCCGTGGTCGATTATGATCGGCGGGCCTGAAAGCGTAATTTTGTCTGAGACGCGCGCTATGACCGTGTTTGCGGTCGTTATTGGACTGATTTTTGCCGTTATAATTAGTTTTGTCATTTTCGTAATCATAACCAGTATCACCAAGCCCATTAAAGAATGTGAAGTGGCGGCAAACACGCTTGCGAAGATGCAATACGGCGACATAACGCTGTCTGTGCGGAAACGCAAGGATGAAATCGGGGAGTTGCAGAGAGCCTTGTTTACCATTCGCAATAATCTGCAAAAGAAGTTGGAGGCGATGGATGTCGAAATCATAGCCCAGCATCAAAATATAAGCGGCAACCTCAAAGAGGTGATAAAAAAATCGGCTGATGAACTTGGCGTCATTGCTGGCAGCGTGAAACTGGTGGAAGAGAACACCGGCGTTCAGGTGCAGTCGGTCAATCAAACGGCAAACGCGGTGGACGATATTGTACAGCATATCAACGCGCTGGAAAATGCGGTTGAATCGCAGACGCTTAACAGCGCCAAATCATCGGAAGTCATAGAGAAAATGGTGGAAGATATTGATTCGGTGCGCTCAATCGTACTCAACGCGCATGAAACCACGGGCAAATTAAGCAAGTCTTCGGGAGAAGGGCGAAAAATGTTGAGTGAACTTACCGAAGAGTTGTCCATTATCGCCGGGCAGTCCACCTTTCTTGAGGAGGCGAACGCGACGTTGGTGAACATTGCGGCTCAAACAAACATACTCGCCATGAATGCGGCTATTGAAGCGGCGCATGCGGGCGAGGCGGGCAGGGGTTTTGCTGTTGTCGCGGGTGAAATACGCAATCTCGCGGCTTCTTCCGATAGAGAATCCGCGTCCATTTCAACTGAGATAAAAAAAATGCGGAGCAGCATCGCCAATATCCAAAAAGCTTCGATTGAAACCGTACATACTATGGGCGCCATGTTCACGGAAATCAACGATATGGGCGCTTCTTTTGATGAGGTGGCGAAGGCGGTGGAAGCCCAGGTTGAGAACGGCGCCCAAGTGCTTGGCGCTTTAAGCGAGCTTCGTGAAACCACTGAACAGGTGCGCGAAGGCTCTTCGGAAATCCAGAAACGGAGTGGTCTGATTTCGGAATCCGTTGAAAATCTTAAACGCATATCCAGGGAAGTGACCGATAATGTCGCCGATGTACAGAGCGCCAGCCAGAATATATCCGTTTCATTGGAAGTTGCGCAAAAAATCGCGGACGGACGCTATCTTATGCCGCCGGACATACAAGGAGAATGACATGTTGGAAAACAACACGAATAAAGATGAGCGCAGAGCGAAACGGTATGCCTGCAAGTCGCGTATTAGCATCAAGGGGTTTGAAGGTTTTGCGGTGTTAAAAGACATTAATGCCGATGGCGTCTGTATAATGAGCAAGACCTATGTAACAATAGCGCCGCAAGACGCGCTGACAGTACGGATTAGCCCTGAAAGCTCCTCCGGCGTAAAAGCTTTTGACGTACAAGTGGAAGTGAGATGGATAAAAAGCTCTCCCACTCTTTTTATGGCGGGCTTTCTTATTAAGGAGAAAAAAGAAAGCAACCTGTTTCAACAGTACATCGACTGCCTAACGGGGAAGCGTCCGGCCGGAACCTCATCACCTCCATCTAATAAGGTCTTCCAGTGGAGTGACGCTTTAGCGACCGGCAACGAGCAGATAGACGCGGAGCATAAACAACTGATACAGGCGCTCAATAACTTTTTTGCCGTTTGTTCCGTTCATTCCAGCGGCGACGCAATGCAGAAAACCATTAATTTCCTGCTCGACTACACCGTCAAGCATTTTTATAATGAAGAGCAGCTTCAGCTTCGCTACAAGTACCCCGGTTATAACAACCACAAGGCGTTCCACGAAAATTTCAAAAAAAATGTACATAGTCTGATGGTTGAATTTATAAACAAAGGACCGTCCGATGAACTGCTTAAACGGGCGAAACACGATATCGGCGAAGTGATTATCGCCCATATCCAACACGAAGATACGCGCCTTGCGGCGCATATCAGGGGACAACAAAGCTAATCGTGTAAAGAGCCGCCGCGCTGGACGGCGACTTGAAGCGCGGCGTCCAGCCGGGGCAGTTCATTTTTCGTTTGGCGCGTGAAGCCAGCCCATCATTGAGCGCAACTCTTTGCCGACCTTCTCTATTGGATGAGTCGCTTCCAAGTCGCGCATACGGTTGAAGAATGGGCGTCCCACTTGGTTTTCGAGTATCCATTCGCGGGCGAATTTGCCGGTCTGTATGTCTTTCAGCACCTGGCGCATGGTGTTTTTGGTTTCTTCGGTGATGATCTTCGGACCCGTGATGTAGTCTCCGTATTCAGCCGTGTCGGAAATTGAGTAGCGCATGAAGCCCAAGCCTCCACGATTCACCAGATCAATGATGAGCTTCATCTCGTGCATAACCTCAAAGTAGGCGCTCTCCGGCTGGTAGCCCGCTTCGACAAGCGTTTCGTACCCACACTTCATAAGCGCGGAAACGCCGCCGCACAGCACCGCCTGCTCGCCGAACAAATCGGTCTCGGTCTCCTCTTTGAAGGTCGTCGCAAGTACGCCCGCCCGCGCCCCGCCGATTGCCGCGGCATACGCAAGCGCAAGCCGCTCCGCCCCGCCGGTCGCGTCCTGATGCACCGCGATGAGCATAGGCACGCCCGCGCCCGCCTGATACTGCTCCCGCACCGTATGCCCCGGACCCTTGGGCGCTATCATCACCACATTGACATCCGCAGGCGGAATGATCTGCCCAAAATGAATGTTAAACCCGTGGGCGAACGCAAGCGTCTTGCCGGGCTTCAGCGCGGGCTTTATGGATTCTTGGTACAATTTCGCCTGTTTCTCATCGTTGATGAGAATCATGATGAAATCCGCCGCTTCCGCCGCTTCTCGCGCAACCTTCACCTCGAATCCCGCTCCTTCAGCCTTTTTCCACGACTTCGAGCCTTCATATAGTCCGACAATCACCTTTAGGCCGGACTCCTTCGCGTTAAGCGCATGGGCGTGTCCCTGCGAGCCATATCCAATGACCGCGATGGTTTTGCCCTTCAAGGCGCCTAAATCGCAATCTTTCTCGTAATACATAACCGCCATATTTCCTCCTATTGAGTAAGCGTTTTTGAACCGCGCTCCAGAGCTGTAAGTCCGGTGCGGGCGAGTTCCATGATGCCGTAGGGACGCAACAAGAGCAGCAACCCTTCGAGTTTTTCAGCGTCGCCGGTGGCTTCTATCGTAACAGTCGTCGCCGAAACGTCAATAATGCGGGCGCGGAAAATGCCCGCAACCTGTATGACATTGGGACGGGTTTTTTCATCCGCACCGACCTTGACCAGCATGATTCCCCGCCGTATGCACGCGCCTTTGTCAAGCTCTCGCACCGCTATCACGTCAACCAGCTTTCCAAGTTGTTTGACAACCTGCTCAATCTCCGCGCCGCCCCTCTGCACCGCAATGGTCAGCCGTGAAATTGACGGGTCTTCGGTTTCTCCAACGGTCAGACTGTCAATGTTAAAACCCCGCCTGCTGAAAAGACCAGACACCCTGCTGAGCGTTCCGGCGCGGTTTTCAACCAAAGCGGACACTATGTGCTGTTTACTCATAAAAGCATTATAGTGAATAATCCTGAAAAGACAAGAGGGGAATCAAAGACGTGGTTGCCGCCAGCGGATCACCGTACAAGCATAAACGCCCCTTTCGCGTCGGCGTCTGTCACAAAGCGTTTACGGGACGATGGGCTTGCGCTATATGTATAGCGTCCCATATATTACAAAAAAGTTGCAAAAAAGTTATAAAAAATGAATTTTTACTTTGACAAAATTTGAAATTTTGTTTATGATTAAGGCATCATGTTGAAAACAGAAGAATATGTGGCCGATTGGCCCGATATGGCGTATCCGAATTTTATCGCTTTTCTTGATGGCGTCGAAGCCCAATGGAGGGATAAAACCGCTATTTTTTACCGTAGCGGGAAAGTGAGAGCGTTTACCCAATGGTCGTACACCTTTTTTGCATCCGAGTGCAGGCGGATAGCGCGGGGGCTTCTTGCCGCCGGTCTTAAAAAAGGCGACCGCGTCGCGCTCTGGGCTGAAAACAGGCCGGAATGGATGGCGGTTTGGATGGGCGCCGCCATAGGCGGCATGGCGATTGTCCCGATTGATTTTCTTGTATCCGAAAAGGAATGTTCCAATATACTGCGAATAACGAAGGCGCGCGGCTTTTTTTATTCAGAGAAGAAGAAAGATTACGCGAAAAATCTTGAAGTTACGCTTGATGTAAAAGTCTGCGTAAGCGATGAAAGCGCGTTCGCTGAATTCGGAAAAGACGCGGAGGCGGTTGCGTTGCCGCCGGTGGATTCCATCGCGGAAAACGATCCCGTGTCCATTGTGTTCACCTCCGGCACCACGGGTTTTGCAAAAGGCGTCACCCTGAGTCACAAAGGCGTCATAGCCAATGCAAATGCCGCCGTTCGTTCGCTTCGCGCCTGTTCAACCGATATATTCATCAACGTTCTTCCTCTTCACCACACATATCCCACGACATGTTCTTTCATTTCTCCACTTTCCGCAGGAGCGGGCGTCATTGTTGTTGAAAAACTCGTCGGCAAGGTGGTGGTTGACGATATTCACGATGTCGGCGGCACTTTTCTTATTGCGGTGCCGTTGCTGTACGACAAGATTATGGTCGCAATCGATCAAGGCTTCCAAAAACTCGCGCCGCCTTTGAAGGCGATTTTCAATGTTCTGCGGAAAATTTCGCTTGCCGAGGCAAAGAAAGGCAGGGTGGGTTTTGGACGCGCCGCGCTTTCCCTGGTGCGTCGTAAGGCGAGGCTCGAGTCAATTCGCATAATGGTTGCGGGAGGCGGTCCGCTTAACCCAAAAACCGCTGATTTCTTCGATTCTTTCGGGTTCAACATGGTGCATGGCTACGGCATGAGCGAGAACAGCCCTCTCATCAGCGTTAATACCCCGTGGCACAAGAACAATGTGTCCGTGGGCTTGCCGGTCAAATACACCGATGTTAAAATCCTTGAGCCGAATGAAGAAGGGGTCGGGGAGATCATCGTAAAATCGCCGTCTCTCATGCTGGGTTATTACGAAAACCCCGAAGCCACTGATGAAATTTTTACCAAAGACGGCTGGCTCAAAACCGGCGATCTCGGTTATATTGACGAGTTGGGTTTCATCTATATAAGCGGCAGAAAGAAGAACCTCATCGTCAGTTCCGGCGGCAAAAACATCTACCCGGAAGAAATTGAAGGGCATTTCTCAGGTTCGCGGGTCGTAGGCGAAGCGCTTGTCGTGGGGCGGAAAGACCCGGAATACGGCGGCGAACAGATATTCGCCGTCATTGTGCCGAATTACGACGCGCTTAAAGAAGATCACGGGAAAGATATGGACGAGGCGTCAATAAAAGAACTGATAAAAAAAGAAATAGAACAGGTGAACCGTTCCTTGGTTGGCTACAAGAAGATCATGGACTTTACCGTCAGGGCCGAGTCGTTTGAGAAAAACGCCCAGCAAAAGATCCGCCGCTTCCTGTACAAGAGCTACGAGGAGGGTTGAGCCGTCTTCGCCTTTCAGGACGCGGGCGCGTCGTTTGATATTCACCAGCAGCAACATTCCGCGTTTGCCTAGATCGGCGCCGTTGTCGCCGGCGCCTCCCTCAATTCGCTTCATCTATAATTTGCGGATGTAAAAACAGTGTAAACAATCGCGCTTCGTACATAAAGCGTCCGTCGCTTGAAAATCATCCCCAGTTGCTATAATATAGTAAAAATCATTTTTTGGAGGGGAACTATGCCGGTCTACAGTGGTATACAAAAAGAAGAAACCCTGAAAGGGCTTGTCTATGATGATTATTTCTCCAAATTCGGCTATGAACCTAATATTGACAATATAGACTTTGTAATCACCGACAAGAAAACACGGGACGACCTTTTTAGTGACGGCCCGGGAAGCTCAACGCAT
>JAISCC010000097.1 GCA_031265845.1 Treponema sp.
CCCGCTCCGCCGGAGGAGCAGCCTGCTCCTCGCCGAACATGCCGGTCTGTCGCTGTTCTGGAACAGGCACGATGGCGCCGCTCGTCAATTTCGTCCAGCGTGAGCCGTCCTTGCGCCGCAAGATCTCCCCGGCTTCCCGCCGCGCCTTGCACAGCACATTTAGTTCTCGCGAAAGCCTCTCTAGCCGGCGTTTCCTTATCAACCGCCTGTTGACAGAATCAAATATACGCGCTATATTCTTATCAGAGGAGAATGAAATTGAGGGCTGTATGCGCGGGTTGCTCCCGAGCGTCAGTGACGCGACGGACTTTTGTAAGTCCGCCTGACCAGCATTCTCCTCTTTTATTATCTCATCAACCGCTTCAATGCGGCCCGTCCAGTTCGCCGGTGCGCCCCAGGCGTCTATAATCCTCTCTTCTTAAACCGTTCCAACTCTTGCGAAAGCGTCCGCAACGCCCCTAAACGCCGTTTTCTTATCAATCGCCCTCTTGACTTCTTCACGGTATTATGCGATAATGCAAGGGAGGCGATAACCGCTCCCACCTGTCTTTTTAGATCGGAAAATTCAGGCGTGTAGCCATATCTGGAAATCACTTTCTTTATGGCATCGGCCGCCTCTTCTTTTTTATTCGTATTCTCATATCCTGTTAAAACAAACTGTTCCTTATCATCAAACCTCATTTTACTTACAACGGCAATAACGCCATCCTTTTCAAGAAGATACGCTCCCTTATCGTTTCCTGCGGCGTCGACATATTTTTCATTTTTTCGTTGCGGATTATTACACCGCTTTTCAATGTATTCTTTAACGCGATAAAAATCGCTGTAATTTCATCGCCGCTTTTACCGTCTTTTTATAACGCCATTCAATGATATGTCTAAGCCCACAGCCGCCTTTGCCTGTATGCCTCGCGTCAATAGTTATATCTCCCAGATCCTTATTCTTGACCGCGATGGATACACCGCCCTCAAGCGCGTTTGTCAACAACAAACAAGTCTTACAGCGGCTTGCTCCTCGCCAAATATGCCGGTCTGCCGCTATTCCGAGGCGGGCAGAGGTACGATGCCGCCATCCGCCAGTTTCGTCCAGCATGAGCCGTCCTTACACCACCAGCGTTCTCTATGCCTGCCGCGCCTTGAGTATCGCGTCAAGCTCTTGCGAAAGCACCAGCAGCCTCCGCGTCGCCTCCCGCGCCTTTCCCGTTTATAATGAATTTGAAGCGGCAATTTTTAAGCGATAGTGCGAATTGACGCCAATGAATCTCCCCGCCCTTCAGGGCGGGGCGTCTTGCAAGCGTCGCATTATTTACGAGGTTCGGCGAACCTTCGGTTCGACTGTAAGGAAATTATGTAACTGTACAGGTTTGCTATGCAAACCTGCCTGCCGCCATTTTTTGTGGGCGTCGCCAAATCCAACCGCCCGAAAGGGTCGCCTTTTAGGGCGCGGTATGAGACCTCACTGCCAATAAAAAACGCCGCGCCGAACCTGTGGTTTGGAAGCGCAGGCTCGCGTTTGTTGCGCGCGCATTCTCAAAACGCCCATCCCATTCCAAACCGCCATGTAACGCCGCTCGTTGGAGCTACCGAAGCTGAACCTGCCGGCGTATTTACATCCCCAAATATAAATCGGTATCCCACTCCGGGTTCCAAAAAGAACCCGCCGCCAAATACAAATTTCCAGCCGGTTAAAGCTCCAACTTCAAATATATGCGAACTCACTTTATCGCCATACGTTATCGCTATGTAAGAATAATTTCCGCCGACATCAATAAACCACCGTTTCACCGCGCCGTTTAACGGATAATAACGCGCGTGAAGTCCAGCCGAGGCGCCCAAAAATTTAGTGTCCTGCGTCGAGTCTTTCACTGTAAAACCTATATAGCTTGCGTTAATCAGCGTGGAAAAGTTATTCGTCAATCCACGTTCATATCCAAGTCCGATTCCAAATCCGCCTACCAGAGCGGCGATGATTGTCGATCCAAAATCAACAAAAATAGCGTTGGGAACTGTTTCCTGAGCAAATGATGAAACGCTCAAAAATGCCGCCAAGAACGCTCCTAAAATCTTCTTTTTCATAAATCTTTCCTCCTTTCTAAAGAAAACGCTTCGAAACGCCCAAGACGGCTTAAACCGTCTTGGGCCCGCGTTGTGTAGCAACCAGCGAAACTATATCGGGGTTTTATTCGGAAGAAAACACACGTTTTCGTGCGTTTTCTTCGATTTTGGACATAAAGCGGAACAAACTACTAGGCGTTCACCGTTAGGCGTTCACCGTTAGGCGTTCACCGCTAGGCGTTCAACCGCTTCTCAATGGCGTCAAGCTCGTCGTACAGTTCTTTGGGAAGTTTCGCGCCGAATTTGGGGTAGTGGTTCTCGCGCACATCCGCGATTTCTTTTTTCCAGCCTTCAATGTCGACTTTGAGAATCTCCCGCAAGTCAGCCTCGCTTACGCCGTCCGGGCGGCTGATCGCTTCAATTTTCGGCAGGAAGCCGATGGCGGTTTCAACCGCGTTGTCCGCAACGCCGTTGCACCGGTCGAATATCCACGCCAACACGCGGGAGTTTTCACCGTAGCCGGGCCATATAAATTTACCCGCTTCGTTCTTGCGGAACCAGTTTACAAAAAATATCTTCGGGAGCTTGTCAGGAGCGCTCTTTGCGCCGATGGAAAGCCAATGTTTGAAGTAGTCGCCCATGTGGTAGCCGCAGAAGGGCAGCATGGCGAACGGATCGCGGCGGATAGTGCCAGCTTTCACGTCAAGCGCGGCAGCCGTAACCTCAGAACCGACTATTGAACCCATGAACACGCCGTGAGTCCAGCTCTTCGCTTCATTGACAAGCGGGATTGTCTTGGGGCGGCGTCCGCCGAACAGGAACGCGGAAATCGGCACGCCTTTGGGGTCTTCCCATTCAGGCGCGATTGCCGGGCATTGCTTCGCGGGACCGGTGAAGCGTGAATTCGGGTGGGCCGCAGGCTTCTGCGCTTTGTCGCCCTTATCCTGAATCCACTCATTGCCGTTCCAGTCGATGAGTTTGCCGGGCGCGTCGTAGCCGATCATCTCCCACCATACAGTCTTGTCTTCGGTAAGCGCGACATTGGTGAAAATGGTGTTCCTGCGGATCGTTTCCATGGCGTTTTTGTTGGAATCCATGTTGGTGCCGGGCGCGACGCCAAAGAAGCCGGCTTCCGGGTTGATGGCATAGAGCCTGCCGTCTTTGCCGAACTTCATCCACGCGATGTCGTCCCCCACTGTCTCGACTTTCCACCCGGGGAGCGTCGGAACAAGCATGGCAAGGTTGGTCTTGCCGCACGCAGACGGGAACGCGCCGGTGATGTACTTCACTTCGCCCTTTGGATTGGTGATCTTGAGAATGAGCATATGTTCGGCAAGCCACCCTTCGTCGCGGGCAAGCGCGGACGCGATGCGGAGCGCAAGGCATTTTTTGCCAAGCAGGGCGTTTCCACCATAACCGGAGCCATAAGACCAGATTTCACGGGTTTCCGGAAAATGCGAGATGTATTTCTTGTCAAGCGGAGCGCATGGCCATTTGCCGTTGTCTTTTTCGCCATCCGCGAGCGGCTTTCCCACCGAGTGGAAGCACGGCACGTAGAACCCGTCGGCGCCAAGGACATCAAGCACTTTCACGCCGACACGCGCCATGATGTGCATGTTGGCTACCACGTAGGGGGAATCGGTGATTTCCACGCCGATCTTGGCAATATCCGAACCGACAGGTCCCATTGAGAAGGGAATCACGTACATAACGCGCCCCTTCATACAGCCTCTATACAATTCGGTCATTGTTTTTTTAAGTTCATCCGGATCTATCCAGTTGTTGGTGGGTCCAGCGTCATCTTGGGTCCTGGACGCGATATACGTCCGGGCTTCGACGCGGGCGACATCCGAAGGATCAGAGCGGAAAAGCACGCAACCGGGCAACAGCCACGGATTGAGCGGCGTCGCAAGCCCCGCGTCAATAGTGAGTTTAATCATACGATTGTATTCTTCCTGCGAACCGTCGCAGACCTCAACCGCATCCGGGGTCATAAGGCTCGCGGCCTCCTCGATCCATTTTTTCAAACCGGAATGTTTCAAATCTTGTTTTTCCATGAATGCTCCTGAAATTTCCGCAACCTTTCGTTGCGGGCGTACTATGTCGGAAACGAACCAACGGTTCGCGCAATTCCCTATGAATGCCTGCGGCCACGGCCGAGGCGAAATGTGTATACTATAATAATATAAAAAATTTGAAAGTATGACAAGCCGTCAAACGGGAAAAGAACGGCTGGCGTCAAGACCACAAAAAAAGCGGGTGTAGGCGATTCAAATCCGTTCCCTGCAATCAAGTGAAAAGCGTCATTACCCCCACGCGCTTCATGCCGGCCCGCCGCGCTTTGCGCCAGTCGACACATCCCGCCGCCGGCTATTGGAAAGAGGTTCCGCGTGATTGACGCGCCGCGCCGCTCACCCCTCAAGACCGCCGCCGGATGCTTCGGGAACATTCTTTCACATTTTTAACAAACTCGCTTGACATTTTCAGCGTAAGGATTAGAATGATGGTATGCTTTTGAAACCAGCAAGTAAAAAAAGACAGAATACGCTTCTCACGGCTCACGGCTCACGGCTCACGGCTCACGGCTCACGGCTCACGGCTCACGGCTCACGGCTCACGGCTCACGGCTCACGGCTCACGATTATATTCTATTAAGAAGACGGTTTGTCAAGTCCCTGACGCCTGATTTTCCGCTTTTTTATGGAAATAAATCGAAAGTTTATCTAAATTCCCCAGAAATAGATCACATCCGCCTATTCGGACATGTCGCTAACCCGTCCTCTATAACGGATAGGTCAACCGTTATAACTTCCGAATCATTCGTTACAACTTTTACGTCATTCATTACAACTAATGACTCAGATGTTTCAACTTTTGACTCAGTCGTTTCAACTAATGAATCATCCGTTACAACTTCTGACTCATTCGTTTCAACTAATGGGCCATCCGTTACAACTATTAAGTCATTCGTTGAAACTATTAAGTCATCATTTTTAACAAATAAAGGAGAGAGATATGGCAAAGACCACTGATTGGATGCCGGGTCCCAGGACGGAGAGCCTGGCGATGTGCCAGAACTGGATTTTGTACATGACAGGAGACAGACGGACATTATGGGGGATACCCGATGCGGAGTTTACGGAACTGGGAACCCTTTGTTCAACGGCCCAGACCCTTCTGCGGAAGGCGCAGGACGAGGCGGAGCGAACCCACGTCATCACTGTGGAGTGTCAGGAGGCGTTTAAAGCCCTGACCGCGAAAATGCGGTTCTTCCGGGACCGGTATTTCAAGATGCCGCCCCTTACCGAAGGGGACTGGGCGGCCCTGGGCTTCAAGCGGAAGGATACGCATCCGTCGCCGGCGCCCGCCCCCGACGGCGTGCCCGCGGCGTCCTTAAGCTACCCCGGCGGACCTCACGCGCTGACGGTACATCTGGGGCCTATGGCGGGAACCCAGGAGCTTGATCCCGAAAGCGACTACGGCTACGCCATCTACGCAGGCATTATGCCCATTGGCGGGGCCACGCTGGAGCAGGCGGCGTCGGACAAGCATTACCTGATGAAGGTTCCCGCGGACGGAAAGAGCCTTTTGCACTACCGGTTTACGCGGCGGGGGAAGGAGAAGCTCGTCTTTGACGCGGAAGACGCGGGCAAAACGGTCTATGTCTGCTGCCGTTACGAGAACCGGAAGGGCGAGGCCGGGCAGTGGGGTCCGGTGGCTTCAGCGGTTATTCCATGACGGGAGAAGCTACAGCGGGAAGAGAAGGCGCGGGGCAGGGACAGGCAGCAGGTGGAAGATGGTTGTTCGGGGGTGGAGAGCCATAAGAATGAGCAGTGGGGAGTGAGCGATTGTTCATTACTCATTGTCGCTTTAAATCGCTTAACAAAGAGGTTGATGGTAATAAAACCATATATGACGGATATAGGGTACGCGCATGAACGGCGTACAAATGACGCGGAATGTATTCCAAACACAACCGTTTGTTGTGGCGAACCGCCGCGAAGGAATGAATAAAGCCTATACAACAGGGGTTGTATGCAACGAAAAAAAACGCTCGTTGAGCGCGCCGCTCAAGCGGCATTGATATTCTGGACATGGAGGCGGGCATTATCCCGCCGTGTCTGTATACAGGCAAAAGGTTCTGTATGCGGCACACATTGAAAAAGGAGTGTTTTATGAATACTAAAAACTGCTTCAAACACATGGCGGCTTTACTGGCCATGCTCCTTGTGGGCTTGTGCGCGGCGCCGAGGGCGAGGGCGCAGTCTGCTGATGGGGGAAATATTTATGTCAGAGTGTTCTCTTTTGACTCGGAAATAAAGGAAATTACCAATGGGTTGGTACTGCTGAATAGCTCTAACATTGAAACCTTCTTTAACAGCCTTGAAAACAGATACACGCTTTCAACAAAACCCGGCACCTTGCTGTATCGAGCGGTTCAAACAGGATTATCTGTTCTTAAGGCTGATGAGATGCGGCTGCCCGAAGATATTGTCGCCGTCAATTTAATCACCTTCACGGATGGGATCGACCAGGGGTCAACAACTCCGGGCTTGGCGCCGGTGCCGGGATACTTAAGCGGCGACAGTTTGGCCCGCATGACTCCTGAAGAAAGCAGGGATTATATTAAAAGACAGCTTAATACGCTTCAAGTGCGCGGCAAACCAATTACGGGGTATTCAATCGGGCTTATGGGAACCGACGTGGATCCAGCAAATCAGCATCTCTTTTCCGATAACCTAAACGCCTTTAACAGCGAAGAGAAAAATTTTGATGAACGTCAAAGCATCGACCAAATACGGGAGAACTTCCGTGAAATCGGCGGCAGGTTGTTCGAACAGACCAGGGAGAGCATCATGATGCTGGACATTCCCGCCCCCAATCCCGGTACAAGAGTCAGGTGGACGTTTGATATTGAGCGGGGTAATAATTCATCGGCTGTAGCGGCAGGTTCCAGGCGTTACCTTGAAGGAGACTTTGACTATGACGCCAATGATTATCCTTTACTTAAGAATATCCGCTATGGAGGCGATATCCAATCCGCCCAATATTATCCGGGAAGCACGGTGACAGGAAAGCTAAACGGGATGATGGTCCAGTTTGAGTTTTCTCAATTTAGCGGCGCTAACGATACTGATATTGTGAGGGAGTGGTTGCAAATAAGCGGAAGCAACTCATGGCAGGCGAATGTTGAATTTGTCAAGAACGCGACTGAAATCCGGCAAGAAATCCACCGTTCCACCGTAATTTACATGGTGCTGGATTCGAGTATGTCTATGGGACGAGAGAACATTGAGCGCATTAAAGACTCGGTCGCTGCGGCGCTGGAGCCTTTTGATATCAGGCGGGGAACCCCGCCACGGGAACGTGTATCCCAGCCGGAACGTGTCCGCGCGCCTTCGAACAACCTGCCCAATTATGTCTTTGTGGACTTCGCCCCCTTGTTGGCGGGTGTGTTATCTGGTGGTTTTGGCATTGGCTTTGGGTATGAGAGAGCTTTTGTGGATCCGTTCTCCATAGCGTTCTACTTCGATATTATGGGCGTATCAGGATCATCAAGTCTGTTTGCATGGGACATTCTCATCAGGCCCCGGTGGTATCCGCTCAAGTCAGCCGTGGGCAAGTGGTACCTGGGCGCAATACTAGGGTATGGAATGTTAATAGAAGAAGACTACTACTCTAGCACTACTTCCGCATTCACCGTAGGGTTGGAGACGGGGTACAAGTTTGTCTTTGGACACTTTGGGCTTGAGCCCTGGATAGGATACACGCTCGGGAGTTATGGAGGCTTCAAGTTTGGCGCGACTCTAGGCTTCGTGTGGTAAATGTTGTCGGCAGGCCATCTTGTAACAGAGAGATGGTCTGCTTGCCCGGCAAGGAGGCATGGTTGGCATGAAAAAAACGTTCTTCTTTATATTCAGTTTCCTCGCTGTCTTTGTTGGGAGCATTGCCGCGCAAGCCTCCCTGCCGCTCAAACAAGCGGTGCAGCGGGCTGTGGAAAACCTGGAGACCCATCTCAAGAGTGGTACGACGGTTGCGGTTGTCAGCTTCGCGGCCCCCACCGAGGCTTTTTCTGTGTATGCGCTTGATGAACTCACTGCGGCGTTGGTAAACCGCAAAAAGCTTCTGGCGCTTGACCGCAAGAACCTTGATGTAGTGAGGCAAGAACAGAACTTTGGATTTTCTGGCGAAGTGGACGATGAGTCGGCAATACGGATTGGGCATTTCCTGGGCGCACAGGCTGTTGTTACCGGACGGTTGAACCGCGCAGGCGGCGCATACCGTATGGTCATCCAGGCTATCAACGCGGAGACTTCCGTGGTGGAGTCTTCGTATTCCATTGACCTTGTTGCGGACGATCATCTCGCCCGGCTGCTTGAAGGCGCGGCGCCGGATCCTCCGCCTGCGTCGCCCCGTGAACAGGGGTTGACGACATTCTCAGGCAGCGAATTCGGCGGGATGTGGACCGCTGTGGTGAGTTATGTGGCAAACGGCGTGAGTTACCGGGACACCTACACCATTGAGCTATACAAAGACGGCGCGTGCTGGGTTGTTGTTCGTGACGCGGACGGCGCTATGCAGACTAGTGAGGGCTACTGGTCAGCGGAAGACGGTGTGTTTCACCTTGACTGCGACTTTGGCAGCCCGTCAATACCACGGCTAGAGTCAATACGGTGGACGAGCAGGTACGTGTTACAAAACAGTAACCGCCGATTGCGGATAAACGTGAAACCCGCGCCGAATGTTTCGGGCGTGGCCGGGGTAATACTTAATAGAGTTGTTCGATAACTGAAGTTATCGAACAAATTCCTTATAAAAACAGCAAAAGGCGGAGCCTTTTGCGAGACTTGTTCAACAACCAGAACCCGATAGGGTTCAGTACAAATAAGTTGTTGAACAAGTCAAACAAGGGGAAGTGAGGATGACTATGAAAAAACTTGTTTTTTGTCTGGTTTTGGGATTTTTGGCGACTATATGCTTTGCACAAAAGGCGATTCTGATAGTTCCGCCCTTTGAGAACCGGCGTTCTAATCTGGATGCCGCGTCATTGGAAAATATGCAGGATTATCTCATCAACGCATTTATCAATGACGGGCGTTTTCAGGTTCCGGACAGGAACGCTTTGTCCCTTATGACACAAGAACACGAGTTTCAGTT
>JAISCC010000145.1 GCA_031265845.1 Treponema sp.
ATTCACGCATAATCAACGGGATGGCGGACTTTTTGCGGGCGCGGGAGTATATAGCGGAGAATCCGGTGAAGGCTGGGCTTGTGGAGCGGGCGGCGGAATGGATGTTCGGCGGTTTATACTACAGGTTGCGTCGGCGCTCCAGTTTATTGGACGACGCGGTGTCAGACACTTTTGACGTTTGACAACGCGGAGCTATGAGTTACATCACGGCCTCACATCGCTTTTATCGTGGTGTACGTCAACTACATCCTTGATTCCATCATTTCCCTGGCAAGCATGGCAAGTAGCGTCTATGTGCAGGACATAGCCTCAAATCAGGATGAAATCACGGTGACTCTTTCAACTGGCATATCGGTGAACCACGTCATCAGCATTCTGATCGCGCTTTTAGGCGGTTGGATTTGGAAGGTTACGGGCATTGAGGCGCTGTTCTCCATATTCGCCGTCCTTGGGCTTATAAATACGCTTTACGCGGCGACGATTAAGAAAAAGGTTTGACAGGCTTGGCAGGTTGACAATGACAGGGCTTCCCCTATATTATACAACCGGTATGCGACAGCCAACTCCAAACGCCGCGGCGTACGCCGCAAGCGCCGTTCGTAATGTTATCTTAAAAGACTTTGAAGGACCGCTCGATCTGCTTCTCTTCCTCATCAAGAAGAACGATGTGAATGTCTATGACATACCGATTGCCGAAATCACCGAGCAGTACCTTGCGTATCTACGTACCACCGACACGCTCGATCTGGATGACGCGAGCGAATTTCATGCGCTTGCGTCAGACCTTTTGTACATAAAAAGCAGGATGTTGCTGCCCGTGGAAATCGGCGTTGAGGATGACATGGAAGATCCGCGACAAGGCTTGGTTGAGAAGCTCATAGAATACCAGCAATTCAAGAAACTCTCCGAGCTTATGGAAGAACGAGAGCGCGAGGTTGAACTCATCGTTGAACGCAAAAAACCGGAGCGGGATATTCCCTTTGCCGATGATGAGTTGTGGCAAAAAGCCGATGTGTGGGATTTGCTCCGAACATTTTCCGCGATTATGAACAACATCACCTCCGAGCGCGTCATAGACCTGTATGAAGAGGTGTCGGTGAATGAAAAAATCGCCCTTATGACCGAGCTTCTGGAAGACTGCGGCGAATGCGCCTTCACTGACCTTGTGGCGCCCCGTCATTCAGCGGCGGACATTGTATGCGCGTTTCTGGCGATTCTGGAAGCGGTGAAAATCAGGATGATACTCATATTCCAAAACACCATGTACGGCGACATACGGATAAAACCCGCGCCGCATTAAATGCGCCAAGCCCGTCCCCTCGCCCTTATAGGACGCAACTTATAAAAGCCGCACTAAACAAGACGCATTTTAAAGAATGTCTCTTTGATAATCTGGATGCCGGAAACAACTCACTATATGATCGTTCACCATGCCTACCGCCTGCATAAACGCATACGTGTTTGTGGAGCCTATAAAGGTAAAGCCCCGCCGTTTCAGTGATTTTGCGACTCTGTCCGACAGCTCCGAGGTCGACGGAATTTCCTTCTCGGTCTTGTAATAGTGAACAATAGGCTTGTGATCCACAAACGCCCACAGCCAATTCGAGAAATCAATCCCTCTATCCGCCATTTTGCAGTACACTTTGGCGTTTTCTATCGCCGAGCGGATCTTAGCTTCGTTCCTGACGATCTGCTCATCCGCCATGAGGCGTTCCATGTCTTTTTCGGTGTATGCCGCGACTTTCTGCGGCTCAAAATCGTCAAAAGCGGCGCGATAACCATCGCGGCGTCTCAGAATAGTGAACCATGAAAGTCCCGCTTGCGCACAGTCAAGGACAATGGCTTCAAAAAGTTTCTTGCTGTCTTTAAGAGGCGTTCCCCACTCGTCATCATGGTAGGCTGTCAATTCGGGGTGTTTTTCAGCCCATCGGCATTTTTGTATCATTGATTGATTGTACTGGTTTGCCCGCCTGTTGTCAATACTGACGCCTGTTCACACTATGAAAACATGATATACGAGATATTACACCAGATGTCGCGAATACATGAAATTACCCTGGTCTCGCGCTTTGCCATGCAGAGAAACACGCCCCAACGCGCCGGTGACCAGTCCTAACGCCTCCCTCGCGTCCCATTTTCGCCAGACATGGTCTTTAACGCCGCTGGTTTTGTGAACGATTCCCGCTGTAAGGGTTGCAAAGCGACCTTTTTGCAGATATACTTTTATCTTTATCTGGAGGATGAGAAATTGCGATTCAAGAGCATAGCCTCGCGTATTATATTGTCAGTTGTTCCTATTATAGGAATAGCTACGTTGTTTTTTATTTTAATTACGCAGAGGGTGACGAGTTCTCAAATCAGAGAGCAGATAAACGAGAAAATCAATGAAAACTTTGAATATGCGAGCCTTAAGATTGAAAATGAATTGACCAAACATGCGGATATTGCGCGGACGCTGGCCGTTTATATGGAAACCTGCACGATGGAGTCCATTGAAAACGGCGAGATGAAACGATTCATCATGCGCATGATAAGCTCCAACGCCGACACGATGGGTGGCGGCGTCTGGTTCGAGCCTTTCGGACTGTACCCGGACAGGCGTTACGTCGGACCCTATGTGCATATTGACAATGGAAAGATCATATACGAGGAGGACTACGCATCCGCAAGCGGCGTTGACTATCATCATACAAACTGGTATCAGAACGGCTTTGAGTCGGACGGAGAACCCGTTTGGACCGAAATTTTTTATGATCCGCTCACAACCGTTATAATGGTAACGGCCACAGTCCCTTTTTTCGATGAGAATCGCGCTATGCGCGGGGTGGCCACCGCAGACATGTCGCTCGTCGCCATTGAAGAAATCACCGCATCGATCTCAGTGGGCGAGACCGGAAAAGCGTTCATCATTGGGGCTAATGGGGAATACATTTCGTTCCCCGGCGGCGGCAGGAACTTTGAAGACCACATTCTGCAAGACGCTGATCCAGGGTTGGCGGCTTTTGGGAAGACGGCGCTTGAGACGGACGGCGCCGCCAACGGCGTCGCCGCGCTGAAGTGGGGTGGGGTCGATCATATCGCCTATTACAAGAGGCTGCCTGAAAGCGGCTGGATGTTGGTGATCCTCATTGAGCGCGATGAGTTCGCCAGTTTTGACTGGGGCGCGTTCATCCTTATCGTCATGGTGCCGATCATAGGGCTTTTGCTTGCGACGGCAAGCCTTGTGGCGACCGCGCGGCGCCTGCGAAACACCGTCCATAAGGTGAACGATTTTGCGGATGTCGCGGCGTCGGGTGAATTCTCGAAGCGGATCGAGACGTCGGAGAGCGACGAGTTTGGCTTGATGGAGCGGCGCCTGAACGCGATGATGGAGTGCATGGGCGCGTTATACGCAAACTCGATCAAGATGAAAGAGTCTGCGGAAGCCGCGTCGCGTTCCAAGAGCGACTTTCTGTCGAACATGTCGCACGAGATGCGGACGCCCATGAACGCCATCATCGGAATGACTCTGATAGGCAAAAGGGCGCAGGACATTGAGCGGAAGAACTATGCGTTTGGAAAAATAGAGAACGCGTCCACGCATCTGCTCGGCGTAATCAACGACATCCTTGATATGTCGAAAATAGAGGCGAACAAGCTGGAACTGTCCCCGGTGGAGTTCGATTTTGAGAAGATGTTGCGCAAAGTGGTCGGCGTCGCCGGTTTCCGTGTGGAGGAGAAGTTCCAGGACTTCACCGTCAACATCGACAAGCGCATACCGCGCAAGCTGGTTGGAGACGACCAGCGTCTGGCGCAGGTGGTCGCTAATCTGCTCTCCAACGCGGTGAAATTCACGCCGGAGCAGGGTTCCATACGCCTGGACACGCATTTGGTCAAAGAGGAGGAAGGGGTGTGTACCGTACGGTTCGAGGTGGCCGATTCGGGCATAGGCATTTCGAAGGAGCAGCAGGCGAGGCTGTTCGGCTCCTTCCAGCAGGCTGAGAGCGGCACTTCGCGCAAGTACGGCGGCACCGGACTTGGACTTGCCATATCGAAGCGGATAGTTGAAATGATGAATGGGAGGATATGGATAGAGTCCGAGTCGGGTTGCGGCTCGACATTTTTGTTTACGGTTGAGATGCGGCGCGGAAAGAATGAAAGAAGCGCCGGGTTGCTGAATCTCAATGTGAACTGGAAAAATCTGCGGATACTGGTGATAGACGATGCGCCTGAGATACGGGAGTATTTCGAGGATATAGGGCGGGAGTTTGAGATTGTCTGCGACACCGCGTCCAGCGGACGAGAGGCGTTGGAGACGCTTGAGAACGGCGGAAGGTACGACATATATTTTGTTGACTGGAAGATGCCCGATCTGGACGGGATGGAGGTGTCGCGGCGCATAAAGAGCCTGGGCGTGGACAACAGCGTGGTGGTTATGATATCAGCCACGGAATGGAGCTTCATAGAGGACGAGGCGAAGGAAGCCGGAGTGGATAAATTCCTGTCCAAGCCGTTGTTTCCATCCGTGATTTTCGACTGCGTCAGCGAATGCATGAGCAAGGAGGCGGTGGAGGAGCAGAATCCTGTGTCAATAGACGATATGGATCGGTTTGAGGGTATCCGCATACTGCTTGCCGAGGACGTGGACATCAACAGGGAGATCGTGGTGACTCTGCTCGAACCAACCGGAGTGATCATTGACTGCGCGGAGAACGGGGTCGAGGCTGTGGAGATGTTTGTGGCGGCGCCGGAAAAGTATGGCATGATATTTATGGACGTGCAGATGCCGGACATGGACGGGTACGAGGCGACGAGGCGCATCCGCGCGCTCGCCACGCCAAAGGCGAGGGAAATACCGATAGTCGCCATGACCGCCAACGTCTTCCGCGAAGACGTTGAGAAGTGCGCGGCCGCCGGCATGAACGGCCATGTGGGCAAACCTTTGAACATCATTGAGGTTCTTGACATGCTCCGTAAATATCTGCCCGCCGCGCCGGAGAACAATCGCGGCAAAGCGCGAGCGTCCGCCCTGTGAAGGTGTGGCGTCGGCTCGCCGGACGCCGGGTTTGCCGGCGAAAGGCGCTATGAGGATCATAACGGCGAAAAAACGCAAGAAGCGTTCTGATATTTATGTGGGTGCGGTTGATCGCAAAAATGAGGTTTGCAACACGCCCCCGCTCGTATGGTTCGCGCCTGCCCCCTTGAATCTCCTCCTGTTTTTTGCTAGTATAACGTACGACGACACTAAAAGGAGCGATCATGGAAATTTCGATTTTGCAAAAAGCGCGTTATGCGTATAAACCAAAACTTCCCGCAATTCTTGCAGAAGACCTTGAGAATGTTACGGTAACAGTAGGAGAGCCGACGGAAGCTGCGGCGGATCAGGGCGATCTTGCATTGTATTTCAGACACACCTACGGAAAACCCATAGCGCTATTTGAGAAAGGCAAGAACGAGAACACCGGCAAAAAGCTGACGGTCGGCGTGATCTTGTCGGGAGGACAGGCTCCGGGCGGGCATAACGTTATAGCGGGGCTGTACGACGGACTGAAAAAAGGTTGCCGTGAGTCCGTGTTGTATGGCTTTTTAGGAGGTCCTTCAGGGCTTATCGAAAATAAGACGTTGCGCATTACCGACGCCATTATTGATGAATACCGGAATACGGGCGGCTTTGACATCATAGGATCCGGCAGAACCAAGATCGAAACGCCGGAACAGTTCGCCGCAAGCCTTGAAACCGCGAAAAAGCTGGGGCTTAACGCCATCGTCATCATCGGCGGCGATGACTCCAACACCAACGCCGCGCTGTTAGCCGAGTACTTCATAGAGCGGGGATCGAATGCGCAGGTCATAGGCTGTCCAAAAACCATTGACGGCGACCTCAAAAATGAACACATTGAGACGAGTTTCGGCTTTGATACGGCGGTAAAAACCTATAGCGAACTCATCGGCAACATAGCGCGGGACGCCAACAGCGCGAAGAAATACTGGCATTTCATCAAACTTATGGGACGCTCGGCAAGCCATATCGCGTTGGAAGCCGCGCTCCAGACGCATCCCAATATCTGTCTCATTTCCGAGGAAGTTGAACAGAGGAAGCAGTCTCTGTCGGCGGTGGTGGAAACCATCGTTTCTTCGGTGGTGAAACGCGCTGAACAGGGGGACAACTTCGGCGTCGCGCTTATTCCTGAAGGGTTGATTGAATTTATTCCAGAAATGAAGAAGCTCATTGAAGAATTGAACGACACCATGTCGGTGTACGGAGCGGAATTCGCAAAACAGGACTCTTTTATTGAGCGCCTCTACTTTTTGGATCAGTACCTCTCCGAACCTTCATATACATTGCTCAAGAATCTGCCCACAGAAATCGCGGAACAGCTTTTGCTTGACCGCGATCCGCATGGCAACGTGCAGGTGTCCCGCATTGACACGGAGAAACTCCTCATCACCATGGTAGGAAAGCGGCTGGAACAGCTCAAGGCCGAAGGCAAATACAAAGGCGCATTCAGCTCTTACGGTCATTTCTTCGGGTACGAGGGCAGGTGCGCCGCGCCGAGCAACTTTGACGCGGATTACTGCTACAGTCTGGGCTACACGGCGTTCATTCTTATCGCATCGGGACTGACCGGCTATATTTCCAGCGTCAGAAATCTCACGGCTCCGGCGCATGACTGGATTGCGGGCGGCGTTCCCCTTGCCATGATGATGAACATGGAGCAGCGGCATGGAGTCAAGAAGCCGGTCATCAAGAAAGCCTTGGTCAAACTTGACGGCAAACCTTTTAAAACCTTTGCCGAAGCGCGTGGAACGTGGGCGGTCAAAACTTGCTTTCAGTATCCGGGCGCCATCCAGTATTTTGGACCTTCAGAAGTGTGTGATCAAGTCGCTATAACCTTGCGCTTGGAAAAAAGCTGAAGCCGAAGCGCTCGCGGGACGCTTCCTTGTGAATGACGCCCGCCGGCGATTTTGAAGTGAGGAACTCGCGTCAGGGGCTGTCTGGCGGGGCCGTAGCGCGGACGAAAAGCCAAGCGTACGATCCCGCCGGACAGCCGCACGTGGGGCTATTTCATATACTCTTTTAACAACGCCGCGAATTCCCTATCCGCGTCTTCGCTGTCAATGGTTTTGATGATCTTTCCATAGCGGAACAGCAGCGTCTTGCCGCCCGCGCCAGTAACGCCGATGTCGGCGTGTTTCGCCTCGCCGGGCCCGTTCACCACACAGCCCATCACCGCGACCGTCACCGGCTTTTTGCAGGAATACAGCGCGGGCAGCCACTTTTCAGTAAAGGCATGCGTATCAAAGCTGTTTCTTCCACAGCGCGGACACGACACGATGGAAACGCCTTGCGATCTTTCCCCCCGGGACTCCGCGACCGCGTTTATGATTTCCCGCGCCGCAATAACCTCGTTTTCAACGCTGTCTGACAGCGACACCCGTACCGTATCCCCCACGCCTTCGCTCAAGAGCGTGTACAGCGCCGCAGTGTTCCGCACCACGCCGGCCACAAGAGGTCCCGCCTCGGTTACCCCTACGTGCAGGGGAACGGCGGACTGCAACCGCTTTTTCAAGATGCGATTCACCCGCACGGTTTCTCCGGTTGAAGAGGCTTTTGCCGAGACAAGTACGTTGTTGAAATGAAATTCCTCAAAAATAGCGAGTTCCCGTTCCACAGCCTGTACCAGCGCGTCCACGCGGTCGATTTCTCCAATTCCAGCCGCGCCAGCCTTTTGCCGCAGATCAGGCGGAAGGCTTCCCGCATTGAGACCTATCCGCACTGGAACGCCTTTTGCGTCGGCTTTTTCCAGTACTTTTGCGGTGTTTTCTTTCACGCCGATATTTCCCGGGTTTATCCTGATTTTAGCGATGGGAAAATCAAGGCACCGGCAGGCGATGTTATAATCAAAATGAATGTCCGCCACCAGCGGCATGGACACCATGCTCGCGAGCCGCCCCAATGTTTCGGCGGACTCCATATCGGGCGCCGCAAAACGCAGCAGGGCGCAGCCTATATCCGCGAGCCGCGAGATGCGCCTGACAAGCGCCTCGCCTCTTTCCCCTTCAAGATCGGACGGGACGAGTTTTTCCTTCCACATGGTTTGTATTGCGACCGGATGATTTTCCCCGATGTAAACAGGTTGTATATGATCAAAGCCGCCTATTTTCACAACAGTATTAAACATGATCCTCCGCCTTATTCATACCTATTGAGGGTGTCAAAATATCAAGTTTTGAAACACCCTTATATAATTATAATGGAACAAAACGATTTTGTATAGCAAGCGCGGCAAACGCTCCGGTCTTTTATCGCGCTATTTTTGATGCAAAAGAGCGGAATGCGGGTCTTGATTTCTTGCATGCCATGTACTATAAATTAAAAAATATGACTATCAAGATTACCACTATTGCCATAAAATAAACGATTGATAAAATAAGGATAAGGAGGGGAGAAACAGGGCAAATCATGAAAAATAACGCTCTTACAAATCCAGCAAGTGTTTAACAATGAAGAAATCAGTCGGGAGCATGTTTAAGATGCGATGGGCAGAGGCGTTGAAATGCCCGCATTGTGGACACACCGATTATTCCATCCGCTATGGAGGCGTCTATATCAATGAAAACAGTGAGGGCGGCCGCAGGAGCCGTCACGCGCCCGTCAACCTTTAAAGAAATGGTTTTGGGCCATATTTTTAGTTTTCCATGGCAAACGGAGGGAGGCGTGGCTACAGCAGGAATTGGGAATATCCCGTCCCGTCGCATGGCTTACACGGCGGAAGATGCGGAAAGCGATGAGTGTCCGCGACGCTGAATATAGCCAGATGGTCTTGTAGAATTGGATGAAACGAACTTTATGTAATAATTTGGAATGTGTCACGGACTGGACGGGACACATTTTCAGGCGTGTCTGGACGGGTGTTGTTTTCGGGTAAATCGGCGCTCTTTCGCTTCATAACTATTTGACAGGGCGTATAGACACGCTTGTGTGGTTAGCGCTATACTTTTTTTATGACTGATGCCATCACCCTCTTAAAAGAATCGGGCGCAATGCTTGAAGGACATTTTCTCCTGTCTTCAGGATGCCATTCAAACCGTTATTTTCAATGCGCAAAACTGTTGCAACATCCGGACAAAGCCGCCCTTGCCCTCGCGCTGGTCGCCGGACGCATCCGCGAAGCCATGCAAGCCGGTGTCATTCGCGTTGACGCAATAGTGGGTCCCGCGATGGGAGGTGTCATTGTCGCCTATGAACTGGGGCGTCAGCTTGGCCTGCCGGCTTTTTTTACGGAACGGGACGATTCCGGCGCCATGACGCTCCGGCGCGGGTTTGAGGTGGAGAAGGATGCGAGCCTTCTTATCGCAGAAGATGTGATCACAACCGCGAAATCATCGCTTGAAACCGCCGCAGTGATCGAAAAGCTGGGTGCGCACGTCGCCGCCCTTGCCTGCATCGTAGACCGCCGCGCCGATGGACTACAAGTCGCCCTGCCTCTGTACGTTGCGGCAAAAATCGAAGCGGCAAACTGGGATGAAAAAGACTGCGCCTTGTGCAGACAGGGCATACCGGTGGTTAAACCCGGCTCAAGAAAAATGAGCCTCCATGCAACAAGCGCGAACCAAGCATTGGTTTGAACGAAGGCTCGTTCTGTCCGGAAATTTATAATATTGTTCCGGTTGTTTGCGAACCGTAGGCGACGGCGGAATGAGATGACCTAGCCAAAACGTCGTCAGAATGCGCCATAGCGCCTAAAATTGGTTGGGAAATAATGGAATAAAACATTTTCTAGAAATTGCCGATGGACATATAATAAAATCATCGGATATGCTTGCCGACAGTCTGAGGGAAGCAAACCGGAAGGGAGCGGGGAAGCGGGAACGGAAATACGAATACCGGGCCACTGTGAGCCATGCGGTAGGGGTATTAAAAGACCTGCTTATCGGCATACTGATAGCGGACGACCGATTTGTCCACAAGCATTTATATGAAGAACTGGTAGGGGAAATAAAACGGCGGGTAGTACCGGTACGGCCAAACCGGGAAGTACGGAGAAAGGAGTACCTGAAAAAACCTCATTTCCATCACAATCACAAATCAAACTGTTGATCGGGGGATAATTCCATTCTGTTAACTTGTTGACAGTGGTAGACTTCACTCCTCTTCTGTAGATGCCGTTAAGCGACCCGCCCTGAGTTAAACATAACCGGAGCCGCATAGTCAAGCGCCGAATGCGGGCGGACCCGGTTATAATACGCCTCAAGGCGCATGAACGCCGATTGTCCGACCTCCACTGGGGAATGCCCGCCGTCCAAGGCTTCCAACTCCCGTTTCAGGGTTTTGAAAAAAGATTCGGCATGCGTTGTCCCAACAGCTCCCTTTTCGGCTCACGCTCCGGCGGACCGCGGGACAGCGCGCGGTCAAACAGGTCCGGCGGTGCCGCCAGGCGCATCCACCCGCCCAAGGTCCGCAGGCGCGCAACGTCCGACGCCCGTTTCGCCCCCGCCTGAAATTCCCGGCTCAACAGGTTTTCGCACGCCTCAAGCCCGCGGTTCGAGTTGGTCGCGGGGATAAATTTCCTTCTCCGGCGGGCGTTGAGACCGTTTTCCCGCGGCAAACGGGCCGCCTTTTTCAGACCGACCCGTTTGCCGCGGTCTTGGCGCGACGCTTCCCGCGCTCGCGGACTCCCACGCCGCC
>JAISCC010000159.1 GCA_031265845.1 Treponema sp.
GGTTCTGCAAAGCATAGCGATCACCGGTTCCCCCACCAAAACCGCTTATGGCAAAGGCGAAGCCCTGGATATGAGCGGTCTTGTGGTAACGGGAACCTACTCTGACGGAACGACCAAGATGGAAACCGTGAGCGAGTCCACCATAAGCGGGTACAACAAGGATGCTACGGGCGAGCAAACCCTGACCGTAACGGTGGGCGGCAAGACCGCGACCTTCCCGGTTACGGTGAGCGAACCGCCTATCGGACTTGACGATCTTGCGAGCGCGGAAGGTGGGGACGATGCGGCTGACCCCGTGTCCGTGGCGTTAAGCGATAGCTTTACAAACGATGTCTGGGAGGCCGCCCTCTCCACTATCGCCGAGGCGGGCAAGTACATCTCGCTTGACCTCTCCGCCTGTGCGATGCCTGACACCGAGTTTGACCCCGGAACCGGCGCGGGCGCGGACAAGATAACCGCTCTGGTACTGCCTAACACCGCGAAAAGCATAAAAGCGGGAACTGCTAGTAATCCCACATTCAGCGCTTTTACCAATCTTACAGTTATAAACGGCGCGGGCGTTGAGACCATCGGAGCCCAGGCGTTCCGGGGTTGCGCGAGCCTAACGGTGGTAAACCTGCCTGCGACGACGACTATCGGCAACTATGCGTTCCGGGGTTGCGCGAGTCTTGAGTCGGTGAGCCTGCCTGTGGCGCAGACCATCGGCCTCTCGGTGTTCCACAGTTGCCTTAACTTGACGACCATAACGATTGATCCTGCCAATACCGCATTTACCACCCACAACGGAATGTTGTTGAATAAGACGGAAACAACCCTCATCGCGTATCCTTCCGCAACCGGCGATATAACGCTACCGTCTATTATAGAAGTCGTTGCCGGGGCGTTCTCTGGTACGAGCCTAACGGCGGTGAGCCTGCCCGTGGCAACGACCATCGGAGCCCAGGCGTTCCAGGATTGCGCGAGCCTAGCATCGGTGAACCTGCCCATGACAACGACCATCGGCTACGCGGCGTGCGTCAGGTGCTATAGCCTAACGACCGTAAACCTGCCCGCAACGCCGCCGGCTATAGAGGACATTATTTTCTATGATTCCGACTCTGACGGTACAATAACCATCAGCGTTCCCACAGGCGCGGTCTCCGCGTATACCTCCGCGTGGGGCGTGGACGCAAACACCCCGGCGCATGGCAACGAGAGCGTTTACGGCTTTGGTCACAAAGCCATAATCATCACGGACGCGGCGCAATAGCGCAGTGTTCTTTTGTCCCCCGTATGGGGGACTATTTTAAGGTAAGGAGTATTCCATGTTAGAATACACATTAGAAGCGAATGAGCTAACCGACAATCCTAATGATTCACGCGCCCAGGTTGTCAACGTCTCATCCTATTCCCAAGCCGAACTCGTAGGTCTCATCATGGAGATCGGCGCGGGACTCACCCGTTCCGATGTAATCAGCGTGATCGAAGCGGAGAAGCAAGTCATCTCAAAGATCATTGTCGGCGGCGGCGCGGTCAACACAGAGTTGTTCAACGCCTTCCCCAGCATAAGCGGCGTGTTCGACTCGCCGGACGCGCCCTTTGACCCGGCCAAGCACAAAGTACACATCAAACTCCAGCCCGGGGTCGCCCTGCGCGCCGCAGTCGCGGATGTCAAGACGAAGCGGGTCGCCGCTGTGGTGACTGGCGCCGTGATAACTGCGGTAACAGACCTGAAGACTGGGGCGATTAATGCGACGCTCACGCCGGGGCATGATATGAAGGTGTCCGGGGTGAAGGTGCGGATAGCGGGAACCGATCCGGACGTGGGCTTGTATTTCGTCCCATCGGCAGGAGACGTGGTGAAGGTGGACCTGTCGGACGTGGTGGTGAACAACCCGTCAGAACTGATAGCTCTCATCCCCGCCCTGCCCGCCGGGACCTACCGCGTGCGGATCGTAACGCAATACTCAAGCGGCAAGTTCTTGAAAGTCCCCCACATCTGCCTTTTCGACAAAGAATTAACCGTGAACTAAAACAGAAGGGCGACCCCACAGGTCGCACAGATCGCCCTTTTTTACGCACATGCTGGTGTCAGACACGCTGCGTGTTATTTACACGCCCCGCTGGGTAAGCCGGTGCCTGACACCAATGGTGAGAGCTATTCTCACCTATGCGTGAGAGTCTCTCTACCCTATACCGTGTACATTTGAACAAATGGGATAGACTGTTTGTGAAGATGGAATACGGCATAGTTCCGCCTCAACCGCCTCAATGGTATTAGAATACGCATGAGAAGCGAATGAGCTGGCCGATAACCCCAACGACGTGCGCGCCTAGATTGTCAACGTCTCCTCAGCCACCCAGGAAGACCTCCATCAACCGTATCCTGAAGATCGGCGCGGGACTCACCCGCCCGGATGTCGTCAGCGCAGCAGTGGCGTAAGGAAAGAAAAAGACTATGGCGTTAGTAACGATGTAATGCGGCCACAGGGAAGCGCCCATCGCATCCGTTTCATTGCGCTAGACCGCCATTATTCGTCTTGAGCGATGGCCTAATAGTTCATAGCGTTCATATCGTCTTAAAACTGGTTTATGCGATGATGGGACGCTTCAATTTCCGCAATCCTTTGGGAAGGGAGCCATGACGCATAAGCGATTATGCGCTGACAGCGGATGCAACGCGACAGGATGGTCAAACCTGTTGGTTGGCAACCCGCGTTTATTGTATGGCGGGCAATAAGCGCGGCGGCGCGAAGGCGTTGTCAATCGCCGCAACAGGGGCGGGTTGCGGCGCAATTTGCAGCGCCCGGATTCACCTTTCTTGCGCGTTCATTATTAGCATCTGCAATCGATTCTCAATATTGGCAAAACTTGTGTCCGGGTCGTAATCAAGCGGCAGGATTTGGACGTTGGGGAACATTTCTTTCAGTTTCTTGACCACTCCGCGTCCGGCAATATGGTTGGGCAGACAGCCAAAGGGTTGGAGGATGATGAAGGAGCGAACCCCGCGTCGCGCGTGGTGGATGATTTCCCCTGGAATGAGGTAGCCCTCGCCGGAAGTGAACGTCTTGTGCATAACAGGGTCAGTCATTTCAGCGAGCGCGGGCAGACGCAGGGACGACTCGAACAGCGGGTGCTTTTGCGCGGATTTTTCGAGCGTATCCACCACAAAGGAAAACAGTCCGTCTCCCACATACGCGGTGAGTGTATCCACAAATGGCAGGCTCACATGAAAATCCCGCATTTCGGACTGCATCCGCACGTAATTGCGCCAAAAAACATCGGTCAAACGCGGCAACGCGACCTCCATGCTGTTTTTTTCCAGATACTTTTCAATTTCAAAATTAGAACCCGCGTGAAAATTCAGCAGAAATTCACCGGTTATCAAAACTTTCGTTCTTTCACGCTCCCTGTTGTAGGGAATTCGGCAAAAAACGTCAACGCCCGCTTTGAACGCCTTCACCGCGCCGCGAACGCCGTTGTTTGCCAGCCCTTCCGCGATGCGAGTCATCGTTTCTTCAAAGATTTCATCCGTTTCCCCGGCATTTTCCTCGTACGGACGGATTTTCAGACGCAACGCCTCCAGAATGTCGGACATCACAATGCCCCACAACACGCGAATCTCAAAAAGAAACCCAAGTTTAAAACCAGGAAACATATTTTTTGTGTCGAGCTTGTCTGTCGTAATGATTGGCACACGGGAGAAACCCGCCGCGTCAAAGGCTTTGCGGGCAAGTCCTGTATATTGGGCGAGACGGCAGTCGCATTGGTACTTGCCCATACCGACAACCACCTCTTCGGGCTTGTATTTGCCGCTCTGCAAAACGGAAAGCGCTTCGCCGATATTCATCTGCGCCGGAAAACAAATGTCGTTATGCACGTATTTCTTTCCGAGCTTGATCGCCTCATGGCCGCCCATGGGGAGAGGCTCCACGGAGAAATGCTGCCGCGCAATGGACGCGCTGACCACCTGACAAAAGGCCCGCGACACATTGGGAATCAGCAGCGTTTTCTTTTTCCAGTCAGCCCGCAGGAATTTCACCGGATATGGATCGCTGAGGAAGCGCGCCTCCTTTTTATGGTTCTCTCCCCTTTTCTCCTTCAAACGCCGCGTTTTCACCGTTTCAATGAAGGATTTTATGCGCAAATTAAGCGGACCAGACACATTGCTCTCGTCAAGTTTGAGAATGAGGGGTGATTTGCCGGAAATCTCGTTCAAAATGCGGATGATTTCATCGGTCAAAATGGCGTCATGTCCGCACCCGAAGCTGACGATTTGTACGTATTCGAGATATGGCTCTCTGGCCGCAATCACTGCGGAGGCTAACATTCGGGCGTGAAAATTGTTGACAATCTCGGTGCGGGTCCGAGTCAGATCAATGGCGTTGACTCCGGGCAGGGAATCGGCGGTCAGCACGGGAATGCCCTGCCGCGTAAAACAACTCGAAAGATCGTGGCTCACCATTTCGTCATTGTGATATGGACGCCCCGCAAGAACAACGGCAAAAGGAGCGTCAGGCTGTTGTTTGGGATCGGAACATCCGGTTTTCAAGCCGCGCTCCCCATTTCCCTCGCGAATAATCCGCGCCGCTTCCTCTGTCAAGGCGTCCCGAAACAAAGACAACGCCTTGTCCCCTTCGGACGCCGCTTTTTGCGTGACAGAGCGCGGAATATTGAACGTATTTTGCATAAAGTCGCAAATTTGGCGGATTCTGTCCTTGTGTTTGAACCAATGGAAGATGGGGCGGTAAAAAATCGTGTTCCACCGTTCAGAAGGATTGTCCGAATATTCGATGACAAGCGGATAGCCTTTCACCACAGCGCAGGTGTAGTCGCTCAGCGGATCCGCGTTTTCCGAAGGCATGCGGATGAGCATGGGCATAAAGATGCGGTCAACGCGGCTGTCCACAAGATCGCGAATATGCCCGTGTATCAGTTTCGCCGGAAAGCAAATGGTGTCGGACGCGACAAAAGGCAAGCCCTGTTCAAAGAGGCGGCGGTCGCTGGGACGGGATATTTTCACTTTAAAGCCCAAGGATCGCCAAAACGTCGACCAAAACGGCATGGAATCCCAAAATTCAAGGCTTCGCGGCAGTCCTATAGTGATGTTCTTTTCGGGACTGACAGGCGTAACGTCATAGTTTTTAAAAAGCAGTTTTTCCCGCAGTTTGAACAGGTCCGGCGCGGACTCCAATTGTTCGGTGAGGCGCTTGACCTTTTCGCGGATATGTACGTCCGCCGGATCTCCGACAATTTCGCCGCGTTTGCACCGGTTGCCGGTAACGTACGTCGCGCCGTTGGAAAAGGTCAGCATGGTTCTGAGGCAACGGTTTGCGCAAAATGGACAGACCGACTCTCCGTTTTGCTCGTAGTCAAAGCCTTTCATCGCGCCAAGCCCGATGAACCGGCTGTGAAACGGCGTGGTCGCGCATTTCATTATGTCGTCCACGTGTTTCTTGGTGAGCAAGGCGATGCCAATGGCGCCCATCTCGCCCGGAAAGGGTGCGCGGATGACCGGACGGTTGACATGCTGCTCCAGGGCGCGAAGAACTGCGGCATTCTTGAAGGCGCCGCCCTGGACAACGATTTTGTCGCCCAGAGCGGCGAAATTCGACATGCGCACGACCTTGGTGAACACGTTTTCAATGATGGAGCGGCACAGTCCGGCCATAATGTCATCCGCTTGTTTGCCATTGCGTTGCTCCGTGATGATTCTGCTGTTCATAAAAACCGTGCAACGGCTCCCCAATTCAGCGGGATTTTGAGCGGAAAAGGCTGCGTCAGCGATTTTTTCCACAGGAATGTTGAGGGATTTTGCGAAATTTTCCAGAAACGAGCCGCATCCGGCGGAGCAGGCTTCGTTTAGCGTGATGTCTGTCACCACGTCTCGCGCAATGGCGATTGCTTTCATGTCTTGACCGCCGATGTCAAGGATGAAGGTCGCGCCTGGCACGTATTTGTGGGCGGCGGCGGCGTGCGCTACGGTCTCAACCGTGTGAAAATCAGCGGAAAATGCCTTGAAGAACAAGCGCTCCCCATAGCCGGTTGTCCCAACCGCGATGATGTGAAGTTTGTCTCCGTACTTTTCATCAAGTTGCAACAGGGCGGACTTGATGAGGCGCAGCGGGTCGCCGTTATTGTTCGAGTAAAACAATTCGACAATGTTCTCGTTTTCGTCTAAAAGCGCGAATTTTGTGGTCGTGGATCCGGCGTCAATGCCGAGGTAGACGTTTTGAAGGAGCCGGGTGTCAGACATTGGGAGTTTGCATTCAAACGTCTTGCGTTCATGTTCCAAATTCCCTATCCCATGCCTCTTGTAAAAATCCGCCTTTTCCGCCTCTGATTCAAACCATTTTTTTTGAAACTTCTCGCCACTGTCTACGGCAAGAGGCGTCATGTTTACGAGGCGGTCGACATCCGCTCGCGCCAAAAGGGACGGCGTATTCGAGAACAGATCGCCCAAGGCGAGAGCCGCGCCGCGCGCCACAATGGTTTCTGGACATTCGGGGCGGATGATGTCGGCTTCCGCCAAATTAAGGCGTTCGGCGAACACGCGGATAAGGGTGGGGTTGAAGGTGAGGGGTCCGCCCTCAAAGGCGATGGGCGGCTTGAATTCCAGCCCCTGCGCCAGTCCGCCTATGGTCTGATTTGCGATGGCATGGAACGTGGAAAGCGCGACATCTTCTTTTTTCGCGCCTTGATTCAACAGCGGCTGAATGTCGGTCTTGGCGAAAACGCCGCACCGTCCGGAGATTTCATAGACAAAGGTTCCCTTCGCCGCATAACTCTCGAATTGCTCCACCGGCATCTTCAAGAGCGAGGCCACTTCGTCAATGAACGCGCCAGTGCCGCCCGCGCACGTGCCGTTCATACGCATATCCGAGGCGATGAGTTTGTTCGTGGCTTTGTCGTAATAAAAAAAAATTACCTTGGCGTCCTGTCCGCCGAGTTCTACGGCAACCCGTGTTTGTGGGTAAAGCGTCCGCACCGCGATAGAATTCGCCACGACCTCCTGTATATAGGGGATGTTGAGCGTGGACGC
>JAISCC010000113.1 GCA_031265845.1 Treponema sp.
CCCCCCCCCCCCCCCCCCCCCCCCCCCCCCCCCCCCCCCCCCCCCCCCCCCCCCCCCCCCCCCCCCCCCCAAAACGGAAACCGGTTTATACATAAAAAGCCTCCTTTGGAAGGACTGTCAAGATGCGCCCCGCTACGGAGGCGGCTTCTTTGCGGAAGCTGCGCTGAAAGCGGCGCTTCTTTACGGAAGCGTTCATAGCATAGCATAGTTTGTTGTTTTTTGCAAGGCTGGCTCTACCGTACATGCGTTTGCCGCGCCATTCTTTTGCATAGACTGTAAAATATCATATTGCTTGCAATACCGATGGATATAACGCGGTGTCTATGACACGCGTGGTGTCAGACACCCATTGAAACCGGCGCCCGGAGCGCCGCGCAACGCGGATGGATATAACGCGGACTCTATGATACACTTTACGGATGATTGACAAGAGGAATGGCATGAAAAAAACCGCTTTTGTTTTCGCGTGGCTCTGGCAATCGCCGCAACATGTTTTGGCGTTGGCGATAGGGGCGTTTCTCACGGCGACGGGGAGGATAGAAGACTGCCGGCGGAACGCGAATCCGCCGGGCGACACAGTGTACATTGTCAAACGCTCCGGTTGGGGGGTGTCTTTGGGACGGTATATTTTTATTGGCGACGCCTGTTGCGCCGCTGAAAACATCCGGCATGAGCGGGGGCACAGCTTCCAGTCGCTGGCGATGGGGCCGCTATATTTAGCGCTGGTGGGACTGCCGTCAGCCATCGGCAACAATGTGTGGGATCGGCTTATGCACAGAGAATGGCCGGACGAAAAGCGGGTGAAGTGGTATTACAGCCGTTACCCGGAGGCGGGAGCCGACCGTCTAGGCGGCATCCTTCGCCCCTGGAGCGTGTGATGGACACAATTTCTATAAAAAATCCTTTTGATAACGCGCCCGTCTTCTATATGGAAACGGTTTCCAGCGCTATGGACGCATCCCGCGAGCTTGCGGCGCAAGGATTCCCGCATGGAACCGTGATCGCGGCCGGCAGCCAAAGCGCGGGCAGAGGGAGGATGCCGGACAGGGTGTGGCGTTCCGCGCCCGGCAATGTATATTGCGCGATTCTGTTGCGGTACACCGGGTTTCAGGATATTCCTCAACCGCTTTCCCTGAAAGCGGGGCTTGCAGCCGCGTCCGCTGTGGAAGACTTTATCGCGGCCTTGCCGCGTGGCGCCCGGCCTGCGGCGTTGGTGAAATGGCCCAATGACATTATGCTTTGTCCAAATGCGGCGGACTCCGCGCGCGCCGCATCCGGTGGTACGTCCGGGGCGAAGAAAGTCGCGGGCGTCCTCATTGAAAGCGACGGCAAGACCGTGTTTATCGGCATTGGGGTAAACGTGGCCCAAACGCAATTTCCAGAGGACTTGCGGAACAAGGCGACCAGCGTCGCGCTTGCCTGCGGCGTCGCGTTGGAAAACAACGACCGGTTTCGGCTGCTTGAAAAGTTGCTTTCGTGCCTGTACCGTGAATTGCGGCAAACGGACGATTCATGGAGGGAACGGCTTTCCGGACGGCTCTATCTGAAGGACGCGCAGGTACGTTTTATTGCGGGCAAGGCCGGTTCAGGCGAGGCGGTTGAAGGAATCTTGCGCGGCGTCGGCAAAGACGGCGCCCTGTTGCTTTTGCGGAATGAAACGTGCGGCGGAGCCGACGAAGTCGAAGCCTTTTTGACAGGCGAGTTGGATGTGTATCCACGCGAGCGGCCCGCAGAGGCGCCTACTTGACGATGGCGTCCGTTTCCGATCCGAACAGCGCGGCTTCAAGCGCGATTCGGGGATCGCCGTTCTTGCCCACGCGCTTGATGGAGGCCGTCGCAGTGATAATACGCCGGAGGTCTTTGCCAGAGCGTTCGTAAAGAGACGCAAGATAGTCTCCGCCGGAATAATACAGGCGGTACAGTTCAAGATAGGCGTTGTTTATGGTCAAGGAAGAGAAAAAACGGTGGTTTTCTCCCCGAAACCGCTGTTCGTACTCAGATGCAAACCGTTCTTGGGCGCGGGCTATGATCCGCTCTTTTTCCCGCAGTTTTTCCTCACGGGGAAGCGGCGTTTGGTAAAGCGCGTCCAGTTCGGCAGTGAGATCGCGGATAAAAGCGACAAAAGCCGCGTTGTCCGCGTTGTCGTCAAGCATGGCGCGGTATTCCGGCGAGGCGGCGCCGAAGGTCTTTTCCATGTAGAGCCGCGCTCCTTCGCCGCCGACAAACTCAGCCAATTCCTCGTTAAATTGGGACTGTCCGGCGAGGTACACCGTAGCGTGCAGTTGTTCATGGATCAGAAGATCAGCCAGTTGGTATGGCGGGTAGTTTTTCATGTACGAATAGAGGGGGTCTTTGAACCAGCCCAGGGTGCTGAAGGCGTCCACTCCCCGTATCCACACGTCCAACCCCTTTTTTTTGAGTTTTTCCGCTTCCGCGCGCGCGTCTTCCGGGTGGAAAAAGCCTTTGTAAGGAACAGCGCCCACCAGGGGAAAGCGCCACTCATAGGGGACGAAGGCGTCCGGCTGAGCGGCGGACGCCACCGCCGCAAGGTAGTCGCGGTCAATGGATACATAGGTTGTATAGTTTTTGTTCTGTTTCAGCCCCAGTTCTTCTTTGGAAAAGCGGCGGATGTCCTCCACCCGCTCCGCAAAACGGCGCTCTTCAGGGTCTGCGGTCAGCTTTTCCAACGGAACCGCTTTTGAAAGATAGCCCAGCAGGATAAAACCCTGTTTCAGGGTGTAACAGCCTGAAAAGCACAGCAACGCGACGAAAAGCAGAGCGACCGCCGCCAGCGCGGGTAAAACCGACCATACAAAAAAGACGTGAATTTTCATACGTACAGTATAACGAAGACAAAAACAACGGACTAGGGGTGTGAAGATTTCTTTTCGCTATTGCAAAAACAAAATGTTTGCGTTATTATTTTTAGCTAAGGAAATTTAGAAAAAGTGATTCAAGTCTTGTTTTTTTTACGATTTAGGACACAACTGCAAAAAACGCGGCAGGACAGCCTCGTAAACGTGGAAAGCGGACTCGTCAAAGCGTTTGAAGCGGCGAATGGAACCGTTCACATCAAAGAGCGGCGCATCACCGCTTCTTTTGACGAGAAATCGCTGGGGATATGGCTCAACATTATCAGCGTTCTGGAAACAGGACGCGATTTGCTGGAAAAAAACTGCTCTGTTCCCACCGGCGCCTATGCTTTTGTCGTTTGCAAGGATACGCCTGTCTTTGAAATGGAGAACGTTTGCCGGATGCTCGCGTCCCAGCACGGGGGAAGCGGCATATGGTGCGACTTGGAGATGAAGAAGACGCTCAGCAGTTACTGTATCTTTGAAAACGACAAGATTGCCGTACGCGCCGGATCAATGGGAAACTACGTACAGATAAAATGTATTGAAGCCATTTCCCGCAGCGTCCGCAGATCCGCCGGCGCGTTTCCCTTGAGCGATAAAATCGTCCGCTTCATCAAACAAGACGCCGGTAAAAACATCGTTTTTTCCGGACCGGATTTTATCGGCAAACGGGAGGGCGTTTACCGTTTCTGCTCATTGGGGAGCGTCGCGCCGCCTCTGATTCTCCGTTTTCACCGCGCCGGCGAATACGGCGATGGGTCAGCCATCGCCGCATTCGCCGACACGCTAAGTCCCAAAATATATACATATTTAAGCGCCGGCAATGACGCCTCCGCCGCCAGCGACCTTCAGAAACGGCTTGAAATTCTGGACGCGCTGAAAAGGCTCATCTTTCGGGAGCGTCTCCGCGACGAATGTTCGCCGGCGCTTGCCGGCATTATCAAGCGGTTTTTCCGGATGCTGGTCGAATTGTATGTCGCAAAAGCGAAAAAAAAGAAAGAGCGTCCTGTGATCGCGCTTGAAAATCTGCATAACGCGGACGTATTGGCGCGGGATATTTTTCTTGAGGCGTATAGCGAGGTGAAATTTGACGTAACAGTGTACGGAACCTGTACGGAGAAAAAAGACAAGAGCGTATTTTTAAACAGATGGGAAGCCGTTTTTTCAAAAAATATTGCGCTGGATTACAATACGGACGCGCCGTTGATCAATTTTCGGGAAATGTCGGGCGACTTGTGGGAATTGGCGTATACGTTTAATCTTTTGCGCAATTTTTTTCCCGGTCACCAATTTCTCCGCTTGTTTGAAGAAACCGGCAGGACTCCATCCATACTGGTTCGGATTTTCGCCCAGCTTGCCCGCATCGGGGTTATTGACTGCATTGACGATCCGATTCCGCGCATTCCCAACTTTACCGTAGTTGCGGAACGGTTTTTGGGGGACAGGAAGGACGTGGCCTGCGGTTTTGTAAAAACGTGCCTGCTTCAAGCCATTTCCCGCGGCAAAATATCGGCGTGTTTTAGTCTTATTGAGGCGCTCGCCGGCTTGTGCGCCGACATTTCCGATACGCTTCTCTGGAGCGCCCTATATTCGGATATTTTAAACGGAACAACCACAAAAATACGTCTTTTCATTATCCAAAACCGTTTCGACGGCATTGCGGGAAAAGAACATGGTCCTGCGGCGCGGCATCTGTTTTCAACCTTTAACGCGCTGATGCACGGAGACAAAAAAGATGTTCAAGAGGCGTTTTCCGCCGATGCGCCTGACACCGCATCCGCGTTGTACCAGATGGAAATTTTGATTAACCGCGCCTGTTATTATGTGGGATCCAGACAGCAAGCGCGGGCGTTTGAGACCCTTAAAAAGGTGTTGCGAATAAACCATGACCAGCGCAAAACAAGCCCCGCAAAGGTGTTCAGACTTATCGCCCTGGGAAAATTGCAAGGCGGCAAGTGGAATGAAGCTATGGAATACATCTCCATTGCGGTTGAACACGCCGAAAAACAGGGCGTCACTGATGAGCTTGCCATTTGTTCGTATTACGCGGCGAACATCCACTACCTGATTGGCGATCTTTCCAAGGCCGAACGGCTTGTCAGGGACGCTGAACACAACGCCATTGTCGCGGGATGCGGCGGGTGGACGGATCGCGTCCGTTTTTTGCGGGGCAGGTTGCGTTTTGAATTTGGATTTTATCAGGACGCCCTGCATGTGTTTGAGAAGACATTTGAAAACCTCTCGGAGCCGGTGACAGACGCCATGAAAAACACCATGAACGCATGGATATTCAGGGCGAAGTTTTTTTCAAACTTCACCGCCGCGAAGCCTGACGCCATGTCCCTGCCCGACGCGGATGGCGGCGCCAGCGTCGGCGCCGATTCCTCTAACCTTGAGACGCTTCTCTTCAAAGTCGAAGCCTCGTATCTTGCCGGCGACTATAAAAAAACGCTTGAGCTTTCGGAAACTATGACCAAGTTCATTCCAAACGAAGATTTCCTGTGGACGGAGCGTCCGGACTGGAGCAACGGTTTTGCCCAAACCGAATTGTTGAATATGAGCCAACGGGATTTCTGGGGCAGGAAAGCTTCAATATTTCACAGTCTCGCGCTCAGCAAATTTTCGGAAAACGCGGATGATAAAAAGCAAGCCGTAAAAGATATTGGCTGGTTGACACGCGGCGAAGTGCCTCCTTGCGCGGATACATGCGACTTTTTCTATTTTTACGCTTTGTATCGCGTGTTGCGTGAAGCGGACGCATCGCTTGTTGATATAAATACGGTTGTCGGCACGGCGTTTAGGCGGCTCCAGCAACGCAGCCTGAAAATAGATGACACGGAGTCCCGCAGGGGTTTCCTGAACCGCCCCTACTGGAACAGCGCCCTGATTCATACGGCTAAAGAATATATGCTGGTATGAGGCGGAACGCGGCGCTCGTCCTGTTATGACATCCACATGTCAACAAGCGAAAACCGGCGTATTAAACCGATACGCATTTTCTTTTCTCCACTTTAATCTCTGGGGGTATAATTCCCCGCCCTTTAGGGCGTAATGCTAGGGTGCGGGGATTTGTTCCCCGCATACACAAAGATTTCAAGGAAAAATCTTCAATACCTCGCCGTTCACGGCGGGGATTTTTTATTTTTTTATATTTGTTTATTCGCGTTTATTATTTCAGACAGCTTTATATGATGATTTATAAAACGATCAGTGTCAAGTGTTAATTAGAAAGTGTTCTACAAGTTCTGGAAAGTGGTCTACAAGTTCTGAAAAGGGTTTTACAAGTTCTGGAAAGAGTTCCCGGATTTCGGGAGGATGCGAGGCTCGTCTTTATAATTATAACCTTGTTTTAGCCGCTTCCGCCGTATCCGTAATGGAGACAATGACCAGAAACGCCCCCGCTTCCGCAAACACCGCGCACTGCCCGCTGACCGCGACATTGCTTATGCCGAAAAAGCCTTTTTTCCACTCAAGTCCGTCAAGCGCCCATTGCAGCCCTTGACTCTTCGCCCGCCCGCGTGTTTCGGCGCACGGAAAGACCGACACCAGGCTCTTCGGTTTCAGGCGCAGTTCAAGCGTCTGCGGGGACCGGATGCGGTAAAGGATTTCTTTGTCTGTAATCCACAGGTCGGGCGAAGGCTCCCGCTCAAAGAGGGCGCGAATGGCGAGAAGGTGATCGATTCTGCCGCCTCCGCCGCCGACAAGCGTGGCGTGGACGCAGCCCTTGTCCCAGAGCAACGCGAGGGCAAGCTCCGTGTCGGTGTAGTCTTTGTCCGCGCTGTACCTGATGATCCTGTCAGGGTTGTATCCGGCGAGGCGGCTTGCGCTTCGGCTTGCGCTCCGGCTGTCGCTGTCCAGCGAATCCATGTCGCCCACGATCCAGTCCGGCTTGATGCCGGCTTGCTCCGCAGTTATGAGACCTGAATCTGCGGCGACGATGATATCCGCGCTGGACGCCGCCTTTCGGCATACGTCCGCGTCCGGGCTTTCTCCGCCAATAAAAGCGATTCCACGCATATTCTTGACAGTATAACGCATGTCAGTATACTGTTGCAATGCTTTTTATACCACGCATACTGAAAGACATCGCCCTTATTTTCACGGCAAGCGGAAAACAGAGCTTCCTTGTGGGCGGCGCGGTGCGCGACATGCTTCGGGGCGAACAGGCGCATGACTTTGACCTTGCGACTGACGCGACGCCGGAAGAGGTGTCCGCCATGTTCCGCGCCAAAGGGCGCGCCATTATCCCCACCGGCATCAAGCACGGAACCGTTACGGCGCATTTTAAGGGGGAGGCGTTTGAAATCACCACATTTCGCACCGAGGCCGATTATCATGACGGGCGCCATCCTGAAAAAGTCGCCTATGCCGCGACCATTGAAGAAGATCTCTCCCGCCGCGACTTCACCATGAACGCCATTGCCGTGGAACTGCCGAAAGGACGCGTCGTCGATCCCTTCAATGGGCGCGTTGACATACAAAACCGCATCATCCGGTGCGTGGGAAGCCCGCTTGAACGCTTTGGCGAGGACGGGTTGCGTTCCCTGCGGTGCGTCCGGTTTGCGTCCCAATTCGGCTTTTCCGTTGATAAAGAGACGCTCGCCGCCATTCCGCGAACGCTTTCCATCACCGCAAAGGTGGCGGCGGAGCGCAAACGCGATGAGCTTGACAAAATAGCAGGCTCTGAAAAGCCCTCGACCGGCTTTCTGCTCATGGAACAAACCGGACTTCTCCACGAACTGCTTCCTGAGCTTGCCGTATGCCGCAATGTCGAGCAGAAGGGCGGGCATCGTTTCGATGTTCTCGATCATTCGCTGCTTGCCTGTGACTTTGCGGCGAAAAAAGGATCGCCCCATGAGGTGAGGCTCGCCGCGCTCTTCCACGACATCGGGAAGCCTGTTGTCTGCGCCATGAACGAATTCGGCGTACGGACGTTTTACCGCCACGAACGGGAGGGCGCGGCGCTGGCAAAAAACATATTGAGCCGCTTCCGCTATTCCAAATCGGTCATTGACGCTGTTGTCCATCTTATAGAAGAGCACATGTTTCAGTACGGCGAAGACTGGTCAGACGCGGCTGTCAGGCGGTTCATTATCCGGGTGGGGGAGGCGCATTTGACCAATCTGTACATGCTCCGCCACGCGGATGCGTTTGCGACCGCTGGCGAACCGCCGCGCCCGGATTTCCTCATCCCGCTCATGGACAGGGTGGATCGCGTTCTTAAAGAAAAAGAAGCCCTATCTCTCAAAGATCTGGCGATTTCCGGCAAAGACCTTATCGCGCTGGGCGTAAAGCCCGGCCCCCGTCTCGGCGTCATCCTGAATGAACTGCTGGAAGCGGTTCTTGACGATCCTGAACTTAACGCAAAGGAAAAATTGCTTGAAATTGCCGGAAAAATGGAAGGAGGGGCGCAACGGAGTCTTACGCCGTCGGCAAGTCCACAAAAAATGTAGTCCCCAGATTGGGGCTTGAGTTAAACCAGATGGCGCCGCCGTGATCGCTGACAATACGCTCCACAATGGGAAGTCCAAGACCCGTACCCGCTTCTTTAGTGGTAAAATACGGGGTGAAGATTTTTTCAGCGGCGGCGGGGGGGACGCCCTGCCCTGTATCGGTAATGCTGATTCTACAGAAGACCGCGCCCTGTTTTTTCACCGTATCGGTCCGTATCTCAATTTTTTTTACGCCTGTGGCATCGGCGGCGCCCGCTGTGTCGGCGGCGGCAAGTCCGGCGGCGTTTATGGCGTCAATGCCATTGATAACAATATTCGTAATGATCTGGATGAATCTGCGCTCGTCGACCTTTACCGCCGCCGCGCAATCTATATTGCTGATGTCGAATTCAATGGCAGGGAAGGAAAGCCGGTAGGAGGCGGCAAACGGTTCAATGCGCTCTAATACATTGGAGATTGACAGAGACGGCTCCATAGGACGCGAGAGGATGCGAAATTCGCTGAGCATGTTTGAAAGCCCTTCGACTTCCTGTATAATGGAAAACATGGATGATTCCAGTATTTCGCCCGTTTTTTCAGGAGCGTTTTGCCAACGCCGCAACACCCGCTCCGCAGTCAGCTTTATTGGAGTAAGCGGGTTTTTTATCTCATGGGCAAGCTGGACCGCCATCTGCCGCCAAATGGAAATTGTTTCCGCTTTGATAAGAGAATTGCGCGTCTTTTCCAAATCCCTCACCATGGTGTTGAAAGACCGGATTAAAATGCCGAATTCGTCGTTCTTTTTTGCCCTAATGCTAATGGAGAAATCTCCGTTTGCGACTTTGCGGGTCGCTTCGGTGAGGTCTGCGATTGGTTTTGTAATGGTTTTTGTGAACGATATGGCGATGATCAGCGTCAGCAACACCGCCGGCAGAAAGAAAATCGCATAAAAGAAGAACAAAATCTCTTTGAATTGGATGTTCAGTGTCTTTAGCGCATCGAATCTCGCCCTCTGGGTCTCAAAACCGTCTATCGCCGCGTCAAAACCTTCTCCCAGATCGTACGTGATGAGCCGCGCGGTTCTATCGCTTGTTACAATGAGGCGCCGAACAACGTCAGTGTCGCGGTTTTTCTGCCGCGTCACAAAACCCTGAAACTGCGCGGGCGGCGCGTCCAGCGCTTGATCCGCCTTTCCCCAAAAGCGGACGCTTGTCCATTGCGCTTCATCTTCCGCGCCGCCGTCCGCCTTGCCTTCAACCGAAGACGGCGACATCTCAAAATCCTGAATCGCAATCAAACCGTCGGGAAGCGGCGTGGAAGGGTTGTCAAATATTTGGTCAAAATCGGTGTTGTCCACGATATTTTGAGCCTTCTCAAGGTGCAAAGAATAGGCGTCCATGACAAATTGCTGGGCGTAATTCATGGTGGATTCCATGTCCAGCGTGTTCCAGAACCGCATGATTTCAGTGGTGGATAAGGTCGTAATCAGCACAAGGGGAATTGCGGAAAAGAGCAATACAATGGTGAAATATCCAAGGAGACGCGCCTGAAACCGTCTGCCGGTTTTTCGGGTGATAAAATCTTGCGCAAGCCTGACAAGAGAGATTATCAAAAATATGAATAAAACCGCCGGTATAGTAAAGAAAACGACAAGCATAAGCCTGTCCGTAATGCGTCCATCCTGCAAAATGTCGGCAAAGAATGTTTTTGATAAAAGAACGGTTAATATGCAGAGGAAAACGTAGATAAAAATAAGCCCCCATATACCGATTACGGGAACTGATGTTTCATTCTCCTTCAAGGAATTTCGATTCAAATAACTTCACCACTTTTTCCAACGCCTGAACTTCATCATCGCCTTCCGCGATGATCTTCAACTTTGTTCCGTACGCCGCGCCAAGAGTAAGCACTCCCATGATAGATTTCGCGTTTATTCTATCGTTGTCTTTTTCAAAATAAATGTTGGACTTGAAATCTTTAATGGATTGAACAATCATGGCTGAGGGACGGGCGTGTACCCCCGCGCGGTTTGTGACGGTTATCATCCGCTCAATCATATAATATCCTCCCCGAAATAAACGAATTGGTCGGAGTAACTCATTTCCTGCCATTTCATAATATTCTGATTGAATTCTTTGGCCGCGTCATAGCCCATTCTTCTCAACCGCTCATTCATGGCGGCGGTCTCGACAATAACCGGCACATTCCTGCCGGGCTTGACGGCAATTTCTATTTTTGGTACGCTGACGCCTAAAAGCTCCATGTGTTTTCGCTCAATGCCCAGCCTGTCATAGGTTTTATCCGCTTTTTCTTCTTCCAATTCTATGACAAGCTGCACCTGTTTTTGATCCCGCACGGATCCTATGCCGAACAGGTGCGTGATGTTGATGATGCCGAGTCCGCGTATCTCCATGTGGTGTCCGATGATCTTGTTCGCCCCGGCGCCAAGCAGAATATTGCCGTTGATGCATTGAATGTCAACCATATCATCGGCGACGAGCCGGTGTCCGTGTTTGATAAGCTCCAGCGCGGCTTCGCTTTTTCCTACGCCCGATTCGCCTACGATAAGCACGCCAAGTCCGTACACCTCCATCAAAACGCCATGGATGCCCTTGCGCGGCGAGAATATGTTCGACAATATGCGGATGAGGCGCGCGACAAATTCGGCGGTAGTCAAGTCCGTCTGCAAAATAGGGCAATGGGCTTCTTCCGCCTTCGCCATAAATTCGCGGTTCGGGATTAATTGGTGGGTGAATACACAACAGGGAATTGAATATGAAAAGAATTGCTGAATTGTCCCTGTTTGTTCTTCCTGAATCAATTTTTCCAGATAGGCGTATTCCCCGCGTCCGAACACCTGTATGCGCTGATACGCAAACGATTCGAAAAAACCGGATAAAGCGAGTCCGGGACGATTCAGGTCGGGGTTGACTATTTCCCTGCCCAGCCCTTTCCTGTCCCCAATGCTGGTGAGATTCAGCGAGTTGTGTTCTTTGAAGTCAAGGTTTATAAGGTCAAGCACGGTAAATTTTAACTTTGCCATGAGCAAAAGTATATAGCAAAAGGAAAAATGTTTCAAGAAAGCGAGTTTTCCAATCGTTCTTCAAAGAGCGATATATATATGCTCCGAACCATTTCTGAAGAAAGGCGCGTAGTGTTATTCAGAAGCGGCGAAGGGAACCTCTGGAAATTTCGGTTGAGTTTCCAGAGATTCCTTTAATCTTTCTCCCTGCTATTCATTCCTCAAGCTGTTGTCATCGGATCGCAGGCTGCCAATACAACCTTGCCTCGCCAGTGACGCCTGTAGGGGATTTAGATTTGGAAGGCGCCGCCATTGACGCGAAACTGGAGGATTTTCTGCCGTTCCAGAGTGGCGGCCGCCTCACGACGAAGACTGATCAGAGGAAGGGCGGCGCAATCTGGAATCCCGCTGGTACGCCGTTTACGAAAAGCGCAACTCCCTCATAGGCGCGTAATTTCAAGCGTTATGCGAGGGCTTGCCGTTTGTTCCACACCGAGGACAATGCGGCGCTCATAGCGGACAAATCCCGCGAATTCGGGCTTTTCACCGGCGGACGCATTGAGGAGTCTCGCCTCTTTCGCGTCCTTGGCGCCGGATATTCAATCGCACGGCGCATACTCCGGCTCCAACATTCATCAAGGCAGCCTTTTTTCCAATTGTTCCAAAATCTTAATATAAAGTTTCTCAACAATTTTCTCCTGTTCCTTTCCACTTTTTGCATAATGGTCCAATCCAGGAGCGGCGTTAATTTCCAGAACATAGAAACTGCTCGTAGCATCGGAAATGTCCCCGTCAATCATCAAATCAACTCCGCAAAGCCGTAAACCCATATCATGCGTCAGGTTGACAGCGAAATCCTTAAAGAATGGAGCGGCCTTATTGAAGACATCGGTAGAAGTTCCGCCTGATGAGAGATTTGCGTTATCCAATAAAAGAAACCCAACGCCTTTTCCAAGCACAGATCGGAACGTCAATTTCTGTCGTTTCAATTTTAATTTAATCCGAATATCATTGAAATTTATTCTGGCGTCGCGCTGTGACGCAGAAAATTGTTTTTGCTTTTCTTGCAACAATTTTTTGATCGTAGATATCCCATCTCCAATTACACCAAGTGGAATTCTCTGATAAACGGAAATGACATCATCGTCAAGAACAACGATGCGATAATCTTTCCCTTTGATTAATTTTTGTACCAACATTACCTTGTCTTTTTTAAATATCATTTTTGCCGTTTTGTAGAATTCAGATTTGTTAGAAACCAACGACACTCCCAGACCTTGACTCTTGCCGTTTGGTTTCAATATAACAGGAAAGCCAATTTCATTGGCATACTGGAAGGCGGCGTTGATATTCATAGGGCTGCCGCCTATTGCTCGCGCCCAGTCTTTTGAGAAAAACGCTTTGCTTGGAACAACCGGATACCCCATAGAATTCATAAAGAAACTAGCGTAGTCTTTGTCTTTGGCAATTTTCGACGCCCCCATAGGATTAATATCAAGCGTATTGTATCGAAAATATGATCTTTTGCCATTTTTAAAAGTTATTTGTCCAGCGATATTCCATTCCGGTTCCAACAAAACTTTCGCGCCAATTTGCGAGGCGATTTCTTGAAGCATTTTACCCAAAACAAATGACGCTTTTTTGCTCTCCCGGTGAGCATTGTAATTATTACTTATTGATTTTACCATTGTATTATCCTTTTTATTTTCTTATTATTATATTGGAGGAACCGCTAAAAACATCAGCTTTTAGAGATTTTATCGCCTCTCCTTGAGAAAATTGTGTTTGCGTGATTCGTTTGATACAAAATTACAAATTTTGTATCATTTATTTGGTTGTCGAACACGCCTGCCATTCTTCGCCAAGCGATTTATACCATCAACAATAATTTTATTTCTTCTATTTTTAACTGCTAGTTCTAATTTCATAGACTGTAACGCCAGAGATGCAACAAAAGGAACCTCTGAAAACGCGAACCTGCGGTTGCGAACCTGCGGTTCGACAGTTTTCAGAGGTTTTTTACCCCACGTTTCTGGGAACCCAACCGGGGTTTCCAGAAGCGCCCTACATTAATGCACAGCTTTTTTCAATTCCTCCGCCTTGTCCACCTTCTCCCACGGGAATTCGGCGCGTCCGAAATGACCGTAGGTCGCGGTTTTGCGGTAGATGGGGCGGCGGAGATCGAATGTTTTTATGACGCCCGCCGGAGTCAAATCAAAGACCTTTTTTACCGCTTCCTCAATGTTTTTTTCGGGCGCCACGGCGCCGCCAAAGGCATCCACCATAACCGAAACCGGGAACGGCACGCCAATGGCGTAGGCGAGTTCAACTTCGCACCGTTCGGCGAGACCAGCCGCCACGATGTTTTTCGCCACATACCGAGCCATGTATGCTGCGGAGCGGTCAACCTTGGTTGGGTCTTTGCCGGAGAACGCGCCGCCGCCGTGCCTGCCCATGCCGCCGTACGTGTCAACAATAATCTTCCTGCCCGTGAGTCCCGTGTCGCCGAAAGGTCCGCCGACCACAAAACGCCCTGTTGGGTTGACGTAGCACTTGGTATCCTTGTCCAAGAGTCCCGTGGGTTCAAGAATCGGTTTAATGACGCGATCTATAATCGTAGACTTGATTTCGTTGTAAGGCGTTCCATTATCGTGCTGGTGGGAAATCACCACCGCATCGACTCTGATGGGTTTGCGCCCTTCGTATTCAACGGTTACCTGCGATTTCGCGTCAGGACGCAGCCACTTGATGGCTTTGCTTTTCCTGAGATCCGTCGCCTTGAGCAACAATTTGTGCGCCAGCGTAATGGGCAGCGGCATAAGCTCTTCCGTTTCATTGCACGCATACCCGAACATCATGCCTTGATCGCCGGCTCCCTGCATTCCCTTGTATTCTTCAAGACCCGTACCGGAAACGCCTTGGCTAATATCAGGGGACTGGTTGTGGATCATATCCAACACAGCCATTGATTGATAATCCAGCCCGTAAGCCGGATCGGTGTAGCCGATCTCCTTTGTCACTTCCCGTACAATATGCTGGAAGTCTACAAACGTTTTGGTGGTAATTTCACCGCCAATAAGCACCAGTGAAGTTGAAGCGAAGGTTTCGCATGCAACACGGCTCTGGGGATCATCTTTTAAGCAGGCGTCAAGAATCGCGTCAGAAACCTGATCACAAAGCTTGTCGGGATGACCTTCTCCCACGGACTCGGACGTAAAGAAAAATCGTCTTTGTTCCATTGTGATATCTCCTCTCATTTATTTTATCTGAGTTGTTATGACTCAAACGCTATGCAGAATACCACACTTTCCCTTGTTTGTATAGGTACGGCTGCGGGTATAGACAAATGATTATAAAAAAATTAATATACACCTATGAAAAGTATGACTGGTTACGCTTACAAATCGCTGGAGTCCGCTACTGCGACCGCTTCAACAGATGGTATGTCGTCTCTCTCTGTAGAAATAAAATCCTACAACAGCCGTTTTCTCGAAGTGTTTGTCAATACGCCACCCTTTTTATCCGGGCTTGAGCCGAAAGTCCGTGAAATCGCAACGAAAAGCATTCATCGCGGCAAAGTCGAGATCACCATCAGGCTGAAAAACAATGCGTCTCTGCCGGTCTCCATCAATAGTGAAACGGCGAAAGCCTACCTGCGGGCAATTACGGCGCTTTCCGAAAACCTCCGTCTCTACGAAGAGCCGTCTCTATCCCTGGTTTTAAGCATGGACGGCGTTATGGAAACCGGTCAAAGCCGCAACGATGATTTTTACTGGGAAAAACTTGAGCCGATCTTCCGTTCCGCCGTCACATCGCTTAACAACGAGCGGGCAAGGGAAGGGGAGACTGCCAAAACCCATATACTCTCTTTTGTGGACGCTCTTGAAAAGTCACTTGAAGCGATTGAGCGTTTTGTACAGGAAGAAGACGAAGCCTTAAAAGAGCGATTGCGCGAGCGTTTTACAACTCATTTTACGGAGATAACCGGAGGCTGTCCGGTGGACGCCGCCGCGTCCGCCGCTATAGAAAACCGGATATTCGCGGAAATTGCGGCGATGCTGGTAAAGCTCACCATTGCGGAAGAAATTTCCCGTCTTAAATCTCACTTTGCGGAATTTCGCATGGAAACCGAGCGGAATCCGCATCCGGGCAAAAAACTCGACTTCCTGTGTCAGGAAATAAACCGCGAAATCAACACTATAGGCTCAAAAACTGGAAAGCTTGAGGTGAGCCGTGAGGTTGTTTCCATGAAGGACTCGCTTGAAAACATCCGCGAACAACTGCGGAACATAGAGTAGGCTGCTTTGGCGGCAAACACAACGGCGGAAAGCCGCTCAATATGTATATCAATCAAAAATTTGTCGTTCTCTTACAGGAAAGCGCGACAGGCGGAAAAATTCGCAGAAGAATCTGCGGAAGGACCCTCGCTCAACGCGCTTGACAATGTCAGCATTGACATCAAGGCGGGTGAATACATCACATTGCTTGGCGAGAACGGCTCCGGCAAGAGTACGCTCATATCGTGTGTCAACGGGTTGCTTGCGCCGCCGCCCGGCGCGATTGCCGTATTCACGCCTGAAGGCGTCCAACTGGATCCGGCGAACAAAGCGCACCTTGAGCGCATCCGATCCCTTACCGGCATGACGTTGCAAAATCCCGATCTGCAAATCATCGGGTGCGCGGTGGAAGAAGATGTCGCGTTTGGACCGGAAAATCTCAATCTTTCTAAAGCCGAAATCCAATCGCGTGTCACAAACGCTCTGCGGGCGGTTGAACTTCTTCATCTCCGCGACCGCGCCCCACACCTGCTTTCAGGCGGCGAAAAACAACGCCTCGCGCTCGCGGGCATCCTCGCCCTTGACGCGAGCATCCTCATCTTTGACGAGCCTACATCTATGCTTGATTCTCATTCCGCACAAACCATCCTCGCCCTCTTTGATACGCTCAACAGTCAAGGCAGGACCATTATTCACATCACCCACAACCACGATGAAGCCTTGCGATCAGGACGTTCCATCGTGTTGCGTGAGGGGAAAGTGGCGTTCGATGGCGTTCCTGAAGCGTGGGGCGAGTTGGAAGAATGGAGATTGGGGTATGCGCGAAAAAGCGCCGGCTTTTCCGGTTTCTCCAGCAATTCTTCTCAGCCGTCAGCGCAATTTTTTTCGGCTTCCCATCACTACCCGCATCCTGCGGCGCGATCTATCACCGGCATACAGGGCGTTTCCTTGCGCATCCCCCGCAACAGTACGACAGCGGTCGTCGGCAAAAGCGGTTGTGGCAAAACCACCCTGCTCAAACACATCAACGCGCTGCTCCTTCCTTCTTCGGGCAATGTCGTCACCCTGGGCGCGGACACGCTTGACAAGCGCGTGAACCTCCGCAGTCTGCGTTTTAAGGCGGCGCTTGCCATACAGTCGCCGGAAAGCGCGCTCTTTGAACCCTATGTCGCGGATGACGTGGCTTTTGGACCGGAAAACGCGGGACTTAAAGGCGCGAAGCTCGTCCAAAGAGTGAAAACCGCGATGGAGGCGTCAGGGCTTCCTTTCTCCGCCTTCGCGGATCGCGAGACAACCTCCCTCTCCGGCGGCGAAAAACGCCGCGCCGCCCTTGCTGGAGCGCTTGCTATGGATAGTGAAATCCTTTTGTTGGACGAGCCGCTCGCCGCCCTTGACAACAAAAACAAGCGCCGCGTCATGGAGCTTATTTTTGAACAACAGGCGAAGGGCAAAACCATTCTCGTTACAACGCATTCGCTCGAAATGGCGGCGTTTTTTGACTATGTAGCCGTTATGGACAATGGCCGACTCGCGGCTTTTGGTCCGCCGGAAGCGGTGTTCGGCGAACTCTGGAACCCGGACTGGGGGCTTGCGGCGCCTAAATTCCAGAATGCGCCTCCAGATACAACGCATCCCGTCCGGCAGTCTGATGCGCCGCCGGCGCCGCTTAAGTCGCCAGTGCAATCCAAACACAGGCGCAAAACTGGGAAACCGCTTTTCAAAACCGCCTTTCTCGGTCGTTTTCTTGACATAGATTCGCCTTTACGGAACCTTAATCCGCTCGTGAAAATGACGGCGCTTTTTGCGGCCGGAACGATTTCCATCGCCGGCTCCCTATACGCGCCGCCTGTTGTGTTGCTCATAGTACTTTTGAGTGGAAAATTGTTGGGCAAAATCGCCTGTAAAACCCTGCTTCGGAGCGTAGTCGCGATCCTGCCCTTCCTTCTTGTATTTGTCTTTTTGCAAACTGCGTTTTTATGGGGAAACGATGCCAGCCCCATTCTGTTTCAGCCTTTTCAGACGGGCTTTTTCTCGTTTTTTTCGATTACATCAGCCGAACTTCATCGTTCGCTTGCGTTTATATGTCGCATAACATCGCTCATAGCGGCGTTCTCCCTCTATCTCGCCGCAACCCCGTTGAGGGAAACGCTCTCGGCGATCAACACGTTGCTTTCTCCGCTTTCCCGGCTTGGACTGCCGGCGCGGGACATCGCCATGATGGTGGGCATAAGCATCCGCTTTGTGCCCCTGCTCACTGAGGAAGCCGAGCGGATCGTTACGGCGCAAATATCGCGTGGCGGCAAACGCGGACTCCGCAGCAGCCTCGCCATGTTGGTTCCCCTCCTGCTACTCAGCCTTGAACGCGCTGAAACGCTGGCAAACGCCATGTTGCTGCGGCTTTACAAGACTGGCGCGTAACACAGAAAACGCGGAGCGAACAAGCGCAGCCACCTTTAGGCGGTTGCGCTTGTTCGTTCTTTTTGAACAGTTCCAGTTGATCCAGTCGTTTGTCCTCGACTTCCTGCTCATTGATATACTTTTTGACGCTTTCCCCATTCCAGCTATACTGTATGATACATATTATTGTTTCGCACAGAAGTATTCTCCGGTACAATTCTTCTTCTGTCCAGCTATCCTTCTGTCGAACCAACTCGTAGAATGTCTCCTCCGTATGTGGCTATTAATTTTTTTCTTGCAGGCGGCTCCGTTCATGTCACCTGAAATGTATCATTTTTTGAACAAAAATTAAAAAAATCATTTGACTCTAACGCAACGTAATGGTTTATATTGATATTATCAAACAAAAGCTTTAGAAATTTTTTGAAGATGCTCAAATAGGAGGAAGAAATGGAAACAACAACATGGAAGGTTGGAGAGATAGCGAAAAAAACGGGAATCACTGTACGTACCTTGCGTCATTATCATGAGGCGGGTTTATTAATCCCTTCTGGTATAACTGAAACCGGATACCGCATTTATTCAAAAAATGACATAATACGGTTACATCAAATAATGTGTCTTAAAAATTTAGGATTTAACCTTGAAAAAATTAAAATAATATTAGAACAGAAAGATTATGATCCAAAAAATTTACTAAGAACCCAAATAATAGCAATTGAAAATCAAGTTAAATTGCAGGAAAAAACCAAATTACATCTTGAGTCAATTTTATTAAATTTAATCGTTAATAAAGAATCATCTGTAAATGATTTTATTGAAATTATAGGAGTATATAAAATGAATACAACTATGCTTTTTTCCAAAGGGGAAATGGAAGAAATGATCTCGAAAGCACGGCATATTCCCTTTGAATTAAAAGAAGAAACAGCAAAAACAACGAGAGCATTTGTGGAAAATTTACGATATTGTTTCAATAATAAACTTTCCTCGGATGATCCAAAAGTAAAGGAAATTGTCAATCAATGGGGAAAAATGGCTGATGGTTTAAAAAATGCAGTAAATTTACCTGAATCTGTAAAAGAGAAGGTTAATGCAGTAATGAAATTTGACATAAATCAGGTAGGGATGTCTAATGAATTATTTGAATATCTAAAAAATATTATAAAAGACAATAGGCTTGTTTAATAACTCAGAAAACAGTACAATACTCAAATGGACAAGAGCGAAGAAAGAAATGGACGCCAAGGATGCTCTTTTCGAGCGGCTGTACGGGGTGAAACCCGGTGTTTTTCATAAAATGCTGTTTATTCTCCAAAAGGAGTTCGACGTATTGCATAAAAAAATGGGAGGGGGGGATATATCCCAAACTGACGCCCGAAGACAAGCGGTACGTCACCCTAATATTTTCGGGAATGCCGGACGACGGGCGGCGGCGTGGCTGAATATGGCGCCTGCAAAGGCGCGGGTCATAATTGAGCGGAACACCCGGAAATGCCGGATGTTTACGAGTCCAAAGGCGGTGATCATGATTTCAAGGCGTATAAGAGCGGCGCTGGAAATTTTGCTGGCGGCTCGACGTCGGCTGACGTTGATCTTGCATACGGCGGGATAAAAGAATGCCGCCGTATGCAAGATCAACGTCATTCCGGTAAAGCCAAGCGAAACCCGTCATCTGACCCGAAGAGGAGAAAGCGTATAATAAAGAGCTTGCAAGGAGGCGGGTTGTCGACATATCAATGCGAAGATAAAAACATTCAAGAGCGTGGCATACGCTTGTCGGCGGCGGCGGAGCAACTGGCATTCTCTGGGAATGGCCTTGATTTGTGGACTTATAAATTATGACAGAAACGTTTAGGCGATTATTAAACAAGTCTAATAAATAAAATATATTACGTTCCACAATCTGTGGCGGAACGTAATTAAAAACGGTACACCTCTGGCTTTGCCGGGGGACTCAAAAGGTTTGACCTTTCAGGGAGTATTAAAAAGTTATCAAACTCACGCGGTATTGGACACTGTACCAAAAGACAAGAAAGTTTCTCAGATATAGGACAAATTTGACAAGGCATACTATTCAAAGATAAAGGTGATTAAGCGTGTAAATATGTAGGACATTAAGAATAGGCCACGTTGGGCAGAGGAACGAATGGGAAAAGGCTTGAAGGATTAGGACAAAATAACAAATAACAACAGTCGCTTTGAGCGGCCCCTATGACAGGACTGTATATGCTCCGCGCCCATTCGGGCGCTCCGGGGTTCCATTCGCTTAGGTCGGCTGCGCCTCCCACGACTCATTCCACCCACATTTTACCAGCTCTAAAAATGCTACGCATTTGTTTATTCGGGCTGGCAAAGCGTCATAAACAGCCGGAACGTTATGTGTCATTGGTGCTAAAATTTGTTGGAAAATTTATTGACAAATATTTGAAGATATAATATTCTCATAAAATAACAGGAGGAAATATGAAAATCGATATTATCGGTTATGGAAGCATGGGAAAAATGATTCTCGAAAAGTTCATTGAAACAAAAACCATCGAACAAGGGAAATTGTTTGTCTCAAATAGGACGTATGATAAAATAATGAATTTGAATAAAATTTATCCACAAATAAACATATGTGGAAATAATATTGACGCTGTAAAAGACGCCGATATAGTTTTTATTTGTGTAAAACCGCTGGAAATAAAAACAGTGTTATCCGAAATAATTAACGGCATAAAGGATAATTGCCATATAGTTTCATTAAACGGCAGTATATTATTTAAACAATTGGAACAAATATGCGGAAACAGGAAAATATCGAAAATTATTCCGAGTGTTACGGCGGAAGTAAATAAATCTGCGACATTAATCTGCCATAATGATTATGTAAATTATGACGATAAAAATATTTTGAAAGAATTAATAGGATGTTTTGGTTCGTTTGTTGAATTGCCTGAGACGGAAATAGGAATAGGTTCAGAATTAACCAGTTGCATGCCTGGATTTATAGGTGCAATATTTAAAGTAATAACAGACGAAGCCGAAAAACATACGGCAATAAATAAAGAACAAATAATACAAATGGTTATAGAAACATTATATGGGACAGGAAAATTATTATTGGAAAAGAGAATAACATTTGAAGAATTAATAAATAGGGTTGCAACAAAAGGAGGGATAACGGAAGAAGGCACAGAAATAATAGGGAAAAAATTGCCGGAAATAATAAATGAAGTTTTTGAAAAGACGCTGGAAAAAAGGAAAATAATAACAGAAAAGGCTCAAAAAGATTTTATGATATAAAACAAGATGAGAAAATAAAAGTACGGGCGCACTGCACATAACAGGACTGTATATGCTCCGCCGCCTTCGGCGGCTCCGGGGTTGCGGTCGGCTAGGTCATTCCGCTGCGCTCCATTCCCACGCCTCCCTCCACCCACATTTTGCCAGCCCTGGTCTTTGCTTCGCAAAGCCCTTAT
>JAISCC010000147.1 GCA_031265845.1 Treponema sp.
TTGAATCGCCGCAACCCCAACACCATGCGTGTCATTGACTCATTGCCCCCCCCCCCCCCCCTTGTCTTAAAGTAACTTCTTATCCATTAACATATTCTTTTATTCTATTAGCAATTACTTTTACCTCATTGGCAGTCGCTTCTGATTCGTCGGCAGCCGCTTTCGCTCCATTGGCGACTGCTTTTGACTGGCGGACGGAGAGCCGACGGCGCGGCGCTTTCTTTTCTCACGCCGTGTCCTTGAAACAGATTCGTCTTGACCGGAGGCAGATTCAAGTTCATTATTGGCTGATTCACCGTGAATCAGCCCCAAAAAACATAAAAAGGACATAAGGAGAAAATATGTCTAAATCAACCAACTGGCTTTCCAACAGCAGGTACGGCATATTGGCGATGGCCGGCGACTGGATTTCGGTTTGTACCATCAAACAAGCTGGCTGGAATATTCCCGGTGCCGCCTTGATCGAACTCGATGCTATCAGGGACGCCGTTGCGTCCGCGCTGGAAACCACCAAAAACGAGACCATCCGCACCCCTGTGGACACCGCCCAATGCAAAAAAGCCTTTGACGCCTTGACCGGTTTTATGCGGGACTTCAAGCGGCGATATTTTTTATCCCCGCCCCTGACCGATTCCGACTACATCTCTCTGGGACTCAAGCCTCACGATTCGCCTCCCACACCCTCAACCACGCCCACGGCGCAGATGGGTGGAGTTTTGCGAAGCGAAACTCCTAATCTATCCGGCGTCAGCCGGATAGTCCGGCGCGAGCTGGGAGTGCGGATCGCCTGCGTTACCGGAAGCCCCGGCGACCCGGACAACAAAGGCTGCCGCATCTGGTACAGCGTGGCTGCGCCCGGCGAGACGCCTCCCACAAACCCCCGAAAAACTCCGCAAATCCTTCTACACCCAACAGTGTCAGACATCAAATTTCGGCAGGAAAGGCGACTGGGGGCCGACGGCGACGGCGCTCATTCCTTAAGGAATTAATAATGAATAATTGTTCATTATCAAAGATGTTATCCGCGTATGCGGCAAACATAAATCAATTTTTATGCGGTAAAAACCGCAAAGGAGTTTTCTTAATGAAAACAAAGAGTTTTTTTATTTTCGGATTGCCGGTGGTTCTGCTGGCATTGGGCTTGGTTCTGGCAGGATGCGCAAGCGTTCCAAAAAGCTTCCAAAAAGGCAGTGGCGGCGAAACTACTATTTTACTTCGTCAAGGTTTAGACTTTGATCAAGCTTTTCGTGAAGTTGCCTTTGTCCTTAACAGGCACGGCTTTGAATCGGAGATGCTGCAACCAGAGGTAGGTTATATACGCACTCGCTGGATTCACACATGGAACGATACAGGCACAACCACCGAATCGTACAGGGTACGTATTTCTTGTAACTTTAATCCTAATCGAACTCAGTTAATAATAAAGGCGGAGGCAGAATATTTACAGGGAGGCCAATGGATAGCGGGTTTTGACACAAGGGCTATAGAAACCTTGCGTAATGACCTTAATATGATCATTGGTAATTAACGTAAGGTAACGCAGGGGCGCCAAGCGCCATTTTTGCAGTTAACGCTAGTTCTGTAAACGCAATGGCATCTAGCGCCAGATTTATCTAAGGTCGTGATGCCATGCGGGGTCTTACGTTTGCGCAAGACCCCATTTTTTTGTCCAAAATCCAAGCGAAACGGCGCTTTCACCTATATATATAACGGAGGCGGCTATACGGAAAAAACGCGAATTCGTCAAAGGGGCGGCGTATCATGGCGCTTCACGAACCAATGACAGAAAGCGGGTTTTTGAGCGCAATGTGGGGAGAAAACCATGCCGCTTGTCTTCAGGGACGCTAAAGACAAGTCCGGCTTCACTCCGGCCAATTTTTTGTATCATGCCCATATCCGCATACACCTGCTTATCATGCCCGGCAAAAAAGAACCAAATTTCAGCTAACCGTGTCTGACACCAAGCGTCAAGCGGGCCATGCGCAAGCGCAAAACTCTGCAATTGTTTTGTAAGAACATTGCTCCCGATTTTATGTGGCGGCGCAAAGGCGCCACGCGCATTGGTAAGGTATTATCGTAAATTGCCAAGCTCTTTTTGGGTTTCGATATATCCCTGTTCGCTTATTTGACAAACTGAGAACTTTACAAATTCACCTTTGGTTACATGTATTTGCTTCGCCATCAAATGAATTAAATTGTCATCGGCTTCATGCCGAATGGCTGAATTTTGTCCATATTGCGGCAGGTTTCCCCTTGTAATGAAAACAAAAAATACTTGCGATCTTTGTTATCTTCAATAAAACCTTTCTTGCAAAGATTAGATTTTATATCTTTTGTTTTCAAAATCATTTATTTTTCTTCCTTCGCAATCGCCAATAATATATTTTTTATTGCCACCGCGCTGCTGTTCAAATCGCCATCTTCCACTCGCGTATATGTTCGCCACATAAAATTGAATTCTTCAAATGCCGCGTCAAACAATTCTTCGAGTATTTTCCCCCAACAGGTCATATCAAGCTGTGGGTCTTCGTGAAATAAAATGCCAAAACAAAATCGTCAAACTCCATTCGTTCAACCGGAATTTTGGAATATTGCGATATGATTTGAAATGTTGAGTTTGACACCCCACTCCTGATATATGCCGATTCGCTCTTTTTCAAAACCGTATTGCCCATTTTGTCCTCCTAATTAGCGTATTATTATATATAAATAAGATTAAATTTGCAAGGCGCCATTGGGACTGGGGAATCACGCTGCGGCGATTTCCACAAACCGTCGTCTGAAGGCGCGTTTTGAGACATCCTCTTGAAACAACCTCGCATCATTGTAAAGTGGGCGGCAGGTATGATACTATACAAACATGCGTTTAATTGATATAGGCGTAAACCTTACCCATTCCTCATTTGACAAAGACAGGGAGCAAGTGTTGCGGGATGCCGAAGCGGTCGGCGTCTCTCCGCTCATCATCACCGGAACAACTGTGGAGGAGAGCGAAAACGCCCAAAGGTATGCGGCATCCCGCAATACGGCGGCAGTGAAACGGTGTTTTTCCACTGCGGGTGTCCATCCGCATGACGCGAAAATGTGTGGCGAACACACTATTGCGGAACTGGACGCATTGGCGCAACGCCCTGAAGTAGTCGCAATAGGGGAGTGCGGTCTTGATTACAATCGTGATTTCTCCCCACGCGATGAGCAGAGACTGTGGTTTGAGCGGCAGGTTGAGCTTGCGGCGGCGTTGAATATGCCGCTCTTTCTGCATGAACGCGACGCGTTTGACGATCTTTACGCTATTCTAAAAAAATATCTCATAGCTAAAAAAGTCGTGCATTGCTTTACCGGAGGCGAAAAGGAGCTTGACGCCTATCTTTCGCTGGGCTGTTACATTGGCATAACGGGGTGGATCTGCGATGAACGCCGTGGGACGAACCTTCTTTCGCTCGTTAAAAGTATTCCATCCGACCGGCTTTTGCTTGAAACGGACGCTCCGTATCTTCTGCCGCGCAACATGGGAAACAAAAAACGGGCGGGGCGCAACGAGCCAAAAAATTTGACGCATATAGCTCGTTATGTTGCAGGCATTGCGGGAAAAGACCTCGCAGTTCTGGCGGAAGAGACATTCGGCGCCAGCCTCACGTTCTTTTTTAATTCTTGTGAGCCTTTTTAAAACTCTGAAAATATGAAATTGCAGTTTTTAAGCGCAAACAAAAAAACGGATAAAGAATTGATGGTATCTATCTTGAATAAAATTGAACTTGGGGAATATAAAAAAATTAACCGGATATTATTCAACCGGCATGAAACGACGTTTGTCTTTGGACCTTAATCTGATAAAAAATATTTGCGGTAGTTTTGTTATACAGTAATAAACAAACGGGATTATACCCTGACGTATACCCGACTGATCTAGAAAACTTTTGAACGGCTTTGACCATAAACTTATATAAGCTTCGTTAATATAAACGGAACGGAGGTTGCCGCAAGATGACGT
>JAISCC010000149.1 GCA_031265845.1 Treponema sp.
ATGGAAGGCCGGTAAACGCAAGAATTACTCCCGGATTTGAATTAAACTGGAGTATAAGATTATATGTTTTACCTATTCCCAAAATAAATTCAAGAATATTTTTGGAAGGATTGGGTATGAGTTTAATAGTATATACAAGGGAATATCCTGATACAGGATCTTATGTAAATATTGGAAGTCATGTAGGTTTGGGAATAGAATATCCAATAAATAATTACAAAGGATATACATCATTAAGATTATTTCATAGTTCAAATGGAAAATCATATAAAAATAATCCGGCATTAAATGCTGTTGGAATAATAATGGGAATACAATTTAAATAAAAATAATGGAGTACGGCAGTACGTCGCATAACAGGTCTGTTTACGCTTCGCTCCCTTCGGTCGCTCCGGGGTTCCGGCTGGCTAGGTTAGTCGCTTCGCTCATTCCCGCGCCAGCCTCCACCCACATTTTTGCATGGCTGCAAACCTACGCATTTGCTTATTCGGGCGGCCAAAACGTCATAAACAGCCGGAACGTGCGAACCTTTCCGCCGCTTCCAGACTTGCGCATTGCGTATAAAAGCGTTTCAAAGAACATGAAAATATTATATAACAGGTGAAAGAAAGGCGCAGGCGGCGGCTTACGCTATTCGCAAACGCTCGCTTTTCCTTATTGAGGCGACGTTTATGTGAATCATCGCCGTCCCTTGCAAAAAAACATACAATAATGTATACTGCCCCCATGAAATTTTCACAGACGTTTATTCCGACACTCAGAGAGGTGCCGGCGGACGCGGTGATAGCGAGTCACAGGCTTATGTTCCGCTCCGGTATGGCGCGCAAACTTGCCAACGGGCTTTTCACCTATCTGCCTCTGGGTCTGCGGGCGTTCCGCAAGGTGGAGAACATCATCCGCGAAGAGATGAACGCGATTGGATCGCTTGAGATAAAGCTGAGCGTAGTGGCGCCGGGCGAATTATGGAAGGAATCGGGGCGCTGGGAAAGCATGGGCGAATCCATGCTCAAGGTCAAGAATAGAACCGGCGCGGATCTGGTGATTTCTCCCACAGCAGAGGAAGCGGTCACCGGCATAGTGCGCGATGAATTGTCCAGTTACAAACAACTGCCCATTTCCGTGTATCAGATCAACGCCAAATACCGCGATGAAATACGTCCGCGCTATGGCGTCATGCGCGGACGGGAATTCACCATGAAAGACGCTTATTCCTACCATGTTGACGAAAAAAGCCTTGACGAAACCTATCAAAAGATGGGGACGGCATACAGACGGATTTTTAAACGATGCGGACTTGCCGTGTTGCCGGTGCGCGCTGATTCGGGCGCTATGGGAGGCTCCGGTTCCGAGGAATTCATGGTGGAAAGCGAGATAGGCGACAACACCCTGCTTCTGTGCCGGGAGTGCGAGTATGCGGCGAATGTGGAAAAGGCGGGATGCAAGCCTGACTATGAAGCGGCGGGCGCACTGGCTGACGCCGCTCCTCTTGAAAAAATCCCGACGCCAGCGGCAAGAACTATCGCCGAGCTCTGCGCTTTTCTGAAAACGGACGCGAAAACCTTTATCAAGACCCTCATCTACCGTGCGGTGAATGTGGAGCTTGACCTTTCAGACGCGCCGGGATGCGCTTTTCTGAAGCGTGTCCGTCTCGCGCCCGAAGCGCCCGCTGTGTATGCGGAGGCGTTCTTCGCCGCGTGCATACGGGGCGACCTTGATGTCAACGAGATGAAGCTTGCCGCTTTGTTAAAAGCGAGCGAGGTCGGTCTGGCGTCCGATGCGGATGTGGAGCGGCTCACCGGAGCGCCGGTGGGTTTCGCTGGACCTGTAGGTCTCGCCTCTTTGCCGGTGGTTGCGGATGAAACAACCGCCGCATTGAATGACGCGGTCGCGGGCGCCCTTGAAAAAGACGCCCATTACCGGCATGTGGCGTACGGCAGGGACTTTACGCCCTGGCTCGTCGCCGATGTCCGCACGGTCAAGGCGGGCGACCGGTGTCCGGCGTGCGGCGGCGAGTTGTACGAGAAAAAGGGCAATGAATTGGGGCATATTTTTAAATTAGGCTATAAATACACCAAGAGCATGAACGTGCGGTTCCTTGACGAAAACGGCGCGTCTCAGACGCCTGTCATGGGCAGTTATGGCATCGGCGTTGACCGCACCCTCGCGTCGATCATTGAAGAACACCATGATGACGCCGGCATTGTGTGGCCCATGAGCGTCGCGCCCTTTCATGTGGTCATCGTGCCGATTAAATATGAAGGAGCGGTGAAGAGCGCGGCCGACGCGATAGCCGTCGGCCTTGAGAAAAGCGGCGTTGAGGCGCTGGTTGACGACAGAAATGAACGCGCCGGAGTCAAGTTCAACGATGCGGATCTCATCGGCATACCGTTCCGCATTGTTGTTGGCGAGAAAAATCTGACGCTTGAGGCGCCTTCGGTGGAAGTGAGGCGGAGAGGAGAGCCAGAAGCGAAACGCGTGCCTGTAGACGCTGTTGTTCAAGAGACAGCCGGCATGGTGTTTGACGAATTGATGAAATTAGGGTAAAGGATAAGGAGGAGACTTATGGCCAATATTGCGGATTATCTTTCGGATCTGACAAGCAACGATTACATTGACGTAGGCTTATATGACAAGTACAACGTAAAACGCGGGCTTCGTAACGCGGATGGAAGCGGCGTACTGGTGGGTTTGACCCGCGTGGGCGAAGTTCACGGGTACATCGTCATTGAGGGCGAAAATCAGGCGGTTGACGGACAACTGTTTTATCGCGGCATTAATGTGGAAGAGATTGTCGTTGCGGCGGCCCGTGAAAAACGCTTTGCGTTTGAGGAAGTCGTGTACCTTCTTATGTTCGGAGCGTTGCCGGCTCAGGCGCAACTTGAAAAATTTTGCGCCCTCATGGGGGAAAACCGCAAACTTCCCATGTATTTCAGGCGGGATCACATTATGAAGGCGCCTTCCAGCGACATTATGAACAAACTCGCCCAGTCGGTGTTGACCCTGTACTCGTTTGACAAGAAAGCTGAAGATCGTTCGCCTGAAAACATTCTCCGTCAATGCATTGAATTGATCTCCCGTTTTCCAGCCATCGCCGCGTACTCCTACATGGCGAAGAAGCATTACCTTGACAAGGACAGCCTCATCATCCATGAGCCGGAACCCGATCAAAACACTGCGGAAACGATCCTTTCCCTCATCAGGGCGGACAGGCGGTTCACCCGTCTGGAAGCGGAAACCCTTGATTTGGCGCTGACGTTGCATGCGGAACACGGCGGCGGCAACAACTCAACCTTTGCGGTGCATCTGATTTCTTCGGCGGACACAGACACGTATTCAGCGATTGCGGCGGGCGTCGGCTCGCTCAAGGGGTACAAACACGGCGGCGCGAACGCGAAGGTCAGCGGCATGATGGAAGATGTCAAACAGCATGTCAATAAATGGGATGACGAAGCCGAAGTGGAAGCCTATCTTGAAAAAATTTTGAAAGGCGAAGCCTATGACCGTTCCGGGCTTGTTTACGGACAGGGACATGCGGTGTACACAAAAAGCGACCCTCGCGCCAGCCTGCTCCGCGACAAGGCGGCGCAACTTGCCAATGAAAAACAGTCTATGGACGAGTTCAACCTTTACACACTGATTGAGCGGCTTGCGCCTTCGATCTTTAAGCGTGTGAAAGGCTCGGACAAAGAGATATGCGCCAACGTTGACTTTTACTCAGGTTTTGTGTACAGTATGCTCGGCATACCGGTTGAACTGTACACCCCGATATTCGCGGTAAGCCGTGTGGCGGGCTGGTGCGCCCACCGCATGGAAGAAGCCATCGCTGGCGGACGCATCATTAGACCCGCGTACAAGTGCGTTCAGAAGCATATCCCCTACACCTCCATCGCCGAGCGGGATCGGCGGACATCATCGCATGAAGCGAACAGCAACACGCCGTGATCGTTTCTTTTATGTGCGGCGAGGACTAACGCCCCTCGCTGCGGGTGGTTTATAATTGTCGCCGAAGCGCAGCCGAAGCGCAGCCGAAGCCTTCTGTAAATCTTAGAAAATAAAGAATCCCTGCGGCAAGTCGCAGAGTATTGAAAATTCCTCCTTGAAAATATTCGCGTATGCGGTCGCATATATGCGGGGAAATAAATCCCCCGCATCTCCAGTTTTCCGCTTCTAAAGGCTAAACGTGCCCCACAATTTTCATGGTACATGCTATAATTCTCCCCATACAAGCCAAAAGCTTTGGGAGGGGAATATGACGCAGGGGAAATGTTTCGAAATGGCGGACGAATTCGTTGGTCTGAATTTTAACTCCATTCGATTGGAAAACCGGTTTGTCAGAGCCATGGAAACGCTGGAGAGACAGCTTAACCGTATTTTCCACAAACTGCCGCCCTGCGCGTTTTGGGAAAGACGCTATATAAAAAATTTATGAAGTGCAAACAGAAATCGGCGGATTCAACTGGCAAGCGCAACGCCTTCGGCTTCAGGAAAAACCTCATCAGGAGTATTGTACCCCAAACGCTTCATCGGCGTTGAATCTATTCTGTCCGCCGCTTCGTTTCTTTCCGCCCCGCCAACGCCCGGCCACGCTTCTTCGGAAAATGTCTCCGTGACACGCCGCTCCGGTTTTCCACGCCCCTCTCTCAACTGCGATACGGCTCGCAGAGGCGCGATTTCGCTCCCAGCCCTTTGTCCGTCAACTCGCGCGGGGCGTCCCCACGTCCGCCGCCATAAGCGGGGGATCTCCGCAATCGGGGCGGGAGGCGGCCGAGCGCTTTCTCCAGCGCCCGCCGCATTGAGCGGGCGCTCCCGCCTTTCATGCGGATGGCGATATGAAGCCGGCTTTTCCGCACCGCCAAGACCGAGTCGCGCTCCGCTCCGCCGGGATAAAACCGCGTCGACTTCCCAACGCCCGGTCTGTACCACGCTTTTCAATTCGTTCGGCCGCGTCCGCCCGGCTCGGCGTCTTTGAGCCGCCCTTTTTCTGGCTGTCGGGTCGTTTGGCGTTTTTTATGGGGTTGAGGCGGATGGTTGGCGAGGCTCCGGCGTTCCCCGCGTATCCGCAGGCGAATAGACTCATAATTGGCTGGCGATCCCGGTTGGTTCGGCCCCCCCCCCCCCCCTGCGTCCCGCCATGAGTCCGGCCGCCGTTGGCCGGACAAGCGCGGACGGCCGGATTCGCCAGGTGCCGTCCGGCGCGGCGGCAGCGCCCGCTCCCCCCGGTGTCTGGCATTTCGCAAGGGAGGGGCTTCGGCCGGACGTCGCGGCGATCCGCCGCGACGATTCACCTTGTTCAAGGCCGGCGGCGGTTTCTTCGCGTCCATTGATGGAGAGACGGGCTCCGCATTTCTCATGAGTTGTGGCGTGTCATAACGGCGTGACTCCTTAATGACGATATGTTTGGAAACTCCCTCATAAAAGAGCGCGCCGTTTTTTGTAGGTACAAGAGAGGCGGCTGGCCGCCCCTTCCGCCCCTGCAATCTCGGAGAGTGTCGCACTTCAAGATTGAACGCGGGATATCGGGCGTTCAATTTATACGCGATTATGTCGCTCTCACAGAGAAAGTCAGAAAAATACAACACTTATCTTGAATTTTATCCCGACTTGTAAATATAATATTTGCCAAATATGGGTTGCGTTCAGCGAATATGGCTCGTATGAGAGCGAACCACAGGTTCGGCTGGGCGCTAAACCAGACGTTGCGAATACTGTATGAATAGAGCCTGTTCCAAAACTGTCGCTCTGCGCGTTTTGGGAAAACCTCTATCCTCTATAATTAAGGAGAGAAATATGAAACTTGACATCCGGTATGCGGAACATCCCGAAGATGTGTCGCATTATGATACCAAAAGGCTGCGGGAGCGGTTTCTTTTTGCAAAGGTTTTTATTGAAGACGAGATAAGCCTGTGTTACACCCACGTTGACCGCGTGGTGTTTGGCGGAGCGGCGCCCGTCAACAAGGAGCTTCGGCTTGAGGGCGGCAAAGAATTCGCGTCCGATACGTTTCTTGAACGCAGAGAGCTTGGAGTCATCTGCATTGCGGGCGAAGGCTCGGCAAGCGTGGACGGCGCTGAGTATCCCATGAAGAAGGGGGACGGTCTATACGTTGGGAAGGGCGCGAAGGATGTCGTTTTCAAAGCGGTCAAGAGTCCCAAATTCTACCTTGCAAGCAGTCCGGCGCATGCAACGCATCCTACGGTTTTCATTCCCATAGAAAAGGCCAATCCCCGCAAGCTGGGAAGCGCGTCTGCCGCGAATGTCAGAACCATTTATCAGTACGTGCATCCCGCAGTCTGTAAAAGCTGCCAGCTTGCGATGGGCATGACCGTTCTTGAAGAAGGCTCGGTGTGGAACACCATGCCAAGCCATACCCATGAACGCCGCATGGAAGTCTACGTCTACTTCGACATGAAGCCTGACGCCGTGGTATTTCACATGCACGGCGCGCCGCAGGAAACCCGTCATCTGGCGCTTGCCAATGAACAAGCCGTGATCTCGCCTTCGTGGTCTATTCATTCGGGAGTGGGTACGTCGTCCTACACTTTTATTTGGGCGATGGCTGGTGAAAATCAGGATTTTGACGATATGGACGCTATCAGAACGATAGATTTAAGGTAGGATGATATGGCGTTAAAAGATATGTTTTCCCTGACGGGCAAAGCGGCGTGGGTTACCGGAGCGTCGTACGGCATTGGTTTCGCCATTGCCGAAGCGTTTGCTGAAGCGGGCGCGACGATTGTATTCAACGACATTGGTCAAGCCCAAGTCGACAAAGGGCTTGCCGCCTACAAAGAAGCGGGAATTCCGGTTCACGGCTATGTCTGCGATGTTACGGATGAACAGGCGGTGCGGGAAACCGTTGAAAAAATTGAGCGGGATGTGGGCATAATAGATATTCTGGTGAACAACGCGGGCATTATCAAACGTGTTCCCATGACCGAAATGTCCGCCACGGATTTCAGGCAGGTTATAGACGTTGACCTCAACGCGCCGTTCATTGTGTCCAAGGCTGTTATTCCATCCATGATAAAAAAAGGCGGCGGCAAGATCATCAATATTTGCAGCATGATGAGCGAATTGGGGCGCGAAACGGTGAGCGCGTATGCCGCGGCTAAAGGCGGTCTCAAGATGCTCACCAAGAATATAGCGAGCGAATACGGGGCGTCCAACATCCAGTGCAATGGCATTGGACCCGGGTATATTGAGACCCCGCAGACCGCGCCCCTGCGCGAACGGCAGCCGGACGGCAGCCGTCATCCCTTTGATCAGTTTATCATAGCCAAAACTCCGGCGGCGCGGTGGGGCGCGCCGGATGATCTCAAGGGCCCGGCGGTTTTCCTCGCCTCGTCCGCGTCCGATTTCGTCAATGGGCATATCCTCTATGTTGACGGCGGCATACTTGCTTATATTGGGAAACAGCCTTAAAATGAGATAACGGCGCGGCGACCGCGCCGAAGAAAGGAGAGCATATATGCACGAAATTCTATCAAGACTGGAAGAGATAGGCGTCATTCCAGTTATAAAAATTGACAATGCCGCAAAAGCGGTCCCGCTGGCAAAAGCGTTGGCAGCCGGCGGCATCCCCTGCGCGGAAGTGACGTTCCGCACGGATCAGGGCGCGGAAGCCATTAAACTCATCAGCGAGCAGGCGCCGGAGGTGGCGCTGGGAGCTGGTACAGTTCTGACCGTTGAACAGGTTGACAAAGCTGTCGCGGCGGGAGCGCAATTCATCGTGAGCCCGGGACTTAACCCCAAAGTGGTCGCCCGCTGCATCGAAAAAGGCGTTCCGGTTGTTCCGGGCTGCGCAAACCCTTCGGACATAGAACAGGCGTTGGAATTCGGTCTGGAAGTGGTGAAATTCTTCCCCGCCGAACAGGCGGGCGGGCTTGACTATATCAAAGCCGTCTCCGCGCCGTATGCGTCCCTTAAATTTATCCCCACAGGCGGTATAAATCAGGACAATGTTGGCAAATACACCTGCTTTGAAAAAATTCTCGCCTGCGGCGGCTCGTGGATGGTGGGCGCAGACCTCATCAATACAGACAATTTCGGCAAGATCACCGCGCTGTGCAAGGAAGCGGTGGATCATATGCTCGGCTTTTCCATGACCCATATCGGCGTCAACATGCGGGATGAGGCGGAAGCGCGAAATTCCGCAAAACTGTTTGAAACAATATTCAAATTCGCCTCCCGCGATACCTCCGGGTCGATTTTCGCAAGCGAGGGCATAGAAATTATGAAGGGTCCCGGTCTGGGTACCCACGGGCATATCGCCATTGCGGTGAACAGCATACTTAAAGCGAGGCGTCACCTTGAACGGCAGGGCGTGGTCTTCAACGAGGAATCAGTCAAATACGCGCCGTCAGGACGGCTTAATCTTATTTACATAAAAGATGAAATCGCCGGTTTCGCGGTGCATTTGGTGCAAAAGAAGTAGGGAGGGATATATGGGAAAAATAATCACATTCGGAGAGATTATGCTGAGGCTGGCGCCGGAAGGGTACTACCGTTTTGTGCAAGCCGCCTCCTATGGCGCGACCTATGGCGGCGGGGAAGCCAACGTAGCCGTATCGCTTGCCAACTTCGGCATGGACGCGGCGTTTGTCACCAAACTGCCCGCGCACGACATAGGGCAGTCCGGCGTCAACAAGCTCCGCGAGGTTGGTGTGGACGTCTCCTTTATCGTACGGGGCGGGAAGCGGGTTGGCATTTACTTTCTGGAAAAAGGGGCGTCGCAAAGACCGTCAAAGGTGATCTATGATCGCGCGGGTTCAGCCATAGCCGAGGCGGTTATAGGCGACTTCGACTGGAACCGCATTTTTGTGGACGCTTCATGGTTCCACTTCACAGGCATAACGCCCGCGCTCTCGGACAATGCGGCCGCCATCTGTCTTGAAGCGTGCAAAACCGCCAAGGCAAAGGGCGTTGCTGTATCTTGCGACCTCAATTACCGGAAAAACCTCTGGTCAAAAGACAAAGCCCGCCACGTGATGGCTTCGCTCATGCCCTTTGTTGACATCTGCATCGCCAATGAAGAAGACGCTTCGGACGTATTCGGAATCAAAGCGTCAGATACGGACGTTTCCACAGGCAAGATAAGCCATGAGGGTTATAAAGAAGTCGCCAAGACGCTTGCCGACCGTTTCGGTTTCAAGAAAGTCGCCATAACCTTGCGTGAATCGCTCTCCGCCAATGACAACAACTGGGCCGCGACGCTCTACGACGGCGCGGACTTTTTCTTCTCAAAGAAATACGCGGTGCGCGTCGTTGATCGCGTGGGCGGCGGCGACAGTTTCGGCGCGGGACTTATCTACGGCATGTTGCAGAGATATTCTAGCCAGGAAACCCTTGAATTTGCGGTGGCGGCAAGTTGCCTTAAACACTCCATTGAAGGCGACTTCAACTGCGTGTCTGTTGACGAGGTGAAAAAACTCGCGCAAGGAGACGGTTCGGGCAGAGTGCAACGGTAAATCGCGATTTAGCGGTCCGCTTCCAAAGCGGACCGGCTTAATGAGTAGATGTTGCAGATTGTCTCTTCATACAACATTGCAATTGACTTTGCCATATTTTTTGTATTTCTTAACTCAATAGCATCGTTTTTATAGAGCCAATTTCAAAACTCGGTTAGTTTCAAAATTGAAGTTTTGAAAGATGTTCTATATTCAGCAAAAATAATATCGTTAATCCCTGAATCGTTCTTTTGGGCGCGCCAGAATGAAATAAGAAGCCGTTGATATTCACGCTTTATCTCGATCTCATTATAACTATCTGTTCCGTCTCTATGTATTTCGCACTTCAATTCCTTTCCATCGCAAATAAAATCAATGGCGAGGGCTTCCCAAAACCAATCGGGTTTTGGGAAGCCCTTGGGGAAAATTTTTGGCAATCCCTCTTTGAATTCTGGAGGGCATTTTCAGATCCGGATTTCACGATTACTATTTTCACGGATATTCTGTTTTTCCACGAGCTAACGTGTTACGTTTTTGAGATCGTTGTATTTTCAACCGCTCGCTCTTTCGTGGAATCGTTACGCTGGAGCAGACATCGAAGATATGGCTGCCGTCGGCAGATATCCGCCTTTTGGCGTTCCGGCGCCAAGCGATAAAAACAAATAAATGCCGGGGAAACCTGGCGATGTCAGGCTTGCGCCTCAATTGGCGCCTGACGCCTTTTTTCCCGATAAAGCCCTTATCCGGGCCGCCAAAACGTCGCAAACAGCCGAAACGTTGGGCGCAATGCCACCTAAAGTTGATTGAAAATTATTGAACAAAACATATTGACAAAAAAAATATCCTGCTATAAAATATATTATATATGGAAGGAGGAAAGTTTTATGAATAAATTAGTCCTGAATATTATTTTGATATTTGTGTTTGGAAATTATATTCATGCGGATATAATTGATAAATTGTATAAATATAATTCAAGAAATTCTTTAACTATATACAACTTTGATCGATATTTTTGTCGCCTTTATATAGTCGATAATTTTTTTATATGTAGATAATTTGGAAGATACATTGGGTAATTGTATTGTAGCATACAAAATAGACGAGTATAAAATAAGTTTAATCATAAAACATTATAGTTATGGATACAGTGAAATAGATGATGAAATATATTATTATGAGGTAAAATATTTTAATATTGAAATTATTGAATTAGGCAATGAAATTAAATGCACATGGGAAGATATTAACTCAATAAATGACAATGGATTTATATTTAATGGAGCATATCTTGCATTTATGTGTGATAAACCGATAGATATTATGTTAGAACCGTCACTGGATTCTGAAATTTATACCAGAATTGGCTATAATAATTACAAAAAAATAAAAATATTGGCAATAAGGAATGGACGTGAAATTATTGACAATAGGAGTGATTTCTGGTACAAAATTGAATATGACAATAAAGAGTTTTGGGTATATGGGTATAATATATCTTTTTCAGAATCAATAAAAATAAATGAATAGCAAAACAATAATGTACGGTGGCACTGCGCATGACAGGACTGCTTGCGCTTCGCCGCCGGTAGGCGGCTCGGGCTCCGGTTTTGCTAGGTCAATCGCTACGCTCATTCCCACGCAAAACCTCCGCCACATTTTGCCAGCTCTGGTCTTTGCTGCGCAAAGCCCTTCTCCGGGCCGCCAAAACGTCGTAACAGCGGAACGTTATGCGAAATACCCTTTTTATACCAATATAATTTTTAACGGGATTATACCCTGACGTATACCCGACTGATCTAGAAAACTTTTGAACGGCTTTGACCATAAACTTATATAAGCTTCGTTAATATAAACGGAACGGAGGTTGCCGCAAGATGACGT
>JAISCC010000168.1 GCA_031265845.1 Treponema sp.
GACAAACGCTACGCATTCCAACAACGATTCAGCGATGGCGAGCAGGGAATCTATATCAAGAATTACACGAACAGTGTGAGGGCGATTCGGGCTTTCTAATGTTCCTGACAACTATTCAGCCCCAGTGTCCGCAAAATCAGGTTTTTGATTCATTCCATAAAAAAGATAGAGAATCTGGCATACGTCAAATCTTGAGTCCCCATAAAGCCATGATAAACGGCGTTGCCAGCTTGTGGGTCGGATACATCCGGTACAGGCGTAACGGCGGCAACTGGAAGAACTCGGCGCCAGTCTGCATCTTCTTCCCTGTGATAAAAAGCATTTTCGCCAAAGAAAAGGCTTGGCGCTTGATGTTTAATACATATTCTCCTGTTACAAACAAACGCGGACAGCATACGAAATTTTCACATGCGATTGACTGACGGAAACCAGAAAAACGCAATTTCATCTCAATTACATCACGATTTTTTCATAATCCTATGGTATACTGGCAGCCATGAAACGCAAACAGACCGTGCTCGTTGTGGATGATGAAGAAAAAATACGTGGACTCGTCCAATCCTACCTTGAAGCGAACGGCTATACAGCCCTCTGCGCCAAAAACGGCGGAGAAGGCATGGACCTTTTTGAAAAAAACGCCGTTTCCCTGATACTCCTTGATCTTATGCTCCCTGACTTCTCCGGCGAGGAGTTTTGCCGCGCAATACGGGAAACGTCAAACATTCCTATCATCATGGTCACCGCCAAAGTTGAGGAAACCGACATCATCAGGGGACTCAAGATGGGCGCGGACGATTATGTGACAAAACCATTCAGCCCCCGCCAGCTTATGGCGAGAGTGGACGCCGCCTTGCGGAGAGCCGGAGACGCTGAAAACTCGCGCAGGCGGTCGAACCGATTTTTACAGCGCCACGACCTCATCATTGACACGGAGCAACGGAGCGTCACCCGCGACGGAAAAGCAATCGCCCTTACCCGCGACGAATACAACATCCTCGCCCTCTTAATGTCGCGGCAAGCCAAAATCTTCACCCGCGACGAAATTCTGGAATCCATAAAAGGAGGCGATTACGAGGCGTTTGACCGTGTCATTGACGCGCACATAAAAAAACTCCGCGCAAAAATAGGGGACGATTCAAAATCCCCCAAATACATCGCCACCGTATATGGCGTGGGCTACCGCATCGGAGGAACCCAATGATCAGCCTTACGCGCCGCTTGACGTTGACGTACGCTCTTTTTATCAGCCTTGCCCTGGTTGTACTCACCTTCATGGTAAATCAGCTCACGCGGCAAATATTCACCGGTCTTATAAAACAAAACATCACCGAAAAAAGCGGTGATGTTGTCCGGGTCATAGGCGAACAGTACAACCCGATCAGCCGGAGTTTTGACATTGGCGCTATTGAAGCGATTGGCATGTACTTTATCCATGAAGGCTATATCCTCGCCATATCTGATGAAAAGGGCGGTTTCGTCTGGGACGCCCGTTCCCATAATATGCGGGAATGTACAGAAGCGCTGGAAGCCATCGCGGCCCGCATGGAAGGCGAATTTCGGGTAAGCGGCTCGTTTCAACACCAGCAATACCCCATACGGTACGCCAAACAGCTTGTTGGAAACATAAGCATAGAAACGTACGGGCCCTTTTTCTACAGCGAAACGGAAACGCTGTTTATGTCATCCGTAAACCGCATCTTCCTCATAGCGGGTCTCACCTTTGTTCTATTGAGCGTCATCATCTCAATGTTGCTGTCCCGCGCTATAGCCCGTCCCATCCTCAAAGCGGAGGAAGCGGCGCGTCAAATCGCGGCCTTGCATTCCTCCGGGAGCGGCAACCGGCAAAATCTTAAGATACGCCTCAGCGACCGCTGCAAGACAAAGGAATTGGCCGGTCTCTCCCGTTCAATCAATGAATTGGCGCATGAATTGGAAGAAGGGGATCGCCGCCAAAAACAGCTTGTTTCCGATATAGCCCACGAATTGCGCACTCCCCTCACCTATTTGCAGGGTTCTATAGAAGCCATACTTGACGGCGTTTGGGTGATGGATCGGGAGCATCTTGCAAGTTGCCATGAAGAAATCATGCGGATTATCCGGCTGGTGCAAGACATCAGCGCCCTGACCAATTTGGAGTGGGAATATATAGAGCTTGACAAAACCGATTTTGACCTTGCGGAATTGTTGCGCGTTACGGCCGAACAATTCAAGGCGGCGGCTTATAAAAAAGGCGTCGCTATAACGCTGAATCTTATCCCCACTCCCATTAACGCGGACTATGATCGGCTTAAACAGGTGTTTATCAACCTCCTGTCCAACGCGGTGCAGTATACGGATCAGGGAAGCGTCGCCATCACCATAGAGCCGTCTTCCAAAAACCGGCGCATTTCCATCACGGACACCGGCTCCGGCATAGCGCCTGACGATCTGCCGCGCATTTTCGAGCGCCTGTACCGCGCCGACAAATCCCGCAGCCGGAGAACAGGCGGAGCCGGCATAGGTCTCGCCATAGCCGCCGCCATTGTTTCCGCACATGGGGGCGCCATTAGCGCGGAAAGCGGCGCCAACGGCAGCGCCTTCCGTGTATTTTTACCGTAACGGGAGGCTGGCGGCGGATACGCCAGCGAATCCACCATTCAACGCGGGAGCGTTTAACCCGCCTCGTTCCACCTGCCCGCTTTTCGTATTTTCTGGTTGCGATAGCGCACCAGCACCGGAAGGCTTCGGCGGCACAGATCGTCCAAATCCCGCTCAAGCGTCCGTTTGATGGACGCCGCAGTTGCGGCAAGATCCGTGTGGGCGCCGCCTTCAGGCTCCTGTATGACGCCATTGATGATCTTGAACGCCATGAGATCGCGGCTGGTGATGCGGAGCATGGCGGCGGCGTCTTTGGCGCGGGCCGCGTCGCGGAGGAGGATCGAGGCGCCCCCTTCAGGACTGATGACTGAGTAGATGGCGTTTTCGAGCATGTAGATTTTGTCGCCCACACACAAGCCCAACGCGCCGCCGGATCCGCCTTCGCCGATGACGATGCACACGATGGGCGTGTTAAGCTGGCTGAACTCCCGCAGGTTGCGCGCTATCGCCTCTCCGATGCCGCGTTCCTCGGCGCCGATCCCCGGATAGGCGCCGGACGTGTCGACAAAGGTGACGATAGGGCGGGAGAATTTTTCCGCCTGTTTCGCAAGGCGCAGCGCTTTGCGGTAGCCTTCGGGGTTCGCCATGCCGTGGTTGCGATACATATTGTCTTTCAGCGTACGCCCCTTCTGGTTTGCGAGAATGGTGACGGGCGTCCCGTTCAGAAGCCCCAGACCACAGACAATGGCCGGATCATCGCCGAAACACCGATCCCCGTGCAGTTCAATAAAATTATCAAAAATATGTTCAATGTACTCAAGCGCGTAGGGGCGCTCCGGGTGCCGCGCAAGCTCTACGTATTTCCACGCCAACTCTGTTTTTGATTTCGCGCGCGCCTTTTCCTCAAGCGCCTTCAATTCGTCATCCGCGTCAAGACCGGACTCTTTTGCCAGCCTTTTCAGTTCCGCTATCTTTTCTTGGAGTTCAATTGTATCCATACAAGCTAGTATACTGGAACACCGCGTTTTATTCAAGTATTTTTTAATAGTGGAGACAGGTGGCGCCGCGCCTCTATTCTGCGGTCGGCTTCAATACGCTCGTCCATCGCTTCCCTCTCTTGCCCTCGTCAAACGCTAGTTCCAGCGGGTCCATCGCGCTGACACCGGCTGAACGTCGAATGAGGAAACTCATCGATCTTCGCGGGCGGCGCGTCCGCTATCATCCACAGAAGCTCAGACCTGTGGACACCCATCGGGCTTCCTTCAGCATTTCGACCCTATCCGCCTGAATCTGAAGCCAACGTCTGGGGCAACGGCGTCGACACCTCCACATCCGGCACATCTTCCGGTTTTGGCGCCGGCGTGGGCGTCATGTCGTAGTTGGGAACCCACGTTGTCTCTATCCTCGTCCGTAACCGGATCAAAGCGCAGATACTGGTTCACAAATCCCCGTATCACGTGTTTCACGCTTGCGCGGACGTGGTTTTTTCCGTGTCTCTTGTGGCGTGTGGTGACCTAATGTTGGCGCATATGATTTCTTCGGACTATAAAAAGAGTTCTTGGAGTGGTTTCAGGAACTCTTAGAATCATTCCAAGAAGTCTTGGAACGGTAAAAAGAGTTTTTGGGACTGTTAAACATCTCTTCGGGCTGCGACCGGAAGCCCTGGAAGCGGTAAAAAAACGCCCGTATCCGGCGGCTCTGCCGGCGGCTTTTCCGCAGTTTCTCATACTTATATTAGGGGATTGTCATGAAAATTGCTTTGGCGTCAGACACCGGCTTGTGAAGTTTAGCGCTCTGTTGCGGCGGGGTAGTTCAGAACGTAGTTCGCGTTTTGAAACAGGATCACTTGCAAAAAAATGAATTCATATATACATTATATAAATAAGGAAGGAAAAGAAAAAATGACGCAAGATACAGAACACACAATGAATGATACTCCAGCTTCCGTTGAAGAGCGTCGGCGCGTTTACGCCGATGATGATCTTTCGGGTATGGACCCGTCTTCCGCGCGGGAGTACATCGCCCGTTACATAGCGGCGCTGAAATTGCAGGAAAAAGAAAGCGAAAAGGCAGCCGCAGACCTTTCTCTGTGGGAATCCCGCGCAACCCTGGCCCGTTCCAAAGGAGCGGAAGAGCTTGCCCTGCAAGCCGAAAAAGAAGCCGCTCTTATACGGTCGCGAAAATCGGCGTTAGACATGGACATTGAAACGCTCAGAATCCAGATCGGGAAGATGAAGAAACAGCTTCCCATCCTCGCATCGCGGGTGCGGAGCGTAGACCCGGATCTTCTTGAACAGGAGCTTCTTATGGCTGCAGGTCATCTTCCCGGCGATGAGGAGAAAGTTGCCATTGAGCGGAATTTGAAAACAATGGAAAAAGAGGTGTCCGCCGATGCCGCGCTTGCGGCACTCAAGGCAAAGATGGAAAAAGGTTCTTAAAGCCGCTTTACGCACCATTCCCGCGCGGATTCCAACAAGCGTTCTCCACCCAATTCAGGGTTGCGGTGTTTCAGCGCCGCAACTGTGGGCAACAGCGTGGCAATGACAGCCGCGCCTTCCCCGTCAAGACACACGGCGTCAAGGCGCTGGAAAGAGAGCGAGCGCAACTTTTCACGGTATAGGGCAAGGAATTCGGCGCCTGATGTGGCGATACATGCCGCGCCGATACGGGGCGTTTTTTGCGGTGTCCAGCGCCGCTCCGCAAGTTTTGCGCGATACATGGCGAGCACAGGCGTCTCGTAATGCCACGAGCCGTTCGTATGTCGTTTTTCAAGCGGGGTTCTGTAGATCAGGTGTGAAAAGAACGTTTCAGTTGGAGAGAAACGGGTTTGCTGTTTATCGTAAAACGGGTGCAACCATGTTCCTCGCGCATAGGCGACACCCAGGGGATAGGAGAAATCCGCGCCGAACAGTTCCACCGTTTCCGCGCCCAAGGCTTCCGCTAATGAAACCGCCGCATAGGTGACATTGCCGCCGGAAGCGTCCAGTTCTGGTATGTCCGCGCCGACTCTGGAAAAAAAGCGGCTGAGAGGATGACCACCTGAGAAAAAATGCGGCGCTGTGGAACGCTCGGCCAGCAGAGGAGGGCTTGCCACATCAAGAAACAGGGGAATGCGCGTACGGCGGAAAAAATGGTTGTAGCTCCAGATCTGACAATCAATGGAAACAACCGCGTCAGGCTCAATGCCTGCGGCAAGCAGGGCGGGCAGGCTTGTGTCCGTCGCGATGATGAAGCGGCGCGTCCGCTGCTCTTGCAACAGGGGCAGACTGCGATCCAGCGACGGACCCGCCGCGATGACGGATGCGCATTTCACAGAACGCCCCTCAAAACAGCCCAGCCTGTGGGCTTGTCCGGCGTCTTTTCGCGCCAGCCCCGTGTTCTTGGCGTTTTGAATATTCTGGATATTGTGAATAATGTTTGAAAACCACCGAAGACCAAAGTGCGCCTGCACAGAATAATCCGCGCTCACTTTTTTAATCGCTCCGTTGATTGCCGCTTCCGCCGCTCTGAACGGCTCGCGCTCAACATCAGTCCGCGCCCTCAACGGAAAGACACGCATCCCGTTCATCAAAGCGGGCTGGTAGTGTTCCAGAATAAACGATTCGATTTCCAAAGCGGACGGATCAATAAGAAGAAAGACCCGTGGATCGTTCATAATCAAAGAATAGTCAATGACTCTGAAAAGCTCTTCAAGCCCGTCGCGTCCGTAATCCACTATCAAGATGAGGCGTACGTCATGGGCGCGAGTCAACGCCTGAGCAACGGAAAATCCGCCGCCCAAGCCGAGAAAAATAAGAAAGCCTTCGTCTTTTCGGACGCCAAGAAGCCGCTCCGCTTCTTTTTGCGGATCAAAAAGGGAATGAAGGGCGTGTTCCACGCCGTTGTCATCAACTATCGCCGGTACAATGCTATTGTTACGGGCTGTTTTGATTGTATATTTCTTCATTTTTTTCATCGCTTCCCGCTTCTCATTTTCTCTTTATATTTCAATTTTTTAATACGTTGCGGATTTCCTCGACCAGTTCTTCTTCTGTCTGGACCGATAAAAGATCGCACAGTTCCTTCTTGATGAGAGAATTGCACAATGCGCCGACAAGAAGGGTTTTCGCTCGTTCCGCAGTCCCGCTTTTGCCACTGTGTTGCGCTGAAAAATGCAACGTCCGATCCTCACCGCCAGCGTTCGCGCCTCCAGCTTCGTTTGTCCAACGCGCCGCTTCGTAGGAAGGAAGTTTTGAGAAAACCGCATTGTTTTTTCCAATAGTGTAGAGTCGTTCGGGATATACCGGAAGCTGTTTTTTGAACCACTCGGCATAGATGTTCATGTTTCCCGCAACTTCCACCGTACGGACGAAGGCTGTCGAGTATGCGCAGGCGAGGCGGTTCGTGTTTTCCAAAGAGAAGTCCAGTGGATATGGACGCGCATGGGCGCGGACACCGTCATTCGCAAGGTCTATACCTGCAATAAAAACATTCCCCTGAAAAACAGCGAAAGCCATATCCAACGCGGACGCCGTAACGGTTCCCCGTTGCGGCATGTTGAGAAAGGGGACGCCGAGTCCGGCAAGTACGGTTTTCTGCCAAAGGCTCCCGTCTGTCATAAGGAGAACCGGAGAGGAAGCGGCTTGCGAAGGCAGGGCGGCGAAGGCGCTTATGGCAAGGATGGGTTTCCACTCGTCCTCCAGCGCGTTTCCTCCCTGTTCTCTACGAGGGCGCAGAGTCGAATACAAGTGGAACAACGCCCAGTTGCCGCCGTCCGTTGCGACAACCATGTCGGGCTTCACATTCGCGTGAAAGAGCGGCTCCACAGCGGAAGAAGCCGCCAGCACAAAGATTCCTTTTGTTTCCTTCAGATTTTTTATGATCGGCAGAGCTTCCTCAAGGCTGGGACCGGCTCCCGCAATGACGCAGGATCCGGACTGTTTTTCCGGCGCAAGAAATGTGTCAATAATGGTGATGTTTTTGAAAAAATTCCGAAACCATTTTTTACCGAAATATGTGGTTGTTCGCTTATTGGCGTCGATTCTCTTGACAAACGCAACAGTCTCTGACATCAAACGGACGTACCGCTCCTTATAAAAGAAAAGGCTCGGCCTCCACTCAATGATTTCTATGGTTGACGCTTCCGTATCGGGTATGACTTTTTCTAACGCGGATTGAACGTCGCCTTCCCGTTGAGCGTCTTCGACATGCAATGCAACGAGCTTTGCATTGGGGAATCTTTTCTCCAGCGCCGGGATCATATAGCCCATGCCGGGTTCTATCAGGATAAAGAAACGAATTCCCTGCCGCACTGACAGGGAATTGATGTACTTTTCCGCTTCTGCAACCGGATTATAGCGGGAGTGAAGGTTTCTTTTCTCTTCCATCCCGCCTTTTTCTATTTGAACAGGGTTGTTCATGACAAGCGCGCTGTTCTATACCAACCCCAACTCCGAGAAGAGTTTTTTATAGGTGTCAAAGTATTTGGACGCGGCGAATTCTTCGATCTTTTCTTCGGGCAAGGATTCCAGCAACTGATCCATGTAGGAAAGAACGGTCTTGAGTTCTTGCTGAATGGCGGACGGTATTGCGGTCACTTTTGCAATCGGTTCTGATCCAGAAACCGCAGTTTCAGAAGCCATTTCTGCCGGAACAGCCACATTTTGCGCCGATTCTCCGACTGGGGAAAGGGTTTCCGCAACGGGATATTCTTCCGCAATTGGCTCCGCAGGCTCTTTTTCTTCGGGAAGAGGTTCCATGTCGGGATATTCTTCCGCAATTGGCTCCGCAGGCTCTTCTTCGGAAATGTCCAAAGGCATATCATCAAAGGCGATGGCTTCCAACACAGGTTCCTGCAATGGATTTTCTTGCAACTGCCCTGAAAGATCCGGCTCATCTATAACCACGTCAGAAAGATCGATGTCTTCAACCTCCAGTTCTTGTAGTTCCTGATGAGCGACAGGATCCGCTTCAAGGTAACTGCTGTCTTCCGGCGCAGGCGTAATAGATTCGACGCCTTCTTCCAGCAACCGCCGCAATTCATCCGTGCCTGTTGACGAATCCAGAATAACTTCTTCAATTTCAAAAGAAGCTCCCTCATCGGTCTCCGGGACGGGTTCGACTTCCGGCGCCTCTTCGGATAAGTCCTCTCCTGTTTCCTCTGTAAAATCCGCAGACATGAGCACATTATCAAGCTCTCTACCGGTAAGGGCGATCTTTTCATCATCAGAGTCGTCAAAGAACCCGCCTTGCGCATTTTGCAACGCCTCGGCTTCTTCTGGAGAAGCTTCAAGTTCTACGGCTTCCGGTTCGCCTTTGGATATATCCATCCCTATTTCTTCCGTAAAATCCGCAGACAGAAGGATATTGTCAAGTTCATTGCCAGTGAGGGCGATCTTTTCATCATCAGAGTCGTCAAAGAACCCGCCTTGCGCGTTTTGCGGCAACGCCTCTTCTTTTTTGACTTCCGATGGAATTTCTACCAGTTCCGCTATGCGAACCGCCGGTTCCAGTGCGCTAATCGCAGGCTCGTGGGCGCGGATCGCAAGGAAATCTTGTTTCAGGGTTGACAGTTCCTGTCGTATGGAAGACAATTCTTCGGCAATACGCAATAAGAGATCAGTAGAGAGGTTTGTTTGTATTACGGACTGTACGGTTGGTTTCTCCGGATTCGCTGCGCCCAACACATCTGCCGCCGCCACAGACGCCTCATAAACAGATTCTTCCATCTCAACCGGAGCACCTTCCGCTTCAACAATTGCGTCTTCGCCTGACGCATCCGCTCCTATCTCTACCGTCTCATCTGCGGCTTCTTCCATCTCAACCGGAGCAACTTCCGTTTCAACAACTGCGTCTTCGCCTGACGCATCCGCCGCCGCAGACACCTCATAAACAGATTCCTCCGTCTCATCTGGAACAGCTTCCGCTTCAACAACTGCGTCTTCGCCTGGCGCATCCGCAGACACTTCCGTTTCAGCGTACTCTTCTTCCATGGGAATTTCATCATCATCAAAGGGGGCGTCATCCAAGAAATCCTCTATAAAAAGTTCTGTTGTTCCTTTTTTGGCGACATCCGTCACATGCGCGGAGACTTCTTCGCTAACGGCGTCGCTTTCGCCGGACGCATCTGGCTGCGGAGCTTCATCACCGGAGGCGGCGCTCTCAAATGCGTTTTCACTGGACGCGGCTTCATCAAAAGCAAGTCGCCCGGCAGACTGCCCGAACGCCGACTCTGCGGCTTCTTCCGCTTCGGCTCCGAGAGATAACGCGTCAATGGTCGGCACTTCCGTGAATTTCTGGTTTTCCACCGTCAAAAAATCAGGATCCGCTCTAAGAATATCTTCCACTTGCAATTCTTCGATATCATCAAGTTCGGGATCAAGAAGGTTGTCAAATGACATAGAGTCTACATCTTCCGGATCACTTCCTAAATCTTCCGGTATAAACTCTTTTTCAAAATCATTAATGTCTTCCGCCGCAGGCAAGTCCAACTCATCGGCTGAAATCTTTTCAATTTCACCTTCATTGATTTCGAAATCGGACAACGATTCATCATCGGGAATAGGAAAAGCAACATCTCCCTTCTCGCTTGCGCTTGTTTCGGCAGGGTCGCTTTTCACCCATACGCCGTACTCATCTAGTTCGTTGGCTGATCCTGCGCCGCTTTGACCATCATATATTGAAGATTCTTTATCGTTTGCCATGCAAAAGTCTCCCTTTTTCAGTAATTATACTATATCTTAAACTATAAGTCAATTTTAGACTAGAGTTTTTTAGTACTTTTTGAGCGTTTTTCTTGCGCCTTTCCTTATAGAAAAAAACACGGCGAAAAACTTAACTTTGCAAGCGGGACAACTCCAGCATCGCTTGTTTTCTGACAAGCGGCGGTTTATCGGAAGCGGCGAGACCGGCAAGGATGGTCACGCCAAAGGGGATCATGGGCGGCCCTGAAACGCGGCAAAGCGAACCGACCGCAGCAGCAACCGCGACAAGCGCCTGTTCATCCCTGCTGACCACAGGCGGAGAGATGGTTTGCGCAAAGGCTTTCATGGCGATGCCATCAGGATCAACCCCGATGCGCCCTATCGCTTCCGCAGCTGCGGCTTTTACCTGCGGATCTTTGTCGTTGAGGAACAAGTCCGCGAAGAACGGGACAAGTTCATGGGAGCCGAATGAAGCCAAAAGGCGCGTCGCTTCAACGCGATGTACAAGGCTCACAGGCGGGTGGGTCGCCAGTATGGAAAGGCTGTTCCGCACGCTGCCAGCGACCTCTTTCAAATACACGACGAACCCGGGTTCGTCTTCTCCCAACTGCCCCCGCTTGATTTCTTCACGAATCCTGTTGAATTGGCGGGTGATATCGAAATCACTGAATTGGTTGTAATAATTGGAACGTTGGGGCGGGAGTTCTCCAAGTCCGTAGCCGCCTTGTGGAGTGGCTCCGTAGAGGGAGTGTTCCCACAGCCGCCCATCCACGTGTTCAAGCTGGTACGCATAGAGCATCCAATCGCCGCCGCCTGAATACAGAACGCCGTCCCTGCCGAAAGCCGACATTGAGGCGGCGTTCTGTATATCCAGTTTCCATTTCAACGCGCCGGTGCGGTGGAACCCTGCGGCTCTTGAAACACTCAAGGCATAAACGCCATCTTCCCGGTTGACAAGGCTCGTCTCGCCCGCGCCCAAAAGCCCCGCGTCAGCTTGCCAGCGGATTTCCCCTTCAGTGGAAAGAAGGATGACATTCCCGTTTGACAGCGCGACGGCTATGTCGCCATTGTACTCGCTTGCGGCAAGAGGAGGCGCCGGAAGCTGAGAAAACACGCGCGCATCCTCAAACGCCGCTCCTGTATGGGTGAATATTTCGCCCGCGCCGTCCTTGTACCACACCAAGACCACGCTTTCGCCGCTTGTTTTTTTTATGGAAACAATGATCGCCGGCGCGCCGGCAAGATCAACATCGGTCGCCTTTCCAAACGGACTGATGTGAACTATTTTGCAACCGGCGTAGCCGCCGACGCCCTCAATGGCGAACAGGACGCCGCCCTGCTTATCAAGAACGGGCGGGACGATTGTTTTCCCGTCTATACGCCGCGTCCAAAGACTTTTGCCTTCGGCGTTAAAACAGAACAGCATCCGCTCCGTTGGCGCAAAAATGCGCCCATCCCAGCCGGTGATGACCGGAGCCGTGATGGGCGCGTTGAGGTTGACGCGCCACAACTCCTTGCCCACCCTGTTGAGGGCAAACAAGTAGCCGTTTGTCCTGCAAACATAGCTTGCGCCGTACCATGAGCGGGTCAAAAAGGGACAGAGCTTCCCGGAGGCAAAGTATTCCCACAAGAGCGATCCCTGCCACGAATACGCCTTGACGCTGCCGCCGTCAAGCGCGATGACAACGGAACCGGCTTGCGCTGACGGGGCGCCGATCACAACGCCCGCCACAGCCTTTTCCCAGAAGGATTCCATTACGCTTCGTGTCTGCGCCGCAAGAGGAAATGAACAAAATGAAAAAATGAAAAACACTTTACATATTAGAACATGCTTTTTCATATTTTTTCACATTCTTTCATTATACATTCAGAATGTGTTCAGAAATGGCGCCAAGAACGCGGCGAACAGGCTGTCCGTCGTTACGGAAGCAGGATCAAAAAGCGGTTGTATATAAATGACAAAAAACACAAACGCGGTGAAACAGAGACCCTGAAAAATGCCCAGAAAGAAGCCGAGGAATTTGTCGATTCCGCCCAAATTCGTCCGAATCATGATGTCGGAGATGATCTTCTCTATAAATTTCATCACCAGAAAAACGATGATGAACAGAGCGATAAAACTCAGTACTTCAGGCGCGACCTTGACTCCCGCCAAGTCGGGCAATTTCTCGCGGATAAACGCCGCTCCATTCTTATAGAAGAAAAAACCCGTCGCAATGCCGAGCGCCATAGCGCCAATAGAGAACGCCTCTTCCACGAACCCTTTCAACATGGCGCGTATCGCAAAAACAAGAATGAGACCAAAACAGACAATATCAATGACCGCCAACTGCATGCCGCCTCCTTTTCACTTCACTTCTTTGCCGGTGATTTCAGCGGCTATAATATCCGCAATAATCCGCGCTCCATCGCGGACGCCTACCGCTAAAGACGCCCGCGCCATTGCCGCGCGCTTTTCACCATCAGCCGCAAGGCCAGCGATTATCTCGACAAGACGCTTCGTCTCATTGACGACAACCGCCGCGCCCGCTTTCTCGAAAAACCGGGCGTTCTCCACCTGATCGCCCCGCGTACCCGAACCCCGCAACGGAATAAGCGCCATAGGCTTGCCGGCTACAGCGCATTCCCATACAGTTCCCGCGCCGCTCCGCCCAAGCGCAAGCTCCGCCGCCGCAAGCGCATGAGGCATGTCTTCATCTATGTAACGGTACGGCTTGTACCGTTCGGAAGCGGGCGCATCCCACTCGGCTTGCCCTGTCTGATGAACCACAACGTACCATTTCGTCAACTCGTCAAGATGCTCGCGGACAAGATCGTTTATTTCCTTCGCTCCCTGACTGCCGCCCAGCGCGAGCAATATTCTGTCCTTTTCTTCCACGCCCAAGAACGCGCGCCCCCGCTTTTTGTCAGCGGTTCTGAATGCGTCGCGCACCGGATTGCCAGTTATGGTGATCTTGTGGTGGTATGCCGCCGGAAATTGGGAAACCGTGTCCTGATACGCCGTAAAAATCCGCTTTGAAAACAGGCTGTTGATTTTGGTGGCGAGTCCGGGACTAAAATCCGACTCATGGGCAAACACCGGTATGTTCAAAGAAAACGCCGCGACAACAGGCGGTACGCTCACGAATCCGCCCTTGGAAAAGAGCAGACCCGGCTTTTCTTTTTTTAATATCTTTCGCGCCGCAAAAAATCCCGCGATAATTTTAAAAATATCCAGAACATTCTGAAAGGAAACGTACCGCCTCAATTTGCCCGAAGGAACGCCGAAAAACTCTATGCCGCCGTCCTTCTTGACAATGGAAGCGTCCATGCCTTTATCCGAGCCAAGCCATATAATACGGCAATCAACGCTTTTTTTCAAGGCGCCGGCAACCGCGAGTCCGGGATAGATATGCCCGCCCGTGCCGCCGCCCGTAAATGCTATAGTGACCATAGCGTATGCTCCATATACTCCACCGTACGCTTCTTTATGGCAACGCCAAGCGCAACGCCTCTTCAAAAGACTCAACCGGATAAAACTCAAGCCCTTTTTTCACGATGGCGGGAATTTCATCAAGATCGCGCGCGTTCTGTTTGGGGATAATGACGTACCGCGCCTTGTTGCGCGCGGCGGCAATGGTTTTCTCCTTCAGTCCGCCTATGGGAAGCACCCGTCCGGTCAGGCTTAATTCTCCTGTCATAACGAGTTTGTCCGTGATGACGCGCCCGCAAAAAAGCGAGCAGAGCGCAACCGCCATGGTGACGCCCGCCGACGGTCCGTCTTTCGGCGTCGCTCCTGCGGGAATGTGCAGATGGATGCGGTTTTGCTCAAACCATGAGGCGTCGATTCCGTACCGCTCAACGCCGATCTTCTGGGCTACGGTCAAGGCGATGGACGCCGATTCCTTCATGGTGTCGCCCATGTTGCCCGTAAGAGTGAAGCCGCCCTTTTCCTTCACCGAGGTCGCCTCAATCACCAGCGTGTCGCCGCCCATGCTCGTCCACGCAAGCCCAATCGACATGCCGGGTCTGTTCGCCTTCTTAATCTCGCCTTCGGGAAACAAAGGTTTTCCCAGGTGTTTTTCGATGAGGGGTTTGTCTACAACAAACACGGGCTTGGGGAATTGATCGCTGGAAGGGGCTGTGTTGGAAGGTTTCTTTTTCGCGGATGTCGCAACCGCCCGCGCTTCGCCGCTGTCCTCTTCATTTTCCGCCGGTTCTATGTCCCAGCCCTTCCCTTCTTCCACTTCTACGATTTCTCTGGCCAGCTTTCTATGTATCTTGTCCAGATTTTTCTCAAAATTCCGTACGCCCGCCTCTCGCGCATAGCAATTCGCAATGTACAGCAACGACTCTTTGGCGTACTTCACCTGACGCTTCTCCAACCCGCTTTTTTCAAGGCTTTTCGGCACCAGATAACGCTTTGCGATCTCCAGTTTTTCAGCGCTGATGTACCCCGGCAACTCAATGATCTCCATGCGGTCAAGCAACGCCGGGGGAATAGTGTCCAGCGTATTCGCCGTAACAATGAAAAATATGCGGGAAATGTCAAACGGCAGATCCAGGTAATGATCGCGGAAGCTGTTGTTTTGTTCGGGATCAAGCGCTTCAAGGAGGGCGCTTGCCGGATCCCCGTGATAACTCGCCGCCATTTTGTCGATTTCATCTATCATAAACACAGGGTCTTTCGTCTTGGCAATCTTGATTCCCTGAATGATCTTGCCGGGCATGGCGCCGATATAGGTGCGCCGATGGCCTTTGATTTCAGCCTCGTCCCTCATGCCGCCCACGGAAAATCTAAAAAATTTCTTGTTGAGGGCGCGGGCGACGGACTTGCCCACCGAGGTTTTTCCAACGCCCGGCGGCCCCACCAGGCAAATGATCGACCCTGATGGCGGTCTGCCTTCCCTGTCTTTCGCTTCGCTCCCATTCGCCTGCCGCGTGTCCCGCTGGATGCGGCTGTTCCTCAATTTCCTCACCGCGAGGTACTCGATAATGCGATTCTTCACGTCTTTAAGCCCGTAGTGATCGTTTTCGAGCGTCTTCCGCGCATACGCGAGATCGATCCGCTCCGGCGCCGGGTCTTCCCATGGAAGGCAGGCTATCATGTCGAGGTAGTTTCTGGAGACCACGTATTCAGGCGACTGCGACTCCATGGCGGCGAATTTCTCAAGCTCCTGTTCGACCGTTTCTTTTATTTCGCCTTCAAAATGGAACGATTCAAACTTTTCCTTAAACCGTTGATAATCTGAAGTCTTCGCGTCCGCAACCATGCCCAATTCCGTCTTGATCGCCTTCAGTTCTTCCTTCAAAAAATACTCGCGCTGGGACTTGTTGAGTCTGTCGTTGATTTCATTCGTTATGCGTTTCTGTATGCGAAAAAGCTCTTGCTCTTTTTTGATGAACACCAGCACCTGTTCCATGCGCTTGCGCACATTGGTCTGCTCAAGCACCTTCTGCTGCTCCGCCTTTTCGATATTGAGGATGCTGGCTATAAAATCCGCTATTTTCCCGGGCTGATCGATGTTTATCATATTAAGCCGCACTTCTTCGGAAAAAAGCGGGTTGTTTTCGGAAATCTGCTTCATTTCAGAAAGAAGCGCCCGTGTAAGCGCTTTCACTTCCGGCGTTTCATCTTCGGTTTCCTCAAGGTACTGAACGACGGCGACCACTGGATTTCTTGCGCTGACGGCTTTCTTGACCTTGAAACGTTTGATGGTCGATACAAAGATATTGACGCCTCCATCGGGAAGGTTTATCTTCTTGACTATCTTGGCGACGGTTCCGACCTTATAAAAATCGCCAAGCGTCGGCGTCTCAACCTCGTTGGCGAGCATAACCAGCCCAATAAGACCATCTTCAGAAACCGCGTATTCAACCACCTTCACATCAAAAGGGTTGAGGATCATAAGCGGCGTAAAAATTCCCGGAAAGATTGGGCGCCCCATAAGGCTCACGATAGGCAGCTTGCCGGGAAGCAACTGCTCCAGCGGCACCATTTGATCCGACATAGTAATTTATAATATTACGCTTTATAGATAAAAAATCAAGAGAATTCGGAACGCGAACAGGAACACGAACCACACGAACATAAGAGTTTTAGGTGAATGTCAGGAGGTCAAAGAAAGAGTTCGCGTTTGCTTGTGTCATGGGCTTTTCCCTCGCAGTATGCGCCAATTGGTCTCCTCCAAGCTCGTTTATCTGATAGAGCATATAACCGCCCTGGGTATGACACCGGTGATGCCGGACGGCTTGCGGTTCAACGCCGCCGCTATGTCCGAAGGCTTAAGTTCTTCACCTTGTCCAAAATAGTTTGCGCCGCGGCTTCGTCGCTTGCCAGTTGGGTGATGTGGTTCTGAGGGATACCCAATGCGCTGGTCGCTGGTCGCAAAAACCGTGTTCCATGACTTTACCATGTGAGTTGTTCGTCCCTTGAATTGGGATGCCAGTCTGCGCCCATAAATAACCTCTCTTTTGGCGGGTTTACCGTCAATTTTCATCGAATATGAACATAAAATGTTCGTATTTCCACTAAAATGTATTAAAACGAGGCAATTTTTCCCTCTTCTGTGCGCTTGTTCTTCATGTTCGACCAATTACTTAAAAACGCTTGTTTCGAAGTTGTCTTAATAGTCATATTTAAATTTACTTTTTCCACTTCTTCTACTTGTTTCCCTTGTCCTCTGATATAAACATATTTATTCAAATCCGTAGGCAAGAATACGATGTCAAGCAACCGGATCGCAAGCTCCTCCATAAAATATATAAGCATAAAAGAGAACAGGAACACCGAAACCGGAAAGCCGGACATTCTGGCCGATCTCGAACAACTAAAACTTCTCGCGGAAGAACATACCTTGACGGAAGAATTTTTCGCCAAAGCCACATCACACCGTACCGGCGTTGCCGCCGTTTTAAAGATAACCGATGTTCAGACAGCCTTATTTGTCCTGCTCATGGAACATTCCGGGAGGACTCCACTCGAAACACCGAAGTCCCCTTGAAGAACGCGATGGATTTTAAATATATTGTTTTGAAAACGCTTTTTCCAAAGACATCCGCTGTCCCCATGCTGTCGCGGCGAGTCTCTCCGTCATTCCATTCATGACGCAGATGGCGATCCGACGCGCTCATTCATACTTTCTCGTAGTTTTCATAGAAATTTATACATTTATGTATCTTGCGGTCAATGCTTGTCCCATCATCTGTTCTTCGGCAACGTCCGGCATCGACCCAATTTCACAAAAGATCAGATGAAAAGCGCCCAACAAGGAGTTATGGAGATGAAGATAATACAAAATGACTTTTTTGCCGCATTATTAGACAGATTGCGTGTGAGCGGCATACTATTGGCATAGTATTTGCTTATATTATAAAATAGTTTTATGTATGATATAAGGAGTGTTTAATGTCACAAGTCATTGACTTTACTAAAACCCCCATAGAGGAAATCTACGGGGTGAACTGTTTCTCCAACGCCGTTATGAAGGAACGGCTGCCGAAAAGTATTTATAAAGAAATTCTCGCGGTACAAGCGGGTGAAAAAGAACTGACTCTGGAAACGGCTGAAGTAGTCGCCGCATCCATGAAGGACTGGGCTATTTCGAAAGGAGCGTCGCACTATACACATTGGTTTCAGCCGCTTACCGGTCTTACCGCGGAAAAGCACGATTCTTTTGTTTCCCCATCAGGCGATGGCAGGGCGCTTTTGGAATTCTCCGGCAAAGAGCTTATCAAGGGCGAGCCGGACGCTTCGAGCTTCCCGTCGGGCGGCTTGCGGGCGACCTTTGAGGCGCGCGGCTACACCGCCTGGGATGTGACCAGCCCCGCTTTTCTGAAACAAGACAACAGCGGCACCACCCTGTGCATCCCGACCGCTTTTATCAGCTACTATGGGCAGGCGCTGGACAAGAAAGTGCCGCTTCTGCGTTCCATTGACGCGCTTGGCAAACAGGCGATCCGCGTGTTGCGGGCGCTTGGCAATGAAACCACCAAACACGTCTTCACCACCATGGGACCGGAACAAGAATACTTCCTCATTGACAAAACGTATTACGACGCTCGTCCTGATCTCATGCTTACGGGGCGCACGGTGTTCGGCGCCCTGCCCGCGAAAGGACAGGAACTTGAGGATCACTACTTTGGCGCGATAAAAGAGCGGGTCGCCGCGTTTATGCGGGAGTTGAATTATGAGTTGTGGAAAGTGGGCATCCCGGCGAAAACCCAGCACAACGAGGTCGCTCCGAATCAGTTTGAGATTGCGCCCGTTTACGCGACCACCGCGTGGGCCACCGACGCGAATCAGCTTGTTATGGAGACGCTCAAGACTGTGGCGCGGCGGCATGGCATGGAAGCCATTCTGCACGAAAAACCTTTTGCCGGCGTAAACGGTTCCGGCAAGCACAACAACTGGTCCATCAATACGGATGATGGCCTCAACCTTCTGGAGCCGGGCAAAAATCCCGAAACCAACGCCCGCTTCCTCCTGTTCGCCGCAGGCGTCGTTGAAGCGGTCGACCGCTACGCGCTCCTTATCCGCTCCGCAGCCGCCACCTCGGCGAATGATCACCGTTTGGGCGCGAACGAGGCGCCTCCGGCCATCATCTCCATCTTTTTTGGCGGTCCGCTCACCGAAATCCTCGAAAATATCGCGGACGGAAAACCCATCATCCACTGGGAAACCGGCGAGCAGATCAAACTCGGCGCAACAAGCCTGCCCGCCCTTCCCAAAGACGTGTCCGACCGCAACCGCACAAGCCCGTTCGCCTTTACCGGCAACAAATTCGAATTCCGCATGGTCGGCTCTACCCAATCCATCGCCACGCCCAACACCTACCTCAACATAGCGGTCGCCCAGGTTTTGAGCGAATTCGCCGGCAAATTGGAAAAAGCGCCGGACAAGAACGCGGCTATGCTGGATATCATCAAGGAATCTTACGGCAAGCATCGCCGTGTGGTATACAACGGCAATGGTTATTCGGAGGAATGGGTCAAAGAAGCGGATCGCCGCGAGCTTCCCAATGTGCGGAACACGCCAGACGCGCTTTCGGTTCTTGTGCAGAAGGAAACCGTCGCGCTTTTTGAAAAGCACGGCGTACTTACCAAAGAGGAATTGGAGAGCCGCTATCACATCTACCTTGAAAAATATTCAAAACAACTCAACATTGAGGCGAGTGTTACGGTTGACATTGCCAAACGCCAGATTTTTCCGGCTGTCACCGCCTATGCGGGGCGTCTTGCCAAAGAAGCGGCACAACTTGCCGCTGTCGGCGCGACCAACATCCCGCAGGCGAAACAGACGAAGCGTATAGCGGAGCTTGCCGCCGAGCTTTTTGACGAAATCGGAAAGCTGGAAATTGTTCTTGCCGAAGCGCAGGAAAAGGAAGAGCCGTTTATCCAGGCGAAAGCCTACCTTGAAAAGGTCAAGCCCGCAATGGACGCGGTGCGCTCCAAAGCGGACGCGCTTGAGAAGATCTCTCCCAAATCGATCTGGCCGCTCCCCGGTTATGAGGAAATGCTGTTCAAACTGTAAGCGGACTGCAAACGGGTTGCAAACGGGCGGCCGTAAACGCTCGCTTGTCTTATGAAAGAGGCTGTTTCAATGTGAGACAGCCTCCTTATTTTTTGAAGTTGGTTTTGGAAAGAGCGGCTAATACGCCGCTTTCTCCCGTTAAATCTAAGGAGCATTGTGTGGAAGCGTCCAGAAACGTTCTTATTAAATCAATACAGAAAACGCTGGAGAATTCGCTTGAGACTATTGCGTCGGTGAATACGGATTTGAAGGTGTTGTCAATCAACGCCAAGATACAGGCGGCGCGGGCGGGAGCGGCAGGCGCAGGTTTTGGGGTTGTCGCCGACGAGATGGGCAAACTGGCTGCGCATACCGAAAACATACTGGCAGACCTTCATACCGATATGATAGGCGCGATAGAGGGACTATCGAACTGGATGGAAAGCGACTCGCGGGGGCAGCGGCTCGCGCAGGTGGCCGCTCACAATATAGACATTATTGACCGCAATCTGTACGAACGGTCCTGTGATGTCCGCTGGTGGGCTACGGACAGCGCGATAGTCAACGCCGCGTCTGAATGTTCCAAAGAAAAAATCGACTTCGCCTCCCGCCGCATGGGGGTGATTTTGGAGGCGTATACGGTCTATTTTGACCTTATTTTGTGTGATATGAATGGAATTATCCTCTGTAACGGCAGGCCCGATAGGTACCCCTGCGCCGGACTTCCTATGGGGCGGTACTCATGGTTTAATCAGGCGCTGGCAAGCCATAAAGGTTCGGAATACGGCTTTGAAGGCCCGCTTTCCTCGCCCCTTGCGGAAGGAAAGAACACGCTTGTTTACTCATGCGGCGTCCGTGAGCATGGACAGGCGGATGGCAAGTTGCTGGGCGTATTGGGCGTGGTTTTCAACTGGGACGCGCTGGGACGGGAAGTCCTGCTTCAAGCGCGGTCAGCTCTTTCTGCGGAAACGGAAAACGCCGTCACCTGTTATATCTGCCGCCCGGACGGCATAATCGTGGCGTCATCCGAAAAAGTCGCTCCCGGCGGCAAAATCACGCTTGACAATCTTTCCGAAATTATCCAATCCAAATTCAAGATACAAAACGGCGCTTTAGTCGGCGCCGGATTGTCATGCGGCTTTGAAACCTACAAAACAGGTTGGATATCCATCACCATGGAAAGCGGCGCGGCAAACGGACTTATATGAAAAGCTATTCGGAGCGCCGGATTCTTTTCCTTATTTTCTCCTTTATGTGGCGCGGAAGGCGGGAGGGCATTGCCGCCGCCCCTGCTTGAATCGGTTCCTGATCCGTATCGGGTCAAACTCTTGATATAATTCGGGTTAAACCTTTGACACAGCTTAAATGTAGATGTATACTTGTCCAATGAGATTGCGATGAGACAATAAACGACATCATAAGGAGGCGTACATGAGCGAACCTTCGCTGAAGCAGATTTCAATCCGGCGGCAATTTCTTGTTTTTTCCGTTCTTTTTTTTCTGGTTATCGCGGGAGCGGGAAGCGGCGCTTTTTTCCTCTCCATGCGGCAGATAGTCCGTAAAACCGCGGCGCAGGAGTTGACCCGCCTTTTGGAAACGAGCAGGCTCAAATTGGAGGCTTCGGTTAATTCAGAGATAGCCATCGTCCTCAAAATGGCCGGCTCTCCCCTTATCCAAAGCTATCTTTCGCAACCGGAGGACGTGGAACTGGAGCAGATCGCCTTCAATGAAATCGCCGGATACCGCAGCGCCTTCAAGGGAAACACAGTTTTTTGGATAGGCGATAAGGATAAGCGTTTCTACTCTGACGACGCTTATGTGTATACTGTGGATCCCGGCAATCCGGCGGAATACTGGTACAACATGACCCTTTATGAGACCGAGCGTTTCAATTTCAACATTAACTACAACGAAAGCCTTAAAAAAACCATGCTCTGGATCAACGCGCCGGTGTTTTTTCAGGGGCGAGCTACGGGCGTCGTGGGAACCGGCATAGAGCTTACCGGCTTCATCGATTCCCTCTATGCGGATGTACGCGGCGATACAAGGCTCTATCTGTTCAACCAGCACGGAGAGATAACCGGCGCACAGGACAACCAACTGCTGATAGACAAGGTTTTGCTTAAAAATTTTCTGGGAACAGCGGGGGACGCGATCCTCTCCCGCACGGAAAGACTTGGCGACGCGCAGATCGACGTCTTTAATTCCAGAAATCAAGAAATAGCAATCGGCAGACTCCCCCTGCTGGATTGGTACATCACCGCGCTTGAGCCGATTACCCTCGCGCTCTACCTGCAATCCACCATGACCGTGATTTTTTCCGTGATGATATTGGTCATCCTGCTGGTGTTTTTTATCATCGACCTGTATATTCAGCGGCTTTTCAAGCCGTTGAGAACCATGATGGAGATGCTGAACGCAATCGCGGAAAAGTGGGATCTGACCAAGCGGATACAGATCAATCGCCATGACGAAATCGGCAGACTGGGAGAATTCTTGAATATGACTTTTGATAAGATGAAATCTCTGATCAGCGTCATCAAGATGCAGGCGTCCCAGCTTTCAGATACGGGGATTGGCCTTTCCGCCGAAATGAACGAGACCGCCGTTGAAATCCACGGGATCACCGGATATATCCAGAAGATTAAGGGGCAGTCGGAGCGTCAGTTGAAGGCGGTCAAGGAATCAGGGGCAGCCACGAACCGGATCATGGAGCGCGGCGGCGCGCTTCACAACAATATCACGGTTCAGTCTGACAGCATTTCCAAATCTTCCACGTCCATTGAGCAGATGTTCGAGAATATTCATGTGGTTACCGAAAGTCTGATAAAAAACACTGGCAACATGAAAGATCTGGCTGCGGCTTCCGATACGGGCAGGGCGAATTTACAAAAAGTTTCTGCGGCGATCCAAAAAATAGAGCGGGATTCAGAGGGGCTTTTGGAAATTAACGCGGTCATAAAGAATATTTCCGTCCAGACCAACCTCTTGTCCATGAACGCCGCTATAGAAGCGGCCCATGCGGGGGAAGCGGGGAAAGGGTTTGCCGTGGTAGCCGACGAAATACGAAAACTGGCGGAGTCTGCGGCGGAACAGTCAAAGACTTCAAGCAACGTGCTTAAAACCATTAAAGAAGCCATCAACTCCATAGCCCAGTCAACCGAGGGCGTACTCAAGCAATTTGAACTCATTGAGCGGGAAGTTCAAACCGTGTCTGAGCAGGAAGCGGGCATCCGATCCGCTATGGTGGAACAGGAAACGGGCGGCAGAAGCGTTTTGGAAGCCATATCCCGCTTGCATGAGGTTACCGAAGTGGTGTTCCAGGCGTCAGAAGATATGACTGCGGAGTGCAAAGCGGTGCTAACCCAAAGCGCCGGTCTGGAGGGGCTGACCCGAAGCATTGACGAAGGGATAAATGAAATAGCTGGCAACTCGGATCAGATCAACGGCGCGATTATGCGCGTTAATGAGATCAGCGAAAAGAACAAGTCCAATATCAACACGCTGGTGGAGGAAATGGCGAAGTTTAAGGTGTAGGGCGTATAGGACAGGCGCTTTTGTTGAAAAGCCAGTTGAAATTATTGGGCGAATGACATGAAACACTTTTCTCATGGTTGAAAAATGCATTTTTCACGGCGCTAATATCTACGTCAATGATGTTATTTTTCAGATATGCATTTGAATTGAGGCGTGTGATTATAAATTGAGGTTGGCATGAGTATTTTCTCCTTCTTCCACAAGCATAATAAAACAACGGCCAACAGGCCGGAAATGGACGGAACCGGAGCGGGTTTGCCTTTTCCTGACAATCCTTTTGCATTGAAAAAGCACCGAAACGGCGAAGGCTGAAATGACACAGGATTTGAGTCGCCTGCCTTTTGGGGCGGCCTTATCAATAAGCTGTAAGGAGTATAACCTATGGGTGATGAAGAACTGGAAGCGGTTAAGAAACAATTAGTCGCCATGAAGAAAATTGAGTTGACGGGTTTCACTAACACGGAAACCGCAACGACTACTTTCAGGAAAAAGAGGCTATCCTTGAGGGTATCGTCAAAACCCTTGAAACAGTTACGGTACAGGAAACCGCCGAAATGAAAGCCCTGAAAAGCGCCGTCAAGAGTTTGCAGGACGAACTCAAAAGCAAGGCGGCAATCCCCAGAGAATTTCCCTGCGTGAGTTGCTCTACAACCTCGACAAAGGGATTGTGGCGGCGTGGGCGGGAAACCATAAGACATTGCCGATTTGTCTTTTTCTCCGAACTTTAAGTCCGATAGCGGTGGGGGTGTTGAAGGATCGGTTTATCGGAATACTGATAACGGATGACAGCCTTGCCCGGAAGCGCTTATATCGGGAAGAACTGGTATTGGAGATAATCTGGCGGATACTCCCGGTCGGCCAAACCGCGAAGTGTCAAGAAATCCAAGACTAACTAGTGGTGAACAGCGTTATGAATTAGGAATGAAAAATTTCAAGATTGATTTTTCTGTATTTGTAGACCGGTATAATGAAAACAAATGGTTTAAAGACAATGCGTTAATAACGTTCTCCACAAAACAATCTGATGGAACAAGCGCATAGTTGGGCGGATTTGCTGCTAAAAGGCATGAAATTGAGCAAAAAGCGGATATAATCTTTTCTTCAGATCCATCTGATATTCAATTTTGGCTTGGATAAAGTAAAGATTCAGAATCAGAGCCAGTTAAATAATTTGAGATCATAAAGCCTTGTTTAATAGGTAGTGATGCGCATTCAATAGATGAAATATTTTTCTCTGAAAAAAAGAAATACTGCTGGATAAAAGCCGAATCAACATTTGATTGGTTTAAGCAAATTTTACATGATCCAAAAGAGCGTGTTTTTATTGTCGAATTTCCACCAAGTATAAACAGAAAAAATTATTTATCAATTTATCACAAATCTATGCGCCAAATGCCAATCGGTTCCCTGATTGTAATATTTCTATTAACAGAGGATTGGCAAGCATAATAGGTCAAAGGTCTCAGGAAAAACGGCTTTACTAGATATTATATTTGTAGAGCAGTTATGCTCAACAGAAGGTGCAAGCAAGAGATTAGTTAAAGAGATTGAAAATATATCGTTGATAAATTAGGGACCTATAAAAGACAGGATGCAAATGACTTCTCTGAATTAAAAAATAATGATGAAATTAAAGAATGCAACAATGAAATAACTCGTATCACTAATTTGCGATATACATTATATCTTAAAAATAAATAAATATCACAGATAATAGTTCCTAACATCAATAAAGATAAAAATTTGGCAATAGCATCTCATCAGGAAAAATATGACGAAAAATATCATATAGTAAATATAGAACTAAAAGAATTAATAAAGACAGGAGATATTATGAGAAATGTTATTGCAAAAATTTAAAACCATAACAAGGATTTATCTGGAAAAAGCAAGGATATGCTTGAATAACTTTCTATATTTTATTTAACCAATGAATAAAAGAGTTTATTTTCTATTTCATTTTTACAATCATTAATAGATTTGATCAATAAAAAATTTTATAAACGATTTTTTTTATAAAAACTTGTATCGAAAAATAAATACAGAATAAAAGACATATTAATTGTGAGTTGGGTGGCTTTATTTTTTGTACACTGAATTTCGCATCGGGGAAATTGTGATCAAATATGTCGCTGGTCTTTAATTTGGCTTCGTAACGGGACATGATTTCTTCATATATGTCGGCGTATTCGACTTTGAGGCTGTGGTTCAGGAAGTCCAGGATATTGAGGTGTTCATCGTCAAAGTAGCAGTGTCTTGCCATTAGGGGAGGCGGGTCTCGGTATGACAGGTGGCGGACGGCTTTTGCTGGAGTCCATAGGGAGGATGGGAAATCTCAATGACGGCTGGCCGCTCTTTCTGTCAATGAATCGAGCGTATGAAGATTTGACGATAAAATCCTGTCGATGTACGCTTTGGGCTTGACCACCCGCCAGATTAATGAGTTGGCGATTTTCTCCGAGGCGCCTCTGGGAACCCAACCGGGGTTTCCAGAGGCGCCCTAAAAAAAAAGCGTCTCCGGCAATTGTGATCGCCACGCCGGAAATGACTCTCTCAAGCCGTTCCGCTTGTCCGTTGACTCTTTCGGTGGCGGCGAACGCGGCTTCACTGTCCGGCGGGCAGTTTTTTCCAGACAGCCGGTTGATGAAACGCGACAGGGCGGCGGAGATCGCCTCTTTCAAAATCAGCTTGAACATCAAGTCGAACAATTGAAGCGTCTCCCGTTCCCTGTTGTCAGCCACGCGAACTCCTCATATAACAAATAAATTTACCTGAGGGACTCCTCCTGCGGAGGCTCGCGGGCGCCCTGCCCCGCCGAATCTATAGTTCGCAATCACAGGTTCGCGTTGCCGGGCAATGTACGCCGCAAGACAGCCATTGCCGTATCATCAAGATTGTTTAACGCTATTTAAAATATATTCAACGGCGCACTTGTCTAATTTTGTATAATTGCCGATGAGTCCGTTTCGCGTCACTTGAGAGGCGATTTCCTCAATATGATCAGCCGGCAGTTTCGCGTCGACGAAAGTCAGAGGCAAACCGATTGATTGGAAGAAAGAGCGCATACGGAACACCCCTTCAAGCGCCGCTTGAGCGCAATCATAGCAGGCCCCGTCAACGCCCCACACTTCAGCCGCAAAACGGGCGAAACGCACAGGCTGTACACCATTGGCAACCTCTTCTTTTATGTTGTACGCTATCCACGCGGGAAACACGATGGCGAGTCCAGCTCCGTGGGCAATATCGTACCGCGCCGACAATTCGTGTTCAATGCCGTGGCTTGCCCAATCGCCGATGCGTCCCATACTCAGCAGATTATTGTGGGCAATCGCTCCGGAAAGCATGAGTTCGGCGCACGCATTATAGTTTTGCCGCCCCCCTTCAAAAACAGCCCGCGCATTGTGAATAATCGTACGCATCGTTCCCTCGCACAACTGGTCGGTCAACTGGTGGTCTTGTTCGGTGGTGAAATAGCGTTCCATGACATGCGCCAACATATCTGCCACGCCGCAAGCCGTTTGATACGGCGGCAACGTATAGGTGAATTCCGGGTTAAGAATTGAGAACACAGGGCGGGTGCATTCGTAATTCGCCCCCTTCTTCCACGGACCCTTTTCATTGGTAATCACCGAACTGACGCTTGATTCGCTGCCGGCCGCCGGAATAGTGACTACCGCCGCGACAGGCAACGCCCCGGCCGGAACACGGGAGCCGTCATAAAAATCCCATACATCTCCGCCGTCAACAGCGCCCAGCGCGATGGCTTTTGCGGAATCAATGGCGGAACCGCCTCCAACCGCCAGCAACGCCTCTACTTTCTCTTTTTTAGCAAGCTCAATGCCTTTATAAACAAGGGAAAGACGCGGATTAGGCTGTACGCCCGTCAACTCCACCCATTCAACCCCCGCATCCTCAAGCGATTTTTTGATCGTGTCAATGAGACCGGATCGCGCCGGATGCCCTCCCGAATGGTGAAGCAATACACGTTTCGCGCAACGCGCCATCTCCGTTCCGGCCTTTTGTTCGCCGCCTTTCCCAAAAATCAATTTTGTTTGATTGTGATATTCAAAATTTCTCACATACGCCTCCGGTTCTTACTATACTTCAAAAATCCGAACATTTCAATCGTGGAGCGGCGCGTCATTCCGCGTACATTCTTGCAACATTTATCAAAATTTGATACAAACATACATGCTAAAAAAACCGCTCGTTTTAAGCGCCGACATAGGCACATCATCTCTCAAGGCCGCGCTCATTGACAGTGACGGTTCTCTGGCGGCGTTTGCCCGAGTTGCGTATCCGGCGTATCCGGCGCAGGCGGGCGCCGCCTTCATTTTCTCTACTGTAGTCTGGGAGAACGCCCTTGAGTCGGCGATCTCCATCGTGTCCGCCGAATATGCGGCGCGGACGGGATTGAAGGCGGCGGATCGCCTTGAGGCGGTTTGCGTTTCCGCGAACGGGCCCACGCTCGTGCCATATACCATTGACGGAAAAAGCCTGCCTCCCCTACTCTGGTGCGACGGCCGCGTGTCCGGAACGGCTTCCGGCGATAACGTGAAAACAAAATCCCTTTTTCTCCCTCACGCGGCGTGGTTCGCCCAAAACGAACCGGCGCTGTATGAAAAAACAAAACGCTTCATCTCCGCCCAGGAATGGGTCTCCTTCATGCTGGGAGCGGAACCAGTGACCACGCTCCCCAGTGGTTTGTACGAGGAGTATTACTGGAACAAGAGCCAGTGCGCCCTCTTTGGTCTGGATATGGCGAAATTCCCCCCTTTTGTGGAAATGGGCGGCGTCATCGGCGGCATCTCTGAAAAAGCGGCGCAACGGTTCAACCTCAAGCCTCATACCCCTATCATCGCGGGCGCTCCAGACTTTATAGCCGCGCTTATCGGCACGGGCGTTGTGGAGCCGGGTCTTGTCTGCGACCGCGCCGGAACTTCGGAGGGCGTGAATCTCTGCGCGTCTCTTCCCAAAACCGGCGAGGCGCCGGCTTTCAACGGCTTGCGGACGCTTCCCCACATACACGAAGACCGGTGGAATTTGGGATGCATCATCCCGCAATCAGGGAGTCTGTTCGATCAATACCGCATGGAGAGCAATCAGAGGCAGCGCGACTATGACGAACTCCTGCAAACCATCATACAGGAAAAAGGCAGGGGATATGCGACGCTCGTAACAATGGCGCAGCAAGTGAAGAACGCGCTGGGGACGTTTCAGAAAAACGGCTTCGCCATTGCCGAGATGCGCGTATCCGGCGGGCAGGCGAAAAACAGGTTGTGGAACCAGCTTAAAGCCGATCTCACAGGCTGCGTCCTCATTGTCCCTGAAATCGCGGATGGCGAGCTTGCGGGAAACTCCTGTCTTGCCGCCGTGGCGCTTGGATGGGCGAAAAATATTGATGAAGCGGCGGCGCGGCTGTTCCGTGTAAAAGAACGCTACGAGCCAAAAACGATTTTAAGCGATAATTAGACATTATTAGATAAATTTTCTTAAAAAAAGCGGAAACCTAGTTGACATAGACCGAATATCTCCATTATCTTTTCTCTATACATTAATTATGATATACATGGAGACTTATATGAATACCATATTGGATTCATCTTGTTTTGAGAATCTGGATGAGGAGCTTATGCTCATTCCCATCGCAAACGGAGACACCGAATTGAGGTACGGTGATCAAGAACCATATTTCATCTTCGGCAGAGACGATGACGACGAAGACTTCGACGACGAGGACTTTGACGACGACTTCGATGACGACGAGGACTTTGACGACGAAGAAGACTTCGACGGCTTTAGTATCGGGGATGATGATTTCGACAGCGGCTTTGACGACGAATAGGGCGTATTAACGCGCTACGCGCACGGCGCATAGACCCGGTTGCGGGATGTTGTATGAAACAATGAAACAACCGCGCCCGCGACCGGTCTATGCAAACTACAAAGGCAACGTTTTCGCGTGTGACCAGAGCCGTTCCAATTCATAAAAAGAACGGGCTTTTTCCGTCATAAGGTGAATGGCTATTGCGCCTAAATCAATGAGCTTCCATTCCTCACCAAGCGCAGAAGGGTTGGTCGAAGCGCGTACTATTTCTATGTCTCCGGCGCGGCAGAATTCTTTTATCTGGCGTTCCAAGCCTTGCATGTGTACATTGCTCGTTACGCCGGCAATGACAAAAAAGTCCGTCCACGCATTGAGACCGCGAAGGTCGAGCGCAACCACTTCACGCCCCTTGTGTTCAACAAGCAGGCGCGATATATCAATGGCCGCCGCGCTGTAATCGTTGTGGTCAAAGCCGCCGGTTTGTGGATGTACGTCGCTGTCAGGCGCGACGTTATCCGCCGATAACATATCGTCCATTGAAATCCCTCCCGATAATAAGAATGAAATCAGATTTATAATGCGTCATATTGCTGGCGTCTTCTACGTTGGCATCTGAATCGGTCACTCTAACCTGAAAAGTGGAGCACCGTATAATAGATCCCAAATTCTGCGCCGCAACTTGATAGCCCAACTGATCAATAATAAGCGTGTTGTCATACGAGACATCCGCATTGCCGACGGCAACGACATCATAGCCGAAGCCTCTCAGCAATTCTGCGGTTCTGCTCGCAAGCCCATTTATCGTGGTGCCATTAAGCACCTCAATGGTATACACTCTGTCGCTGAATTGGCCTTCGATTGGAGCGGTTAAATTTCTAAGAGTCTGGCGAATCACTTCTTTGATGAGATTTCCGTTGTAAGACGGCAAAAGCAGTATCTGCCCAGACACTTCACGTGTGGTTCCCGCAACGGATTGTATGTTCACCCTATCCATGTGGATATTGGAAAACTCATCAAAAAGCCTCTCCCGTTCACGCTCGCTCATGGTCGCCTTCATAAGGCTGTAAAACACCTTGGCGACCGGCGCTTGTTTTAACATCCTGTTCTGTTCTCCAAGACGCTTTATAAATGCGTAAAAAAACCGCTGCCTCCTCAAATTCACCGCCTCATCGTCTTCCTGGGGCAGCTTATAGGTAAGATAGGAGCGGATTTTCTTCCCGTCCAATCTGCACAAGCCCGAAGCGAAGAGAACCGGCGGCGTACTGTCATACACCTCCACCGGAGCCGGAATGAAGAGTTCCACGCATTCCAGCAGATCAACCGTTTTTTCAAGCGTATCAAGGTTGTACACGACTGAATAATCAATTTCATCGCCAATAAAAGAGGCTATCTCATTTTTATAAACGTCTATGTTTTTAGGATCGTAAATTGAATCAATGCGGTCAACACGGTCAACGCCCTTCAGGATCAAGCCGACCTGGCCGGGAATGTTAAAGACCGCCGCCCGCTTGGTCGCCGGATAGTACATCAGAAGAAAGGCGCCCAGGGGTTTAATCGCTCCGTTTTGGGGTTCTCCTTCAAAAACAAAAAGCGTGTTTATGACCTCGTCGGACGCAAGCGCTTCCTGAATGGGGTCGTAATTGACAAGCAATACACCCGCCGTGATTCCGCCGCCCGTCAACAGCGCGATAAGCAACAAGAAAACTACGCTTGCGTCGCGCTTGGTGGCGCGATGCAGCCTGAGGCGCCGCTTCACCGCTTTGATTTCCCGCTCATTGAAGCAAGCAAACGGAACGTTCTTTCAGAAATATCCTGTTTTTTTGACATAAGAAAGGTGACGGTCTCCTCCAGTACCACGGCGAACAGTTCGTCAAGACTCATCGAAGGGCGGGCGCATAGCTCCCGAAGGGAAGGCTTCACCTCGGGACGGGAAACTTCAACTTTATCAGCCATGAATACGATCTTCGCAAGCGGACCCATGTTTTCCTTGCCCGTCGTATGACAACGTACAGCCTCTAAAACAGCTTCGTCCTGAATATGGTAGCGTTCCTTAAGCAACATTGCGCCTGCCCTTGCATGGAGCAACGAGGTTTTCTTCCGCTCCATTTTTGTCATCTCTTCCCCGTCTTTCCGCGCAAGCCTAACAAGTTCTTCTTCAGGAAATGATTTGCAGATGTCGTGGACAATGCCGGCAAAGTAACCCTTCAAGGGATCAAGTCCGTAGCGAGCGCATAAGTCGTAACAAAGAAGCGCCGTATTGCGGGAATGGAGGAAACGCGGCGGGTTTGCCAGCGTCCGCACTTCGTTCTCCATGTACGCTATTTGCGAGAAAGGCGCGTTTTCTTTCACGGTTTCCGCAGTCTCCGCGGCTTCCGCTTCCTCCAAGCCGCCGTAACGCGGACGCGGCTTGTAGAGCCGCCTGTCTTCAATGACGCTCCGCGCTCCGGCAGGCGTGAGATACCGCCAGTTTTTGTCCTGCGCTATGCGTTCCCTCATGTTTGAAGAAGAGATGTCCATAATTTCATTGTCAAGCGTTGTATGGGGGAAAGGGAAAACAGGCGCGTCCATTTCTTCCCGGTAAATCCGCCTGGCAATAATGACATCCGCTTTTTCGAGAATTTCATCCGACTTGTACCACCGCGCAAAATCGCGGGCAAGATCATCGCCGATGATAAGACCGGGTTTGCCGTCAGGACAATAACGCCGGATAATATCAACAACCGTGCTGATGGTGTAGGAAACGCCTTTGCGCCGCAATTCGCAATCGTCAACCGTAAGACGCGGGTCTCCGGCTATTGACGAGACAAGCATGTCGAGTCTGTCCTGAGGATTTTCCACGCTCGCGTCAGGCTTAAACGGCGAAACAAACGCCGGAACAAAGATCACGCGGTCGTAACGAAGGGTTGAAATCACGGCGTCTGCCAGCGCAAGGTGTCCTATGTGAACAGGGTTGAAACTGCCTCCAAGGATTGCGATCCTCATGGCCGCCGCTCCGTATTCTCCGTGTGGGCTCTTTCAGAATTTTCCGCTTCGTTCACCAGTTTCATGACAAAAGCCGTAAAATCCGCAAGCCCCTCGCCTGAAAATACCGAAAGGCCGAATACGGTTTCGTGGGGGTGTTTCTCCTCAAGTTCGCGCAAACGCGCCGCAGTGTTTTCAACATCCAACTTGGATCCGGCTATCACGCGGGGCTTTTTCACGAGTTCCGGCGAGAAACGCTCCAGTTCTTTGTAAAGGGCGTCGAACGCGACAAGGTAATTGTCATCGGAAAGGTCAATGAGGAAGATGAGCGCCAGCGTACGGGAAATATGTTTGAGGAACCGTATGCCGAGTCCCAGCCCTTCCGACGCGCCTTCAATGATGCCGGGAATATCGGCTAAAATGATGTCGCGGTCGTCAACCGTCAGCACGCCCAGATTGGGGATTTTGGTGGTGAAAGGATACGGCGCTATTTTAGGGCGGGCGTTGGTGAATTTGTCCAACAGCGAAGACTTGCCCGCATTGGGAAAACCCACAAAACCAATGTCCGCCATAAGCTGCAACTCAACGCGAATCCGCCGCTGTTCTCCGCTCTTGCCGGGCAAGGCTCTGCGGGGCGCCTGATTCACCGACGATTTAAAGTGGATGTTCCCCCATCCGCCGTTTCCGCCTTTCAGAAACAAAAAATCGCTTTCATCTTTGCCAAAATCGTGAATCATTTCGCCGGAACCGGCGTCTTTCAGCACGGCGCCGGGCGGCACCGGCACGACGATGTTCTCGCCGTTCCTGCCGTATCTGCCGCCCCCTTCGCCGTCTCTGCCGTTTTCCGCCTTAAAATGTTGCTTGTGCCGCAGGTGCGCAAGGGTGCGGAGATTGCGCCTGACAACAAAGAGGACATCTCCGCCCTTGCCGCCGTCTCCGCCGGACGGGCCTCCCTTCGGCACGTATTTCTCACGGCGAAACGCCGCGCACCCATTGCCGCCCGCGCCTGAGGAGACTTCAATCAACGCTTCATCCGCGAATTTTTCCACGTCTCGGCTAACTATATGAAAGACAAACGCTAGTTTTGCACTACGTTGGCGAGTTTTCTGCCACGACGCTGGCTAAAGGACACGACGCCGTCAACAAGAGCGAACAACGTATAGTCCCCGCCCAAGCCCACATTCACGCCCGGATGTATTTTTGTGCCGCGCTGCCGCGCAATGATGGTTCCCGCTTTAACCATAGAACCGCCGGACGCTTTTACACCGAGGTACTGGGGGTTTGAATCCCGTCCGTTCTTCGCGCCGCTTCCGCCTCTTTTTCTAGCCATGATTATGCTCCTTTATTTTACGTTATTTTCTCTACATAGTGGCGTTTACAGACAACCAACACTGTTTTGGATATTCCTTTGCAATAGAATCAAGACCAATCGTAAGAAATGTCCCCACGCCGGAAAGAAAGCTCTTTTTCGCCTGGGCGCATTCAACTATTTCCAAAAAGAATTCGCCTGGTTTCTGCGCCTCGCAACGCGAGGCAATACCGTCTTCGCCGGCAAGCGCAAGAGCCGCAGTCCGCGCAAGCGCCGAAACTGCGGCGCAGACAATATCTTTTCCCTTGCGGCCCGCCTGGGCGTGACCTTTTATCCTGCACTGCTTGAGGAGGTCATTATCCAAAACAATTTCAATGGCAATCATCCACCGCACTTACAACACATCTTTATAAAACCGGCTCAACGTACAATATCATTGATCTTAATGATGGAATACCACTGCCGGTGACCCTTTGTCCTGCGGTAATCCTTCTTTGGTTTGTACTTAAACACAATGATCTTTTTGTCCCGTTCATGGCGTTCCACCACTGCGGACACACGAGCGCCCCGTACATAGGGATCCCCCACCGTAATCGCATCACCGGAAATAAGCAACACCGAATCAATGTCCAACGCGGAGCCGGGTTCCATATCAAGAAGATCGACCTTTATGAGCGAGTCTTTTTCAGCTTTATACTGTTTGCCTTTGATTTCAACTAAAGCGTACATGAAAACATCCTTTCCATAGGTTAAAAATATCGCTCTATTATAGTAAAAACTACAAAAATGTCAAGCGGTGAATTTGCAGACGCTTGACGCTCGCGGCGCTGTTGTTGTACTATTCTTGACAGAAGGCGGTCTTCCTCGTAAAACCCGCCTGAGAGAGCGGCGCGCGGCGTTCTGTTCTCCAAACAAAACAAGGAGTTTCTATGCTTTCTTTCAACGCTCAATCTGGCGACCGATTCCGTTGCCTTGACAGGGTGATGACCTTCTTCACCGCAATTCTTGTGGTCAGCAATGTGGCCTCTTCCGCGAAAATCGTGGATTTGGGCTTTTCCGTGTTCAATACCCGCATGGCTTTTGACGGCGGCACGCTCCTTTTCCCGTTGTCCTACGTGTTTGGTGACATACTCACCGAAGTCTACGGGTTCAGGGCGTCCAGAAAGGTCATCTGGACGGGCTTCATAGCCCTCGCGTTTTCTTCCCTGCTGTTCTTCCTGCTCCGCATACTGCCTGCGGACGCCGAATGGGAGCGATACGCGGGAAGCGCCGCATTTGACGCCATTTTAGGCGGCATGAGCGCAGGCGGCATCGCGGTTGCGAGCCTCGCCGGTTATTTGGCGGGCGAGTTTTCCAATTCCATCATCATGGTGATCATAAAAAAAGCCATGAACGGACGATTTCTTTGGATCAGAACCATAGGCAGCACTCTTGTCGGGGAATTGCTGGACAGTCTTGTCTTTGTGAGCGTGGCGAGTCTGACCGGCGTTTTCGGCTGGGAACTGTTTTGGTCCCTCGTACTGACAAATTACTTCTTCAAGTGCGCCATAGAGGTCGTTATGACGCCGGCGACGTATATGGCGGTGTCCGGATTGAAAAAGGCGGAATTGCGGTAGCGGCTGAAAAACCGCAAAGCGGCCCCCGCCTTATCCGGCGGCGTACTGAACAAGGTCAAGCCGTTTCTTTCGCGTCTCCAATCGGTCTTTCGCTTCCCTGCGGACATCGCCCCGCCAGGAAGCCGTTCATAGGCGAGTTAGACCTTCCCTTTCCTCCGGCGGTCTTTTCCGCCGGACGCAGGTTTCCATGGCCGGATTTTTCCATGAGATTTCTCTTTCCGGTTAAATTCTTTTTCAGACGTTTTTCAGATGTCGCGCGTATTGACACGAGCGCCGCCATGCGCTATAGTATTCCGTATGAACGTGTTCATGCCGCGTTTTAAATTATTTGAAGTAACGAAAGACAGCCTCGTCCCGGTTCCCGCGTATTTCGCGGCGGACACAGGGGGCGTCGGCTCTGTCGCTTTACCCCCCCCCCCCCCCGCGTAGAGTTACAGGCGGCTTGTTGTAAAGGCCTCGGCGCGGAAAC
>JAISCC010000015.1 GCA_031265845.1 Treponema sp.
TCAAGCGAATATCAACCGGCGAACCGGGGCCGGAAACCATCGAAGCTCAAGAAGTGGATCAAGGGGAATGGGGTGTCCAACGAGGATTTTATCGGCATTTTCAAGAACATCATCGCCACATACACCATCGAGGAGCTTGAGAAGATGATTGACGGCGACAACAAGAAAAAACTGCCGGTTATAGTGGCTCTTTGCATCTCGGCTTTCATACACGACATGAGAACCGGCGCCCTGACGGCGGCGAACAGCGTCTTAGACCGCATAATGGGCAAGCCCGCGCAGCAGGTCATTCTCGGCGCAGGCGACCGCGCGGAACTCCCCGCGGACCCCGAAGAACGCCGGGCGCTGGCCGAAAAACTGCGGAAGGAACTCGGCCTCGGAAAACCGCCCTCCGAGGCCGCGCTCGAAGACGCAAAAACAAAAGGAGAAAGGAAATGAAATTGGCGGTTTTTGGAAGCAGAAGCATAAAAGACAGCAGGGTGAAAATAGAAATAGCCGATTTTCTTAATGGACGCCCTGGCTTTGACATGTTAGTAACTACGCAAGAACCAAAGGGCGTTTGCGCCTTGGCGCAGGTTTATGCGAAAGAAAACGCAATCCCGCTTGAGTTGCATTTTCTAAATATAAAAAAATACGCTCGCGGCGCGTTTGAACACAGATCTGACGAGGTAATAAAATCAGCCGATTTTATTCTTCTCATCCATGACGGAGAAAGCCAGGGAACAAAAAATGAATTAGAGAGGGTGAAAAAATTCAATAAGCCATACAAATACGTCAAGCTGGATAAAAGCACCGAACTTGAACGGGAAGAGAATAGCGATATTTTGAGGGAAAATCAACCCAAAGAGAAACCTAAAAAATATGATTTTTTTGATTTATAGGCGGCAGGACGCTTAAAAATGAAACGCGCAAATATGTTAAATGGCAAAAGCCAAAGGAGAAAAAACGATGGTATACAATGGCGTTTATATCGCCGATGATGAAATTCTAATGGTGAAAACCGTAGATGAGAGAATCATTCCAGAAGGGGAAGAGTGTTTTAGGAAAAACGGCTGGCTGAGAAGAAAATATGCGAAGGATTATTATGAAAGCGGAGAATTATATTTGGATATTGAATTGAAGGATGGGCGAAAAATAAAAATATCTGCAGAGCGCCATGAAAAAAGTGTTGGAGAAATGTGGATGAATAAAGGATATATGGCAAAAGGGCTTGTATTGGGAATACAGGAACGTTTAGAAAAAAGGGGCGCCTCCTCAAATGAAGCGGGCAAGCGTGGATTGCATGGATGACATTAAACTCCCGATTTTCAACTTTGACATTGAGTTTGAAGGCGAAAAGCGGGAGGCGGGAACCTTGACATATAGGGCGTGGCGCGGGGCTGTTTTTAGGCGCGATAACTATGAATGCCAGATATGCCATAGGACGTTTCCGGCGGAGGAGCTGGAAGCCCACCACATAAAGCCGTTTTCCGTGGCGCCTGAATTGCAATTTTTTGTAGACAACGGGCTTACGCTTTGCCATTCTTGCCATGTAAAAACAGATTCGTATGGACGCGGGGCGAAAGCCTTGAAGAGGAGTGAAAATGGAAACGCCGGAAAATAGGATTGCCGATATAACCGACGGCTACCTCTGGAAACTTCTGTACTTGCGGCAATTGAATGCCATAGATCATCACTTGGACTTCATGCGCTACACCTGGACCAACCAGACCAGGCCTTTCATTGAGGGATACCACACGCGGCAAATATGCGCCTGCATCGACTACGCGATAGACAAGTTCCGGCGGGGGAAAAGCACGTATTGGGTGATCACTTTGCCATTTCGTCATGGCAAAACGGAGATAATTTCTCGCAAGCTCCCGGCGCACTTCCTCGGCCTGTTTCCGGATTGCAATGTCATTCTCTGCGGCCATACCGCGAACTTGACCGAGGGCTTCTCCAAAACGGCGCGGAACCTCGTCAAAACCAGAGCTTACCGCGAGTTGTTTCCCCATATTGAGCTTGACCAAGGCTCAACCAGCGGCGCGCATTGGAAAATCAAAGGGCGCGAGGGCGAATGCTTCTCCAGCGGCTTGCTCGGCAGCCTTTCCGGGCAGGGATACCACCTCGGACTCCTTGATGACTACTGCCGCAATCGCGCGGACGCGGAATCGTCCACCATGCGGGAAAAGATGTGGGACGCCTTCACCAACGACTTTATGACACGCGGGGCGGATGTCTCGATCACCATCGTGTTGGCCACGCCGTGGCATGTCGACGACATAATCGGGCGCATAAAGCGAAGCCAAAAGACAGACCCGGAGTTCCCGAAGTTCAACTTCCTGAAGTTCCCCGCCATGAGCGGCCGTTACCAAACCGGCGTGTTGTTCCCGGAGCGGTTCGGCAAGAAGTGGTACACGCAGCGCCGGGCGATCCTCGGAGAATACGGCTTCAACTCCCTCATGCAGCTTGAGCCAAAAAAGCGGGGCGGCAATATGCTCAACGCCGAGTGCGTGGCGCGCCATCAGAGCGTGGCGGAATACCCGAAAAACTTACGGTGGCTCCGCGTGTGGGACTTGGCGCACACGGCCAAGGAGAGGGCGAAACAAGACCCTGACTGGACGAGCGGAACCCTTCTCGCTTTCCAAATTCAGGAAAATATGGTACACTTGTGGATAAAGGACGTCGTCCGCATGAGGGAGAACGCGCCGAAGCGCGACGCCAGGATTCGCGTGATTGCGAAGCTGGACGGCCCTTACACAAAAATAGGCGTCGGCGGCTCCGTCGATTCCAAAGACGCTATAGCGACCATGAGGGCTATTCTGAAATCAAAGCGCATGGTGCACTCCGTGCCGGAGAACAAGGACAAGGTTGTCCGCGCCACTCCGCTGGAGCCTATCTTTCAGGCGGGGAATGTCCACGCGCCGAT
>JAISCC010000021.1 GCA_031265845.1 Treponema sp.
CCGCCGTTGCGGATCATGACCCCATGACAAACAAAGGATTTTTAAGCGGAGTAGCGCCAAAACGCTATCCCACGACAGGCAATCTTTTTTGTGATAACGACTTGCCCGCTCCAAATGTAGTAAACAGCCGGAACGTTGAGTGAATTTCAGATAATAGACTTAAATGATAAAATAAACGAAATTCATATTATACCTTCAACAGAGGGGTCGGTTTACTTTGATAAAAATGTTGGTGGACAATTGATTTTGGGATTCCAATCCCATAGGAATTCTATCGTCATGAGAAGTCTAATGGGGCTCGTGGCTAGTGGCGCTCTGGAGGCGACAGTCTCCCAAGTTCAGACAAGCAATGCCGTTCAATTGGACTCGTTTATGCCGACCTCGTTTGGCATGAAGCATGATATGAAATTTAACTTTGGAAAGAATCAGACTGGGGTGGGACTGCCCCTTGCCCAAAGCCCGAAATCCTTGGAATCAAAACTTATCAGGGCGCAGAACCGCTTGGCGACGCGCGTTGTTGCCGACAGTCGGAATCATGTCCATATGGTCTGAACCGACCCCGACCCAGGCATGCCAGAGAAGCAAGCTATGACTTCTTGATTTGTTTTGCAAGATGGGGCTGTCCAAAAAGTAAAGACGGCCCCTGATATTTTCCCCAAGCAAGACAAAAGTATGCCAGAGTATCTCCATGAGCAAAGGCGTAAGCGACAAGATAACCTACAAGCCCTACGACCAGGGGCGGGCATATCTCATTCCTCCCCGGGTGGACGAACTCATCACGGAAAACCGCCTGGCGCGGCTGGTCGGCGAAGTGATAGACGGGGTGGGGATAGAAAGGCTGTTGAGGGACTGCCGGGCGGGCGGCGGGGCTGGTCGGCGTCATCCACAGATGACGACCAACACCCGGGGAGGAATAAGATACGCCCGCCCCCGGTCGTAGGGCTTGCAGGTTATCTTGTCGCTTACGCCTTTGCTCATGGAGATACTCTGGCATGATTTTGTCTTGCTTGGGGAAAATATCAGGGGCCGTCTTTACTTTTTGGACAGCCCCAGGTTCATTATCAATTGGTTTTATAATTTTTTTAAGTTGTATGCTAATGATTCTAATTTTTCCGTTTCCAGCGGCGGGGCTGTAGAGCGATAGAGGCGAGCGCAATGATTGAACGCGCTGTCTTTTTGTATTGCATCAAGTATAAAACGGACGCCGCAACCATGTCATATCTTATGCGAAATCCCCGCCTCGCCTCTTGACAAGATATAAAAAATATTGCATCGTAGAAACGATGCGTAACGCCCGCAAAGCGTGTGACGTTGACAGTCACGCCGCTGGCATGCGCGAATAACCAGAGAAAAAATGAAACGCGATAATGAGTTCTGGAATTATTTGAACAACCTGATAAAAGAGAATGAGATAATAATTGACAGACCAAAGGGCGCAAGACACCATGAATATACTAATGTCGTTTCGGAATTTATGAGAGCGATGATTATAGAGAAAAATGCGTCAATAGAAAATCTTGAGAAAGACATTCATCCCATAGAAAACAAGGACAATTTCGAAGTGTTGCATTTTGGAATACATCCAGAATACAGAGGCAGAAATTTGGGAACGGATCTGATGGATTATGTAAAGAAGGGAAACAAGACAATGGCATTGACGACAGATGATGACGCGATGCAATTTTATGCAAAATATGGATACAAATATTCAGAATATTATGAAGAAATAAATGGAAAAAATATAAAAGATACAAATGTATATACAATCAATAAAAATAACGGCTGTAGTGACGCAAGACGAAATGGCGCATAAGTTGCGCAAACTGCCGATTTCGCTTGAATGTCTCCACCCCGAAAATCGCGGACATTAATGGCGCCGCATGTCTTTTGTGAAAAGATAACAATCGCTCGCCTTCTTGAGAGTTCGCTGTAAAAAACGCGCTCCGCAAAACAAAATGGCTGCGTTTCACTGTCCTTCGACACATCCGGAAATATCGCCATGTCGCCCATTCCGGGAAAACGGCATATGATCAGATATTTGATTATCAAGGGAATCACCATGAATTTTTACGGGAAATATCGCAGGAACAGGAATTATGCTCCACAATCTGGTTGATCCGTTGGTTCGCAATTTACATAGATTGCAGGAGAAAAGGATATATATAAAATTTGAAAAGAAAACGAAAATGAGTTTGAGCCTTGTTTGTGCTTTCGCGCTCTTTGTTTTTTGCCAGTTCTTGTTGCTGGTGAATGAAACAACGCGCAAAAAGAATTGTGTTGCGATACACTGTCTGAATTTGCGCATCGCAAATAGACCTCGCTAGCGGGCGTCCCTTTTCTTGTCGCCCCTCTATTGCATAATCCTCTTGTATGTTATACTCTCCCCATGAACGCTGAACCAGCGCAATGCCCGAAGTCCGCCGGGAGGCGCCTTGTCTGTATAACAGGCGCAAGCGGTGCTGTGTATGGCATACGCACCATACAGGCGTTGCTTGAGAGCGGATGTGAAGTACACGCCGTGTCCTCCGAATGGGGGAAGCGGGTTGTCGCCGAAGAAACCGGCAAGCCGTTTTCCACATGGATGAACGATTTCGCCGTCTCTCAAGACCATATATATGATTGCCGTGATCTTGCCGCGCCCATCGCAAGCGGTTCATTCCCGCTTGACGCGACCGTCATTGTTCCCTGTTCCATGAGCAGCGCGGGCGCGATTGCCTCCGGCGTATGCCAAAATGTCATTCACCGCGCCGCGCTTGTCTGCCTGAAAGAGGCGCGTCCACTGGTCATTGTTTCGCGGGAAAGCCCCTTGTCTCTCATTGATCTCAGAAACCTCACGACGCTGGCAGAGGCGGGCGCATCCATCCTGCCCGCATCCCCCGCGTTTTATCACACTCCGGCCACGATAGATGACATGGTTAATTTTGTGGTTGGCAAAATCCTCGATCATCTGCATGTGGAACACGAGCTTTTCAGGCGATGGGGACGCGTTGCGGAAGCGCCATCGGTCGAAAATGCATGCGGCATAGCAAAGAACTGACCCGTCTTATGAATCGTGTGAAACCTAGTCTGCGGGGTGTAATGTATGAAAGCATAGCCGAGGCTGGGTGTAGGCGCGGCGCCTTGCCTTTTATATGAAATGACGCTATAATCATGGTATGAAAAAAGACCTTATACTTGCGGGAGTGGGAGGGCAAGGCGCGCTTTCCATAGCCGCCATTATCGCAAAAGCCGCAGTGCAGAGCGGGTTGTCGGTTCGGCAGTCCGAAGTGCATGGCATGGCGCAACGAGGAGGCGCGGTTCTTGCGCACCTCCGCATCGCGGATGTTGCCATTGCAAGCGACCTTGTGCCACGGGGCGCGGCGGACATCATCGTTTCCATGGAGCCGCTGGAAAGCCTCCGGTACGCCGCGTGGCTTGCGCCGGACGGGGCGTTGGTGACGGCCGGAGAGCCGTTTGTGAATATAGACGATTACCCTGACATTGACGCTGTTTTTGAGATTATAAGACGTTTTCCGAAACACCGCATTGTCAACGCGGCGAGCCTTGCGCAAGAAGCCGGATCGCCCAGATCTGTGAATATGGTCATGGCGGGCGCGGCGGCTCCATTCTTGCCGCTTCCAGACGGGGCGCTTGAGGCTGCCATTGAGGAATTGTTCGCGGCAAAAGGCGCCGCCGTGATTGAGGCGAACAAAAAAGCGCTTAAGCTGGGAAAGGATGCGGCGGAATGACGGCGTATCAGTACTGGAATCCCGACATGGAAACCATGAGCCGGAGCGATCTTGAAGCGTTTCAGGTTAAAAGGCTGAAATGGGCGGTGAAAAACGCGCTCCGGACGCCGTTTTACGCAAAAAAGCTGAAAGAGGCTGGCGTTGACTCGCCTGATATCATCAGGACGCTTGACGATCTGCGCCGGATTCCGTTCACCACCAAGCATGATCTTAGGGATGGCTTCCCCTATGGTTTTTTGAGCGTCCCAAAAGACGAGATCGTCCGCCTTCACGCAAGCAGCGGGACAACCGGCGCGCCTACAACCATTTACTTTAACAAGGAAGACATAGCTCGCTGGACGACTTTTGTAGCCCGTTCCATTTACGCGACCGGCTGCAATAAAACCGATGTGTTTCAAAATATGATCACCTACGGTCTTTTTACCGGCGGACTTGGTTTTCACGCGGGCGGCGAAGAGATTGGCATGCTGGTGATCCCGTCCGGCGCGGGCAATACGGCGCGGCAGTTTCGGCTTATGCAGGATTTTGGGACAACTGTGGTTCATGCCACACCCAGCTTCCTCCTTCACGTTGAGTCCAAGATGAGGGAAGAAGGCGTCAAGCGGGAGAGCCTCAATCTCAGGAAGGCCTTTGCGGGCGCGGAGCCGTATTCAGAAGACACGAGGAAGCGCATTGAGGCGTTGCTCAAGATCGATGTGTACAATTCCTACGGACTTTCCGAGATGAACGGACCCGGTGTCGCGTTTGAATGTCAATGCAAGAACGGATTGCATCTGTGGGAAGACGGCTACATTGGGGAAATCATCAATCCTGACACGCTGGAACCGGTGAAAGAGGGCGAAACCGGCGAGCTCGCGCTTACCTGTTTGTGCCGCGAAGCCACGCCCATTTTGCGCTACCGCACGCGGGACTTGAGTGGTTTCTACACCGAGCCGTGCGTGTGCGGCAGAACGCACCGGCGGTTGCGCCGCATCACGGGGCGCACCGATGACATGCTCATCATCAACGGGGTGAACCTTTTCCCAAGCCAGATTGAAGAGGTCATTATGTCGATGAAGGAGTCTGGAAACAACTACTTGATTGTGGTGGAGAAAGACGGCGCGTTGGACAGACTGACTGTGCAGATCGAAGTGGGTCCCGCTGTTTTTACGGACGACGCCCGGATTCTCAATGCGCTCAAGGAAAAGATACGCAAAACCTTGCAGGCGTCCATCACCATAAATCCCAAGGTGGAACTTCACGAACACGACAGCTTGCCTGTTTCCGAAGGCAAGGCGAAGCGCGTCCATGACAATAGACCCAAGGATGTATAATATCCGGTAATGAAGGAGTGGCGATGAAGTTGGGCGGCTTCATCGCTGGCATCGACCCGGACGACCGAACCTCGCGGCAGTTTGAGGCATTTCATGTGGAATACCCTGACAATTTTTCAATGCGTGGTTCATTCTGTACGGAAATTATGTAATTGTGAGTCCCGCGCTATTTTTGTTGCGCAACCGATATTCCAATACCGCGCAACTTGCCGCAGTCAAAGAAGGAGCAAAAAATGAATATGTCGGAAAATATGGCGAATTATGGTGATTTTCAAAAGCAGGACATTCGTATTGGAAAAATTGTCGGACTTGAAAATTTTCCGAAAGCGCGCGACCCGTTTTATAAATTAAAGATTATTGTGGCGAAGATATAGGCATAAAGAAATCATGCGCACAGTTGCCGAAAGATTATACAATTAATGTATGGAGGTCATTTAACAACTCTTGCCAGAAAACAACAAGCGGCTTAAAATTATCGTAACAAAAGACTCGCGTTCCTCTGCTTGCCAGTTCAAGTTCGATAGAATCACCACCGACAAACGGAGAGCAGACAGATTTTGGATGTATGTATCAACTATAAACCACACCGCTCTGGTTTTACCGCCAGGATAACGTAGAGGAGATTTAGCTATTCTTTTGACGCCACTATCATGGGCATCATAAGTTACGTACTTTCTTGTTTTTATCACTACGAAGATTAAAAAAATATCAAGATCTTGGATAGAAGGCGGCTTTTCATGTCTCTTTCGCTCTCCTACTGTTCCATTACCCCAAACTTTGGCGCCATAGCGCTAAACGGCAAAATCCAATTTAGCGCGCAATAATGCCAATCCGCGACAGAAGTGGCAAGCAGGCTTTGCATTTTGAAGGTATGCCAGTTGGCGGCGAGTAGGATACCGACCATATCTACATGCGCAAACAGTTTGACAAATGGAGATGCCGGGACAGGAAAACGAAAGAGAAGCCCCCGGTGATCCCGCCCGAAAACCCGCTTAATGGACTTCTGAAACTCAAACGCATGAACAAGGGCGCTGTATTTTCACTGAGTTGCGGGTCAACGCCGGTTTGTCGGAAAACGATGTACAAAAATTTCCACCATACATTGCGAAATACCGGCTTGAGTGAGCCAGCGGCATCCGTATCCGCCATTCCGCCAGCTTATCTTATTTGAATGCAACATGTAAGACGCCGCGCTAGCCGCAGGTTCGCGCTTATTGCGCGGACGCTCATTGGACTTATAATATTGGATAATCCTATTTTTGCAAGCCGGCAAGGTGTTGTCACACAGATTTTCCATATTAATTGAGCCAGTTCCAAAACGCGAACTACATTCGGGTTAGTTTTAAAACAGCCTCAATTTTCATAATTTATTGATACACTATTTTACTTTTTTATTTTGCCAATAGTTTTTATTCGCAAGGGTCTAATGCCGCGTCCTAAAGGACCTTTCAGGACGGACAGCTTGAATAGACGAAAGAACCGCGCCATCCACGTCAAGCGCGAGCAATACAAACGGCGCGAGTGGGTATAACTTTTGAATATTTGTTACACTTTCACAAAAGGAAAAACCGGTCGTTGCTTTGACTGATTTATCCTTGCAACAACCGGTTTCTTAATAACTGCCCCGCAAAATTGCGCGGGGCGTGTTTAGTAATCCATGCCGCCCATGCCGCCCATACCACCGCCGGCAGGAGCCGCTTCCTTCTTTTCAGGAAGGTCAGTGACAGCGCACTCGGTGGTGAGGAGGAGTCCCGCGATGGAAGCCGCGTTCTGCAACGCGGAGCGGACGACCTTCGCCGGATCAACAATGCCTGCCCCGATCATATCAACCCACTTCATGTTCGCCGCGTCAAAGCCGACGCCCACTCTTGAAGCTTTCGCCTTATCGGCAATGACCGCGCCGTCAACACCCGCATTTTCCGCAATCTGACGGATTGGCTCCTCAAGCGCGCGCTTTACGATCTTGAAACCCACTTTTTCATCATCAGTAAGGTCTTTGGATCCGGCTTTTTCAAGAGCGCGGACAGCCTGAATCAACGCAAGTCCGCCGCCCGGCACAATGCCCTCGGCGATGGCTGCGCGAGTCGCGGAGAGCGCGTCTTCCACGCGATGCTTCTTTTCTTTAAGCTCCACTTCGGTCGCCGCGCCTACACTGATGACCGCAACGCCGCCTGCCAACTTGGCAAGCCGCTCCTGCAATTTCTCACGGTCATAGTCGCTGGTGGTGTCTTCGATCTGCGCCTTAATCTGGGCGATTCGGTCGGTGATGTCCTTCTCTTTGCCGCTTCCATTGATGATGGTGGTGTTGTCTTTGTCGATTTTGATGGTCTTCGCCTTGCCAAGTTGGCTGATGTCGGTGTTTTCCAGTTTAAGACCAAGCTCTTCGGTGATGACCTGTCCGCCGGTGAGGATGGCGATGTCTTCAAGCATCGCCTTGCGGCGGTCGCCGAACCCGGGCGCTTTGACCGCGCAGGTGCGAAGCGTTCCGCGGAGGCTGTTCAGAACCAAGGTGGACAGCGCCTCGCCGTCAACATCTTCCGCGATGATGAGGAGCGGTTTGTTGCTCTGGGCTATTTTTTCCAGCAAAGGAAGAATATCCTTCATCGTGGAAATTTTCTTGTCATGGATAAGGATGTAGGCGTCTTCGTAGACGCTGGTCATAGTGTCTCGATCCGTAACAAAATACGCCGAAATATACCCGCGATCAAACTGCATGCCTTCCACAAAGTCGATGGACGTGTTCATGGTTTTGGATTCCTCAACCGTGATAACGCCGTCTTTGCCGACTTTCGCCATCGCGTCCGCAATGGTGTTGCCGATTTCCATATCATTGTTGGCGGAAACAGACGCGACATGAGAAATTTCTTCTTTATCCTTTACTTCTTTTGAATTCTTTTTAATCTCTTCAACGGCGATTTCGACAGCTTTGTCAATGCCACGCTTCAATTCAATGGGAGTCATGCCCGCCGCCACTGCTTTAAGCCCTTCTTTCACCAAGGAATAGGCAAGCACCGTAGCGGTGGTGGTGCCGTCTCCAGCAAGGTCATTGGTTTTAGTCGCCACTTCTTTGAGGAGTTGCGCCCCCATGTTTTCATACGGATCCACAAGTTCAATTTCCTTTGCAACGGAAACGCCATCTTTGGTGATTGTCGGGGCGCCAAACTTTTTGTCCAAAAGAACAGTCCGCCCTTTTGGACCAAGTGTTACCTTGACAGCCTTGGAAATCTGCTCAACACCATCCAGCAGTTTGCGCCGCGCTTCTTCGTTGAACATCAACTGTTTTGCCATATCCTTCTCCTTCTTAATTAACGGCTTTTTTACAAACCGTTTTACACCCGGATCTCCCGGCGGATCAGCCGCAGATCACCGGTTTGAATGAAATATATTGCCTCCGTTACCCACAGTAACTTGTATGAACCCTCATTAAGAGGGTTTCTATGAGGTTTTCATATAAAATACTAAAAATCGCGCCCAACGGCAAGAAGAAAATTTGCGATTATCCAGACGCGCCCTGATTCCACAGATTTCGTCGGCGTCGGCAATGGTGTCTTTTTAGGAGTGACGTACGCCCTGCAAGGGTGAAAGCGACAGCGCTACAGGCGGAAAAACACGGACGAGGGTTGATCTTTTTTGCAATTCCATTCATTGTACTCCCATGAAAACCGAATCCCAAGCCTTCAAAGGCTTGTATGATATTGTGGCGCGGCTCCGCTCCCCGGACGGCTGTCCGTGGGACAGAGAGCAGACGCCCTCAACATTGAGGGGCGATTTAATCGAAGAAACCTACGAATGCGTGGAAGCCATTGACGAAGACAACCCGGAACATGTCAAGGAAGAACTCGGCGATATATTCCTGCTTGCGACCATGATTGCTTACATGCACGAACAAGAAGGGCTTTTTTCCGTTTCGGATGCGCTGGAAACGGTCTCGGAAAAACTCATCCGCCGACACCCGCACGTATTCGGGGATGTGAACGTGAAAGACAGTCGGGAAGTCCTTGAAAACTGGGCGAAAATCAAAGTGGAGCAGGAAGGACGCGCTCCAAAAGACTCGGCGCTGGATGAGGTGTCAAAAGCGCTGCCGCCCCTTGAGCGGGCGTATAAATTGCAGAAAAAAGCGGCGAAACTGGGGTTTGACTGGGACGCGCTCTCCGGCATTTTTGCCAAAATGCAGGAAGAGCTTGGCGAAGTCTGCGATGAGTTGGGCAAAGAACGCATTGATTGCTCCGCTCTGGAATCCGAATTGGGCGACGCGCTTTTTACGGTTGTCAATCTCTGCCGTTTTATGAAGGTCGACCCATCAACAGCCCTGCACCGCGCAAACGGCAAATTCGCAAGCCGTTTCGCCTATATAGAAAAAAAGATGAAAGAAACGAGTCAGGAAATGAAGAAAGAAAACATCTGGGCGATGGAGGGGTTTTGGCAAGAGGCGAAGGAACAGGGAAAGCGTTGAGGCGGGAAATGCGATGAACGCGCCCACCTCTTTTTCTCGTAGCGCGAGCGGCCGACTCACGCCCCTGTTCCTTGCGATCCCTATTTTTTCAGGTTATAGAAGGCCTTCTTGCCCGCGTATTCCGCGACGCCTTCAAGCTCTTCCTCGATCCTGAGAAGCTGGTTGTACTTGCAAATGCGGTCGGTGCGGCTCATTGAGCCGGTTTTAATCTGTCCGGTCTCAAACGCGACCACGAGGTCGGCGATGAAGCTGTCCTCGGTTTCGCCGGAGCGGTGGGAAACAACCGCAGTGTAGCCGGCGCGTTTCGCCATTTCAACCGCTTCGTAGGTTTCGGTTATGCTGCCGATCTGGTTCACCTTGATGAGGATGCTGTTGCAGGATCCTTCTTTGACGCCTCGCGCAAGGCGTTTGGTGTTGGTAACAAAGAAATCATCGCCCACAATCTGAATCTTGGATCCGAGCTTCTCGGTCATCTTCACGTAGCCAGCCCAATCGTCCTGATCAAGCGGGTCTTCAATGGAGATGATCGGATACTTGCCAATCCAGCTTTCATAGAGCGCGATCATTTCATCAGCGGTAAAGAGCTTGTCCGGGTTGGATTTCCAGAATTTGTAGCCTTTTTTGCCGCCTTCGTCAAAAAGCTCGGAACTGGCGCAGTCCATCGCAATGCCGAACTGCTCTTTATCCGCCTTGTATCCAGCTTTTTCAATGGCTTTAACGATGAACTGGAGGGCTTCTTCATTGCCGATATTCGGAGCGAAACCGCCTTCATCGCCCACACCGGTGTTATGACCCGCTTCACTCAACAGTTTTTTCAGGGTATGGAACACTTCGGCTGTCCAGCGCACGGCTTCCGATATGGATTCGGCGCCTACGGGCATGACCATGAATTCCTGGAAGTCGATTTTATTGTCCGAGTGTTTGCCGCCGTTGATGATATTCGCCATGGGAACGGGCAACACAGTGGTGTGAATGCCGCCGAGGTATTTGTACAGCGGGACGCCAAGCGATTCGGAAGCGGCGCGGGCAACCGCCATTGATACGCCGAGGATGGCGTTCGCGCCGAGCTTGCCCTTGTTGTCGGTGCCGTCAAGCTCGATCATCACGCGATCCACATCAACCTGATCAAGGGCGTCAATACCAATAATCTCAGGCGCAATGATGTTATTCACGTTTTCAATGGCTTTCTGAACGCCCTTGCCCAGATAGCGGCTCTTGTCGCCGTCGCGCAACTCAACGGCTTCATGTTCGCCGGTGGAAGCTCCCGACGGAACCGCAGCCCGCCCAAAGGATCCGTCTTCAAGGCAAACATCAACTTCAACAGTGGGATTACCACGTGAATCAAGGATTTCACGCGCTTTGACATATTCTATGATACTCATAGATACTCCTCTATAAACCTGCGGCTTTTTCCGCAGACATAAGATTAAAGCGAACCAACGGTTCGCGAAACAAGGAAGCGTAGATTTCTCTAAAACAAGATCGTAGCTCTATTTTTAACCTTTATGCGCAAAGCGTCAAGGGGGTGGAAAGCGTTTTTATGCGCAAAGTCTGGTTAATGCCGCGCCGAACCTTTGGTTCGCAATTTCAGCTTTTCCAAATCAGCTTTTTTTATTCGCAATGGAGTGTGATGTCCTGTCGCAGAGCGCGCTTTGCGGCGGGGGGGATGTCCATTAAAATTTGAAAACCACCGACTTGAGCGGTGGTTGTTGACTTTCTTACGCTCTATCCGCGGCGCGTACGCCTCAAGAACGGACTCGCATTGACAGGCGGCTGTCTTTTTCCGATCATATTCTATCCTGACGGTTGTTTTCCGCGCGCCTCGTCTTTAGCAACCGCCGCCGCCTTCCAGCGCGCTTCCGCCCCTATTAATGTCTTCATATAATTGTCTTGTCGTTCCGTCTGTTTCCATGTCCAAATTATACCATTTTTTAACCTTTTTCTTCCTTTCTATTCATCGATTTTTTTATTTATAAACAACAATGCCGATAAACGATGTATTTTGTTTTAACATTTTTCAAAATATTAAAACAAATACGCCTATCGTGATTAAAGATCCTCCAATAATTGTTTTAACAGTTATTGTTTCTTTTAATACAATAAACGCCAACGCCATTCCAATTGTCAAACTAAATTTGTCTATCGGCATGACTTTTGACGCTTCTCCAATTTGTAAAGCCCTATAATAACAAAGCCATGACAATCCGGTCGCCATTCCGGATAATATTAAGAAGAGTAAATTTTTATGTCCAATATTTGCAATGTCATTATGTTTTCCGGTTATAAAAACAATTGCCCAAGACATAATCAAGACTATAACGGTTCGTATTGCCGTAGCCAAATTCGAATTTATATTCTCAATGCCAATTTTTGCCAAAATTGAAGTTAATGCCGCAAAAAAGGCGGATAATAGCGCATATATAATCCACATAACGCTTTATTATATTCCACAATGTATTTTTGTCAATAGACTTGTTTAATAACCATCTAAATTTTTCTGCCATAATTTATTATGCCACAAATCAAGTTCATTATCAGTGAATGTCGATTGCTGCGATTGCCCCGATAAGGATTACGCCACGCTTTTTATTCGCAAAATCTGGTTTAACACCCCGTCGGAACCTACGGTTCGACCTTGTTGCAGTTGAAGTGGTTTGCGCGGCTACGCGGCTACGCTTACAAAGATTTGGCATAAACCAGACGGTATTATAAATTTCTTTATAGTCGAATCAAAGGGGCGCCGAGACTCCGTTCAAACCAATGCAACAGTTGAGATGTCGCGCCGAACCACAGGTTCGCAAACCACAGGTTCGCAACGGACTGCGCTTTTGCGGACGCCATATTCCGCCGCTCCCTCGCTTTCTTTTCTACATATTTTTCACCCATCGTTCCCCGGTAATATGGTCATTTATGCTGGCGAAACTAAAAAGAGAACGTTTGGCTTAAGGCGCACTATTTTCACGCGGCAAGTTTGATCTCTACATACTGTGGAAAATCCGGCGATTTGTCGTCCATTGAGGTCTGCGGGCATCCTGTAGGGCGCATCGACCGGGACAACCAGTACGGATGTACAAAATGTCTTTACTTGAGCGATGATTGAGACGTCCTGCCTTCTGGCTATGGGGCAATTGAACACAATGCCCGCTTCTCCGCCGATCACTGCGGCGACGCCTGAACTGGTCTGCTGGATTTTCACCTCCAGGCCGCGTTTGGCAAAAAGCCTTTTTTCATACGCCACGTAGAGGTTGATATGGCGGGTGGAGTTGGCGTCCGCAACGATTACCTTCTTGCCCGATACAGTTGGAGTTGATTGCGCAGCCGAAGACGGCGCCTCATCCTTTTTTGGACCAGCCCAGAGGCTTGCGGAAAAACCGCAAAAGACAACAATACGCACAGTATTTTTTTATGGAATACTCCTATAACTTTATATTATATCAATAGTTATAAATACTATACTTACTAATTTAGTCAATATTATGGATAAAGAAAAATAAAAAAAATCACGCCATGTACCATACCGCGCCCATCCAGATAAAAAGCGCGGGTGAATTCTGATATGATAGTTTTTTCCCGCTTTTTAGGGTATACTATCTAAAGCCGCCGCCAGAACGCTTGTTCGGATCAGATTTGAAAGCCTCTAAAAACGTCTGAAAAGCGGCTGAAAACGGCTAAAGGAACGGTACAATGCATAAAAACCTTTTTTCCCTCCTGTTTTTTCTCATTCTTCCTGTTGCGGCGCAAGCCATGCAAATTTCTTTTCCATCGTGGGGATTTTTCACCGATTTGCCGGAAGAATATGAGCTTGCTGACGGAGATATGAAGAGCGTTTATTCTTTCGCTTCCCCGGCTGGCGCCATCGTAAATATACGGGCGTATCCGGCGGGCGCATATCAATCGGTGGAAGCCTTTGCTCGCGCCATCCAAAAACAACTCAACAATAGGGGTGAAATGGATGTTTTTGAATACCGGAACAAGAAAGCCGTTTTACTGAAGCTTGATTTTTCGCTTGGAAACGACGCTGTCAGCGGTTTCGGTTTGTGCCTTGAGTTGGACAGACAAACCGCGTCAGGGACGCCTTTTCTGCTTGCGCTTGCATACGCGGGTAAAGCGGACGGCGATTTACGTGCGTTGCACCTTTCCTGCCTTGATTCCATAGCTCCTGACGCGGGGAGCCTTCATGCGCCGGGACCCATTGTCACGTATTCATTCCCACCCGGAGCGCGAAAAACCCAGACTTTGGCGAGTGGCGCCGGAGAAGCGGTGTTTTTTGAGCATGACGCGGAAGCCGCTCAATTCGTGGTTGACCGGGAGGATTTGATATTGCGGCGGTATGTACAGACGCCGCTGTGGAAAGAGGCGTGGGCGCGATTTTACCGGACAATTTACCGCGATTCATTTGAACGCATCCAAAGCGCGGCGTTTGCGCTGGAGCGTTCGTGGAATATACCGGCTTTGGACAACCGCGCCCTTGCAAGCGCGGCTCTGAAATGGGTGCAGGATTTTCAGTATGAACGCGATCTTGAAGGCAGCGATTTTGTCAATCTGGTGACTGCGGCGATTGAGGGCAAGGGGGACTGCGACAGCCGCGCCCTTTTGCTGGCTGTCATCATGGAACAAGCCAGCGTATCCGCCGGAATCATGGTGTCCGCCGAGTACGGCCACGCTATGGGCATTGTTGACGTGGACGGCGCGGGCGTACGTTTCCCTCTGGACGGCACAAACTGGCTGGTTGCGGAGACCACCGCGCATGTGGACATCGGTCTGATTGGGCAATCCATGAGCGATTCGAATAAGTGGATGGGGATTACATTTGAATGAGGCGAACCTTTTGTCTACCAGCGCAACCTTGATATGGTCTAGCAGTCCGAGGTCACGCAAGCAAAAACCGCGCATATACAGAAGCGCCGCCATCCTCTTGGCGACTCAGAATCAGAAAAGGAATTTATTTTAATGGGATTGAATGTTTTTCAACGTATGTTGGACCCGCAATCAAATTAATGTCGAATTTGAGCGAAGATTCAACCTTTCCACTCGCGCTGTGAAGCCGAAATGAAATTTGCCATCCATTATTAAATTGAACTAGCAATGTATTTTTCGAACCAGAAACGCGAAAAATACGTTCTATTCTGTCTGGTATTCTCCACTTCTTGCCATATCCAAGCGCGCCATACAAATTTACGCACTGGACAGAAACTTCTTTTTCTTTTATTTGCAATTCGACTTTATAAAAATCATATCTGCCAAACAGATATTTAAAAAGATTTTCTACAAAAACGCTTCCATGTTCTTTGAAAAGCCTGTCTAGTTCATCCTGAAACGCCGCCAAGATAGGCAAATAGATGCTATCGTCTTTTCTCTCAATCTGATTGAACGTCTTGCCCTCGCTTTTTAATTTAGCAAGGTGGCAAAATGTCGATTCAATTGAATCAAAATATAACTTGCTGCAAGGACAACCTGTCCATTTTTGTCCGAAATCAAGACGGGCTGATAATCTTGAATGTTTAACCGCGGCGTGATTGACTTTTGCGGATATTCCAATTTCTACGTTTTGCACGCTAATAATGACGTCGCGCACATCGCCAGAAATCCCCGCGGCGTCTTCTTGCAAAGAAATATGCGCGCTGGTTAGCGTGTTTGAGTCGTAGGCTTGCAAAAACATACCCATTTCAGCTCCGGCGCGTTCAAGCAGAGATTGCATTTTTGGATTCTGCGATTCAAAACAGGCTTTTGCCCGTAGGCACGCTTCATTTTCAACTAATATAGCCTTGGTAATTTCCTCAAAAGCCTTTGCAAGAGCATATTCAAAAGCTTTGCCATTCCGTGTTTGTGAACCTGATGAACCACTCATAATTTTTCCTTTTGGAGACTAACTGAAGTCCTCGCTTAAAATGACAAGCTCGTTAGACTTTTTGCTGTTGCCCATTCCATAAGTCCATTCGGGTTTTACTATCGGGTAGTTATGGTACATTTTGCGTATTTCTGGACAATCGTTATAGGACAGCGCCCACCTGTCCCTCGCTTTCAATAATTCTGAAAGCGCCTCGTGGTCAAAATCAATATGTTTATCGCCTCTGACGCCATATAATTTTTGGTCAATCAGATATGGCGGGTCGCAGTATAAAAAATCATCTTTATGTTTTGGAATGCTTTCTTTAAAATCCAGCAACGAAACCGTAAAATTTTCAATTTTAAAATCTCTTAACCGCTGTATGCTACTAATAGTAAAACGTGGATGCCCAGGTGACATTCCACCAGATAATGTAGTGCCGGAAAATGAGGAGCGGTTTATAGCGTAAAAACACGCCGCGCATTCCACCCTGTCTTTTATTGAGTAAAAAGTTTTTTGCAAATTATAAAACATTGTAGGCGATAGCGTATAATAACATTTTTCAACTCTTTCCGCTAACGCTATGGGGTCGTTTAATAATTCCTGCCAAAAAACGACAAGCGGCTCAAAGTTATCGTAACAAAAGACTCTCGTCCCTCTGCTTGCCAGTTCAAGTTCGATAGAACCGCCGCCGACAAACGGAGAGCAGACGGTTTTCGGCGTTTTAATGTAGTTGTTGATTATATACGAGGCGGCCCGGCTTTTGCCGCCGGGGTAGCGCAAAGGAGACTTCACCGGTCTTTTAACGCCGGCGCAATGCACGTCATAAGGTACATAGCCTCCTGTTTTTACCACCGGTTTGGTTAAAACAGCAGCGTTCATAGTGTTGACCTTCCAAATCTTAAAAATTATTCATCCCATATTATACGAAGACTAAAGAAATATCAAGCGTCTAGACGAAGGCGTCTTCTCATGTATCTTCCGTTCACCCACCGCGCTGCAACTCTAAACTTTGGGGTAACGGAACCAAAGCAAGGTATAATTGGAACTGCGTTTTGGCGCCACGGCGCCAAAAGACACGACCCGTAAAAGAGATTTTTATGCCCGACTACATTCCCAGCGGGGATGATCGATTTTTGACTTGGGCGGAGAATCTTGTTTTCTATGCCAATTCAAAAGCAAGCGTGTTTAATGAAACGCAGACTATCGCGCTGTTACAGGCTAAATTGTCCGCCTATCAGACGGCTTTCAACACGGCAAACAGATCCATCGCGGCAAAGTTGACGTTTTGAGCAAAAACGAGGCGCAGGACGCGATCAGAATGGCATTGTCCGCATACTATGAATATTATGAATATCTGGAATGTTCCGCCTTCTTGTTTATCCCTAGTGTATATGGTATATTCTTTATTGGAGAATATAGACAATTTAAGATGAGGGCATAGATGGGGACATTTACCGATGCGTTAAAAAATTTTTTCGGATTACGGAAGACGGTTTCTATGGAACTGTTTGACGATCTCTGCGATCTGCTGGTTGAAGGCGATTTCGGCGCCAACAACGCCTACAAAATTACGGAAAAATTGCGGGAAGCGTGTAAAAAAGAGAAGATCACCGAAAGCGGCGCGGTCCGTTCCCGGCTCGCGATTCTGCTGGAAGAGATGCTGACCGCCGATTCCGCGCAAAACCACGCCTCTGTGGAAAATTTTCCCGGCAATACGCTTGCCATTATTCTGCTGTTGGGTGTAAACGGGGTGGGAAAAACCTCAACGGCCGCAAAGCTTGGCGCACGATATGCGGCGGTTGCGGCGCACAAACCAATACTTGCCGCCGCTGATACGTTCAGAGCCGCGGCAGTCGATCAACTCAAGATACACGGCGAGCGGGTCGGGTTGCGGGTGGTGTCCCACCAGCGCGGGGGAAATCCGGCGGCGGTCATTTACGATGCGATAGAGGCGTCCGGGGGCAAAGGGATCATCATCGCCGACACTGCGGGCAGAATGCACACCAAGTTGGCGCTTGTCGAAGAACTCAAAAAAATTGATCGCGTTGTGGAATCGAAATCTGCGGGCGCGAACTACCTCAAGTGGCTTGTGCTTGACGCCACTACCGGACGGAACGCCCTTGTCCAGGCGGAAACGTTTAAAGAAGCGGTCGCCGTAAATGGGGTGATTCTCACCAAATGCGATTCAAGCGCCAAAGGCGGCGCGGTTTTTTCCCTTGCCGCCGATTTGAAGTTGCCTGTTCTCTTTGTATGCAATGGTGAAAAATACGAAAATATCGCGCCTTTTGACGCAAAAAAATACGCGGAAGAATTTGTTGGAATCAGATGATGCAAAACATGCGGCCAGGAAGACATCCGCTGAAGCGGGCGCCGTCATTTCAGTTTCTATTTTCCACCTTGTTATTTTTTATGTTTCTCATAACGGCTCCGCTAACGCCGCCGCTTTTCGCACAGGAAACGGTGTGGTACATCTCCAACGGGGCGGGACTGGCGCTGTACCCCGCGCCCTCGCGTATTGTCGCCTTGCGCAGTGATTACTGCCTCGGCATGTCGATCATTTCACGGTCGTCGTTGCCGCAGGAATTGCTCGCCTATTATCAGTCTCCATATACGGTGGATTTCCGCACTCTTTATGAAAAGGGCAAGCCGAAACGGTTGCAGTGGGTTTTTCGTGACGACAGGGGGGCGAGCAGACTCACGGCCGTAGCGGATATAAAAGACGGGAGTCCCTCGCTCACATTTATCGAACGATATGGTGAAAGCGATCTCCTTGTGGAAGAACGGCAGTTTTCCGAAGAGGAACAGATCACAACCGTGTATTTTTATGAAAAAGGCGTCCTTGTCAGGAGTGAGACAAGAGTGGAAACGCTTTTTACGATAAAGCCGGAAGGCGCGGACAGCGCAGCCAGCGACGCCAACGACGCCAACGACGATCCGCAGGGTGACGCCGGTTCCGGTCAGCATGACGACGCGCAGACGGAAAGCGGTGAAAGCGCTGGAGCCGAAGAAGAACCGGCGCGACCGCCAGCAACGCCGGATGAGCCGGTTGAACCACAAAAAGAGTGGCGGGAAACATCGTTCTGGACGGATTACTACCGCTATTCCCGTTCCCACTCGCTTCGGGAAGTACAAAGGATCGTACACGCCGGCGCTCCGCAAGCGTTGACACTCTCATTTCCCCAGCTTAAACCGCGCCCTGAATTCGACAGGAATTTTGTTCACCCTCACACGACGTACAATTCAACCTTTTTGAATGAAACGTTGAGCAGCGATTCTGTTTCAGAGGTTGCGTACACAATCGACGACAGGGGGCGGACGCTGGTGGAAAGCCACTACGACGAGACGGGCGCATTGATCAGTGAAGTGAAAAATAATTGGGTGCGGGACCGCCTCGCTTCCGTGGAATGGCGGTCATTTGACAATGAAGGCGCTGTTCTTGAAAGACGGCTGGCCGAGTATGAATACGATGCAAAAGACAACCGTGTAATGGAGCGCAATTACGTGAACGGCGTGTTGGAGCGCACCGTACGAACTGAAGGCAGACAGGAGATAGAAGAGTTGCATATAGACGGAAAAGTCGTATTGCGGGCAATTTGGGAAGACGGACGGAAAATAACAGAAGAGCGGGTGAGAGGAAGGCAATGAGACTAGGATGGATGGCATTTGTCGCGGCGCGGCACAACAGCCGCTGGAGAAAAGACGCGCGGGGCGGCGCCCCCGGCGCTTCGCCCGCGCCGGTTTTGGCGATTTTAGGCATAGGCGTGGGTGTACTCGCGCTTACCGTGATTATCGCGGTGATGAACGGGTTTCAACTTGGATTCATCGAAAGCATCATTGAAATATCGTCATTTCATGTGAGGGCGGAGATTCCCCCGGTTTCCGCGCCGTCCGCAGTTGCGGAAACTGCGGACGGCGCGGAACCTTTTGATCCCGCCTTCATAGAAATTGATGAACAGAACGTCCTCATGGACATCGTGGCCGAACAGATGCGAACCATTCCGGGCGTCGTTTCTGCGACGCCGTTTCGTGAACTGTACGCCATACTTCGAGGGAAGCGACCCGGGCAGCAAGGCGCGCTCATACGGGGGCTTGTTCCGAATGTCTTGGAGCAGGATGCGGGCATGGCGGAAAAGCTCGAAATAGAACGCGGCGCTTTTGATCTCACCGAATCTCGATCAATAGTACTGGGCGCGGAATTGGCAAGCAGGCTGTATGTACGGGTGGGAGATACGGTGGATCTCGCGTCCCTGTCCGGTTTGTTTGATGCCGGTGAAAATTCTGCCTTTACTGTTACAGGCATTTTCCGCTCCGGCTTCTACGAATACGATTTAGGCTGGGCTTTTGTCAACATCAATACGGCGGCGCTTCTTGATGAGACAAGCCTCATGCTCGGCGTTAAGCTGAAGAACCGCTGGAACGACGCCCACGCTCTCCAGCTTATCAACGATTTGAGCGCTGTAAAAAACGCCAATAGCATTGCGGACGGCGCCGTTGTAAACATAACCTCGTGGAGGGACTACAACAGGGCGTTTTTCAGCGCCTTGCGTTCGGAGAAACTGCTTATGTTTCTGCTCGTAGGACTTATCTTCATTGTGGTGGGTCTCAACATTTTTCAGGCGCAGCGCAGAGCCGTATTGGAACGCCGCGAGGAAATCGGCTTGTTGCGCGCATTGGGCGCGGATGAATGGGCTGTACGGCTCATATTCGTGTGGGACGGCTTTGTCATAGGACTCATCGGAGCGGGCGCGGGCGCTGTTCTCGGACTGTTTCTCGCAACTCATATAAGCGGATTTTTTACGACGCTGGAACACATCGTCAACGCCTTTATCAGTCTGTTGAATCTGATTTACGGTGTTTTCGGCAGATCGCATGTTGAAGAATTCGCCATTTTTTCTCCCACAGTATTTTATATAAAAGAGATTCCGGCGCGGGCTATTCCTCATGAGGTGGTTCTGATATTTCTGTTCGGCTTCTTATCCGCGTTGATGGCTTCATGGTTCGCGTCCCGCCGCGCCGCCCGCACCAGACCCGCCGAAGTGTTGCGGTATGAGTAGCGGGCGCAGAGCGGCGCAAAGCGGGCATTATTCGCTCCGACGCGATATATATGCGATGCAGATATGGGGAGTTATGCGTAATTGCCCCTAAAATTGGTCGGAAATTTTTGAATAAAAAATATAGTTAAAAACAGTTGACAATATAAGATTAATATGACAAAGTGTAATTTATATGGAGGAATAAATATGGGGAAAAAATTGGTTATTGTAGGTGGTGGCATAGCGGGGATTACCGCTGGTATATACGCCCGCATGAGCGGGTTTGAAACGACAATTATTGAAAAACATTCTTTGCCTGGCGGGAATTGTACCAGTTGGCGAAGAAACGGTTATTTGTTTGAAGGCGCAATACATTGGCTGAGTGGCACATCCCCACGCAATCCTGATAATTTGCTTTGGCGTGAAACTGGGGCGCTTAATGATATGACGCATATTTATAATCACGATCCTTATTTGTATACAAAATATGATGGGATTGATTTGTATCTGTATAGAGATTTAAACAAATTGGAAGAACATTTTTTAGAAATATCCCCAGACGACTTGAAGGCAATAAAAAAATTATCCAAAGACATCAAATGTTATTCAACAATAAAAATGCCGCTGGAAAATGAAAAGGGCGTAAAATTAAAAAAACAAACGCCTGAAATGGCCCTTCGTGATATTATTGCCATGCTGCCGGCGTTAATGCGCATGGGAAGGCACATGAAAATTTCCATTGCGGATTATGCAAAAATGTTCAAACATGCGGGGATACACCGCCTTCTTACGACGGCCTGTCCGCCTTATTTCCCCGCTATGGCGCTCCTTTTCTTCCTTGCCACGATGAGCGGCGGAGATGGCGGCTATCCTGAAGGCGGCTCGCTTGAGATGATACAACGAATGGCTGACACCTATAAATCTCTTGGCGGGAAATTGCTGCTAAACACAAAGGCCGAAAAAATCATTGTGGAAAACAACCGCTCGAAAGGTGTGCAAACCGGGGAAAACATCATTGATGCTGATTGCATAATCGTGGCAATGGATACCATAACCGCCGTTAATACCTTGTTTGACTCGCCGCCTGATGATTCATGGATAGCGGATATAACGCGGGTGGAAAAAGGCTGTGTTTGCACCTTTGCGGGAATTGGCGTGAAAGCGGATTTATCGCATTTGCCCCATTCCATGGTGATAAACCTGGACGAGGCCTTTGAAGTTGCCGGTGAAAAAATGCCGTTTTTATCTTTGAATAATTACGCTGAATATAAAAATTATGCCCCCGAAGGAAGCACGGCATTGACCGCGATTCTTGGATTTGATGACACTTATGAATGGTGGAAGAATGAAAAAACGAAGGGAACATATCAAAAGACAAAAGAAACGCTCAAAGAGCGGCTGGAAAATATACTCGCTCACCATATACCTGAAACGAGCGGGAAAATCGAAATAATTGACATAGCGACTCCCCTTACCTACGAGCGCTATACCGGCTCATGGCATGGTTCATATATGTGCAGAATGGAAGCTGGGGCTAAAATGAAAACCTATCCATGCAATCTTCAAAATGTTAAAAATATATTTTTTGCCGGGCAGCGGACAAAATTCCCCGGAGGTTTACCTCCCGCACTGGAATCGGGAAGAAGAGCCGTTCAATTACTATGTAAAGAATTTAATATTATTTTTCAAAATGAGGTTATATAAAAAATTTATTGGGATAATAGTATTGAAATAAATTATAAAAACAATGGGATACGGGGGCACGGCGTATAACAGGACTGTTTACGCTTCGCCGCCAGTAGGCGGCTCGGGCTACGAAAAACCGCAGTCGGGCTTGCGCCCTTTGTGCGGTTTTTCTCCGCCACATTTTGTCGGCTCTGCAAATGCTACGCATTTGCTTATCCGGGCGGCCAAAACGTCGTAAACAGCCGGAACGTTAGACGAAATAAAAACTGAAAATATCCGAAGAATGCGCCGCGTCCATGCGGCGCAGAAGAAAATT
>JAISCC010000044.1 GCA_031265845.1 Treponema sp.
TATGGCGCTGACATAAACGCAATAAACGTGAAGCTGAAAAATTGTTTTGTCGCCGGCAGTATTTTCGCCAACGAGATACAGCTTGAAAATACGGTTGTCCTGGGCGGCTGCTTTGCCTCCAAAAAACTTGCCATTCAAAACGCGGCTCTTGGAACGTGTAACGCGCCGGAAGTGTCCGCCGGAGGCGTTAACTATGTCTTATATCCCACGGCTTTTTCCGTTGAGCCTATGGACTGCTTGCCCGGCACGGAATTTTATAACATACCCCTCGCGGACCTGGGTTCCCTGTTTAAGAACGAAGAAGAAAAGCCAAACACCGGAAAAATCCGTCTCGATATAGAGGCGGATTCGCAGCGAACCGTTCTTGTTGACGACACGGACACAAAAACGCTTTTGCACAGTTATTCCGTTGCGTCACGAATTATCGTCAGCGATATGCTGGACATGGAACATCTTGAAAACCATTTTCTGATTATATCAGCCAGCCTTGGTTCCCAGATATTAAAAACCTATTCTTTGCAAAAAGCCGACGGCGCTAAAAGCTATGACTTAACCCTGACCAATATCGCCACTTTTTTCTTCAAGATACTCAACGGCTCGATTCAAATAAGCGAAATCAGCGGTTCCATTTCCTTTGAAGAATTGCGGAGGAGATATTAAGGGAGAAGCGGCGGCATTGACGCTTTCACCATATCCAGAATAAAATACCAATACGCGATAACACGCAAGGAGTAAACAGTATGCAAGAAAAAGACAACGCAATTGCAAAGCAATTTGAACGTTCCGCCGCCACGCTTATCAAGAATCTGCAAAGCCGGAATTTTGAAAGCTACTATTGCCGTACCAAAGAAGACGCGGCGGCAAAAGCGCTTTCGCTGATACCTGAAGACGCCTCAGTTACCTGGGGCGGTTCAATGAGCGTCGTGGAAAGCGGCTTAATCGAAGAAATCAAGAAATCAAAACGCGCATGGCTTGACCGCGACGAGGCGAAGAGCGCGGATGAGCGGCTTGAACGTACGCGGAAGGCTTTCTTCTGCGACTTTTATCTGAGCAGTGTGAATGCGATAAGCGAAGATGGGATTTTTATAAACATCGACGGCTTTGGCAACCGCGTGGCGGCAATTTCCTTTGGCCCTAAAAATGTCATTTTAATAGCCGGTATGAACAAGCTCTGCAAAACGCTTGCCGGAGCGAGGGAGCGAGCGCGGAATTTTGCGGCGCCTGCCAATGCCCAGCGTGTTTTCAAAACATTCGAGGGCGGCCAGCCACGCACTCCCTGCGCCACAAGCGGTTTCTGCGGAGATTGCAAAAGCGCCGATTGCATCTGCTCCTATATCGTTGAAACGCGGATGTGCAAAATCCCGGGCAGAATAAAAATCATCCTCGTAGGCGAATCCCTCGGATTTTAATCGCTGCGGGGTTAATTCACCGCCCGCAAACACAGCGATATTAGCATAGTCGCTTACAAGATGATGGCTCAAGCACATGTAAGGGCGATAGCCTTTTTGCTCGTGTCCCTGCTTCGGGTCAAGGCTAATCTTGATGATGTCGCCTTGCATCGGGACATTGTTTACCATTTTTCTTCTCCCACAGGCTCTATCGGGTTTGTAAGTTCCGTTTTAAAACTTTCTCCCGAATAATCCTTGAAGAGATACTCAATGGTCCCTTCCTGTGGTGTTTTTGGCTTGGAAACGGTCAAAACGTCTTCCCGGAGTTCCAAAACCACCTCGTCATTCACACAAATTCCCAGCCTACGGGTCATTTCGACCGGAATCCGTAGCGCTGGCTGTTTCCCCACATGGAAATGGTCGTTTTCGTTCTCAACATAATCTACCTCACTTAATCAAGTATATACAAAATGTAGATACTTGGTAACTGGTATACAGAGGACTTTTTCGGCGCTAACTTTTTTATTCCTCATCTCTGTACTCCTTCCAGCGGTTCTGTGGGTGAAGCCGACTTGGAAGTTGATCTCCTTGACGTTCACCCGGAAGGTCTCGCGCTATTGTCTATTTCCGTTTGAACCTCATAAACGATTGGATTGGCTGCCCGCCGGATTACAAAGCTGGTTATGGCGACAGCAGCAAGAATGAGCAAAATAATTAGGAATATCGCTCTGCGGCGTGAATGTACTATCATAAACGTTTTCCTGTGAAAACAACCGGACAACCTATGATTCGGTAAAACCATAGGCCGTCCGGCGTTTACATTGAGAGATTAGATTTTTCCGGTTGTCAAAACTGTAGGAGTGTGACGCGCCGCCGTATGGCCATCCTGTAACGGTGATGGAAAAAGATTTTACCGTATTTTTTCCAGTTCCCGTTTTAGCGCCCGCCTTGATAACAGCATTTAGCTTGGGCGGCACGACTATAGAGACAGGCGAACTAAAACTTGAAGCGGTGTACGAGGCGGTCGAATATTGATACGTGCCGCCGCTTCCGCCTGGCACAGCGCTTTTTCATAAAAGCCCTCCTCAAACAAGGTGCTCTCCACTACGAGAGAGCTGAACAAGAGGACTAAGCGCCTTGAGGGAGCCTTACATTCAGGGTATACTCTCAAAAGCGTTTAGCGCTGCCCCGAAAACGGTTTGCCTTGCCAGACGCCGCCGTTTTCGGAGTTCCTCTCTATGCTCATCAGAAGCTCAAGTCCCTTGGTATAGCCATTTTTCTTATTTTTACATTGGGTATAAGACTTTTTTATACGCGATTACTGGGCGTACTCCAGCCGAAGCCTCTAGTCGCTCGTATCACGCAGAATGGGACACGGGCGTACGGTTTAGTTCTTAAAAACTAAACCGTACGCCGATATGCGAGACAGTCTTTTAATTTATCACCGACAACCGCGCTTTCCATATTTCCGTGGCGTTCTGGACATTGGCGACAAAAAATATCTCGTTGTCTATGCCCCACGAAGGCGAGAATACATCCACGTTTCCGCTCGTAAGCTGGGTCAACCCGGTTCCGTTCGCGTTCATCAAAAATAAATGCTGCCGCTGTGTTTCCACCCTGCTTCTCGTAAATATGTTTTTAGACGTTTTTGTCGTGGCGGTGATGAAAGTGTTCGCTCCTTTTGCGAACAGTATATATGCGCCGTCCCGCGAATAGCTTGGCTGCGAGCAGATTTCTATAATGTTCCGGTTTTTGTCCGTAGCCGCCGAATATATCTGCGTCACCTGGTTGTTCCCCATATCCATTTCGCACACGCTGCCGTCTTGGATAAACACAAACTTGTTTTCCGTCGGATGCCAGCTTGGCGAGTCGCCTTTTCCCAGTATGGTGACTTCCGTACCGTCGTCCTTGAGGCGCACCAGATTCCTCACGCCGTTGATTCCGGTCTCGCACAAAATGTCACGCCCCTTTAGGCTCGGACGGCTGTCGTAGTCTCCTATGGAGTTTCGGGTGACGTATGTTTTTCCGCCCCCGGCGATATTCGATTTCACGAGTTTGCTCGATCCGCCTTCGTACACCACATAGACAAACCCGGCGCTGTCATCGTACCACACGGGCCCGAATGACGGGTCTGTTACAATCGGCGTTTTTGACGGCAGATTCGCGTCTCTGAGCAACATGACTGAAAACTGATCAAACGAAACAGAGGCGCCAACGTTCGTGACATTCGCTTCGCAGTACAGTATTTTCGAGCCGTCGGGCGAAACGCGGACCGCGTCTTTCCGGAAGTGGTTGTCCGTAACTCTGGTTACATTTGACAGCGACGAGGAATCATACGTGATTATGTCCGCTGTACTTGCCGCTTGCCCTGTTGTCCCGCAACCGGCAAGCAGCGCGGCGCAAAACGCCACGACAGGAAATGTTTTTATAACAGTAACTTTTGCCATTTTTTTCTCCTTTACTTTGGCAACAAAATTTTCGTTATGCGTTTGATTTCATAAAACCGCCGCCTTTTTAGCCGCCACGGACGGCGACACACATGCCGGTGGATTTTATGACGCATAACCTACGATACACGAACCTTTCGTATACCGTCATTTTCAGCGGCGGTTCCCCTAAGCGACGCTTAGTTCATTGGAACGCCTTCCGCTTTGTACGCAATACTGCGCGTACTACAGCCACGAAATGGGTGTCAGACACTTTTGACGCTTCGGTGTCAGTCACCGTTGCTTCCATTGGCGTCAGTCATTCCTTATTAAAACGCTTCTGACGCCGCTCCTACAACCTGCGCCGTTTGCGTGTCCAATGCCCGCAAACGCAACCTGCGGAGACTGCCTTCACCGTCTATTTTTCCGGTTACGATAATATCCGCTCCCGCGAACTTTCCAATAGAGACCGCCGTCTCGTCATCAATTTCGCCGCTCATTTGAAAGTCTTGTTCACGACGCAACCTGTCCAACTGGCTTCTGTCTATAAGGGTAAAGCCCTCGTTTACCCAAATGAATTCAAGCTCGCCCGCAATATAATCCGTCGTACTGCGGTCTTGGGCGGTTATATAGACAATAGCAATCTTTGAGCGTTGAGGAACATTCCGCAATGTTTGTTCCGCGCCTTTTGCCAAAGCGCCTTCTATATTTGACGCGGCGCTTGAATTCGCCGGAGTTGTTGATGTCGGGGGTGTCTGCACGGCGGGACCCGCTTGCGCATTCCCCGACGCGTAAACGGGCAGAACCAAAACTGCGGCAAGCATGATAACGCTCACCGGAATCAAAACTTTCTTCATCGTCGCTCCTCCATAAAAATTTCTACGCCACCGTCTGGAAGTCTCCCCCTTTTGTCGACAAGACCAACTTGTATCGCTAGTTTATTATAACCGTTCTTGACGATTATTTTTTCAGGGATTCCCTGTTCAACTTGCGCGAGAGGCTTCCCGTCCATAGAAACCACATACCAACTTTGGTCTGTTGATTTAAACACTATTTCAGATTCGCCGGAGGCGGGAATAGCATTTAAATTCGTACGCGCGATTTGGCGGTCTTGCGCGGACACAAAACCAGCCAAAAACAAAAATCCGGTAATAGTTAAAATCAATGTTCTCATAGCAACCTCAACTTACTATTTTCAGCGTTATGTTATGACGTAGGTATTTACAATATTTCACCAAAACGCCATTTCGCATAACTCGGATATACGAACCTTTCGTATACCGTCCTTTTCAGCGGCGATTCCTACAACCAACGGTTGCGTTCACGGAACGCCTCTCGCTTTGTACGCAATCCTGCGCGTACCACAGCCGCTCTATCCACGATGGCGCGCCGCCGGAACATACGCCGTCAACCCTCTTGTTTCGGCGTACCTGCGCTCACCCGCCTTTGCTACGGTATCAACGCCGACGCCACCGGCCCCCACTGCCCAACGTCCCCTTTCTGGTTCTCGTAGCGGCAACAGACATACGCCGTCATGCCCCCGTCCTCCGTGTCGAACAGGAGCTTCTCCTTGCGCCGCCGCGTGAACCGAAAGTGCTGGAGACCCTTCCCGTCCGCAGGCGCCTTCATCAAATAGTGCTTCTCCGAAGCCGCCTGCTCCAGCGTCGCCCCACCCGGCGGCATGATCCCCACGTAGATCGCGTAGCCGTAGTCGCTGTTCGGGTCCAGTTCTTGCGTACCCGCCAGCGGACTCAGATGCGCCGTCATCGCGTGGGGCCCGCCTGGATAGCTCAAGGACGCCGCAGGAACCCCGTCAGGCGCCGGAACCGGCGTCGGATGCGTGTCCCTGGGCCGGAAGCCCAGCGCGGCCCAGTCTCCCTCGGTCAGCGGCGGCATCTTGAAATACCGATCCCGAAAGAAGCGCATCTTCTCCTTCAGCGCCGTGAACGCGGACTGGCACTCCACGGTGATCACATGGGTCCGCTCCGCCTCGTCCATAGTCTTTTGCAAGAGCGTCTCCGCATTCCCAAAAAGGGTTCCCAGCGCCGCGAACTGATCCGCCGGCACTCCCCAGTCCACGCGCACGCTCTCAGTCATGTACGCAATCCAGTTGCGGCACATCGCTATAATCAGTGTGCGGGCAGTTGGCAGCCAATCATTGCTCATTGTCATTTTCCTCCTGTTTTTTTCCCTTGCGAGACGCGAAGCGTCCGCAGGATATTTTTTTCCGTGCGGGGTGCAAATCGCCCGCACGGTATAATCGCGTGTGTATTTCTATAGATATGCGGCGCGGCTTTCAGGCCAAACGCCGTGGCTTTTGAGTCAGAAGCTGTGGCTTTCAAGTCAGAAGCTGTGGCTTTTGAGTCAAATGCCGTGGCTTCTAAGTCAGAAGCCGCAGCTTTCAGGTCAGAATCCGTGGATTTCAGGTCAAACGCTACGGCTTTCAAGTCAAACGCCGTGGCTTCTGAGTCAAAAGCCACGGCTTTCAAGCCGGAGTCCGCAGACTTCAAACCAAAGTCAGCTTTGTTATGAGGTGAAAATAATCCCCGCAGAGCGATAGCCTTTGTTGCGGATTCGTCTGAATATAGCGGCGATCCCGCCAGTATCACTGCCGGTGACGCCGGGGTAAAATTGTCTTTAAGAGGTCTATATGCGCTTGCGGCTAAATCTACGCAAAATGCGGGGGGGGGGGGGGGTACCGCCAGCTATGCCGCTGTCGCGGCTCGACGGATGCGGCGCGTAATATGGTTTGTTCATGCTTTATTAACCCTCCTTTTGAATATATATACTGTTTAAAAGAAAATATATAGCAAAGAATGTGTTATGTCAATGCCTTTCATGCGAATTTTCACGCGAAAGCAATCTCCGCCAGGGCGCCTGTTCATAGTAATGAACCATGATGCTGGATATAGGAACCGAGCCAAACGCAAGCGGATGGCTCCCCTGTCGCCGAAGCGGAGGGCGTGTAAAATATGAAGATCGCGTTGACAGCGCGGATGGCATTAAACCCGAAATACGCCGGCGTTTCGACGAATTTCCCGGCGTCGCCATCTCCTTTTCGCAAGGCGGCGGCATGATGACGGCAGATTTCCAGCAAATTTCCAATGGATTTCCGGTTGCTATTGTCGTCAGGCGCAGCGATCTTGTGAAAGAAAAGCGGACAGCCAATCCCGAATGTTCCATGAACCATCCCCGATAGGGCATGGCGGCGGGCGTCATCCATGTCAAAAGAGTGCGCTCTTTACAAAAAGCAGGGAATGCCGTATGGTTAAGGCGGAGGTCATTATGGAGACGACACAACTGTTGCCGGAGTGGAAAGCTGCGGCTGACGAAATTTGGGCCATGTTGAAGGAAACGGACCGTATAGTCAAGGAAACCGCTTTACGGCAGGCGGAAACAGACCGGCAGATGAAAGAAACGGACCGACAGATGAAAGAAACGGACCGGCAGTTAGACAAGAACGCCAGAGAGACTGAAAACTTAAGGAAAACGGTTGAGCGGGTGAGTCAAAACGTCGGCGGTTTGAACCGGTCCCTGGGGGAGTTGATAGAGACCCTGATCGCCGCCCGCCTGTGGGAGAAGTTTCCAGAGTATAACCTTAAACGGGCGTACCAGCGGATGCCGGTGTTCGATGAAAAAAGCCGCGTCCTGACGGACATAGACATCCTGCTTTCCAACACCGGCGTGGCGATGGCGGTTGAGGTCAAGCGGGAGCTCAATAAAAAAGAAGATGTGAGCGACCATCTGAAACGGATGGAGCTTATACGGAAGCATCCGCCGGCGGAAGCGGCGGGCAAGAGGCTGTTTGGGGCGATGGCGGGTGGAGTCGTCGATCCCGATGTGCAGCGGTACGCCTGCGAAAGCGGGTTTTATGTGCTTGAGCTGAGCGGCGAAACGGTTCGTCTTGTCCCCCAGCCGGAGGGCTTTGAGCCAAAGCAGTGGTGAAGAGGCGGGGGAAGCGGGAGATCGGCGCGTTAGGGCGCGGCGAAACCCTGCGATAGGACGCGACCTCGCCTCCGGCGGGGCGGAGCGCGTCGAAGCGGGCGTACACTCCCTTACTGATGATTCAGGACTTCTTCCCTATCCACAAGCTGCACGTCCAGTTTGATGGACTTGTTGCCGCGAAGGATTTCCACCGATACTCTTTCGCCCGGCTTGTTGTCTTCAAGGGACGAATACAGATCCGCAAGCGTTTCGATCTTAACGCCGTCCACCCTGGTGATGATGTCGCCTCCCAGGTACAGAATGCTTGAGCCGTAGCGTACCGGTTCTGTTCCAGCGCGTATGCCGGCTTTTTCGGCAAGACCGCCTTGTCTGGTGCGGGAAACAAGCAAACCCGTAGACACTGGCAACTGGGCGTATTTGACAAGGCTGGGGAAAAGTTGTACAACGGAGACATCGATCCAGCCGCGGCGGACTCTTCCATATTGGATGAGTTCAGAAACAACCCGTTTCGCCGTATTCACGGGTATGGCGAAGCCGATGCCCACAGAGCCGCCAGAGGGCGAGTAGATCATGGTGTTGATGCCGATCATGCGTCCATGCGTATCAAGCAGAGGTCCTCCCGAATTGCCTGGATTGATGGAGGCGTCCGTCTGTATCATATCCCGAATGATGCGCTGGTTGGATGTTTTAATGGGGCGCCCCAAACCCGATACGATGCCGACGGTCAAGGTGCGTTCCAGCGCAAACGGATTGCCTATGGCAAGCACTTTCTGTCCGACTTTGAGGTTGCCTGAATCGCCGAATGGAATGGCAGCCAATTCCACGCCTTTCGGCGGCGTAAACTTAAGCGCCGCGATGTCGTTTTCCGGATCAACGCCGATGACGCTCCCTTCATACTGGCTGCCGTCCGCAAGGTTGATGAACACTTTGTTGGCTTTTTCTATCACATGGTTGTTGGTGAGAACATAGCCCCTTGGATCGATGATGGAACCGGAACCGGAGCCGCCGTCTTGGGGAACCGCCTCCAAGAACCAGTTGATCGCCACGGTTTCTGTAGTGATGTTCACCACCGCGCTGTTAAGCTGTTCGTACACCGTAATATTTTCCCGCTCGTCTTCGGTGTAGGGTTGAATCACCGTGTTCAAGGGCGTGACAGCTGGCAGGGGATCCGACTGGGCGTCCCATCCAAACCCGGACGATGGTTCTTCCACTCCGGTAGTTTTTGCTGTTTCCGCCGCAACATCCGCGCTTTTTGCGGGAAGACGCAAATATCCGAAGCCTACCGCACACGCAAACATAATCACGATAAACGCGCTAATAATAGAAAAAAAGATCACCTGACCCCGGGTGTATAGTTTCATGGCAAACCTCGTACATATAGAATAGTGAGCCAATTCTTTTTTATAATCGGCATATTATAAAATATAACAGCTTTATGCGTTTCTAACAAGCGTCTAATGAAAAAATCTGTTTTGAGCCGCCATAAGAGAAATTTGCAAGCGGATTTGCAAGCGGACTTGCTCAAATTTGCCCGTAAATCATCCTTCGATAAGCGCATTTTTGTTCTCCCAGCGTCCACGCCGCCACCGCCATGCGTAAAATGCGCCGCGTACGCACCAGTCCGCCGTCATGGCTATCCACACGCCGGACGGACCCATTCCCAGCGGATAGGCGAGGAGATACGCGGCGCTGACGCGGACAGCCCACATAGATATTGCCGCGATGATCATGACAAAGCGGGCGTCTCCGGCCGCGCGCAAGGCGTTCGGCAAGGTGAAGCTCAGAGGCCAGGATATGGGCGACATGACGCAACTTGTCCATAGCAACACTTTCGCCAGTTCCTTCGCTTCATCGCTGAGATTGAATATATTCAGGAGAGGATTCATCAAAATGACGACTGCGGCGCTCAACGCCAGCGCCATGTAGTGGGCGATCCTCATCAGTCTCCTCGTGTAGCGCTGGGCGCTGCTGAAATCTTTCGCGCCCACACATTGTCCCACAATAGTCATCATGCCTATGCCGATAGCGGATCCAGGCATGGACGTAAAGGAGTTGATGGAGTTGCTGATCGCGTTGGCGGCGATAGCCGCAGTGCCGAATGTAGTGAAAATACGGGACACGAGTATCTTCCCGATTTGAAACATGGAGCTTTCCACGCCGCTTGGGACGCCAACCTTCAAAATGCTGCGGATGACGCCGCCGTTAAGCCGGACGTTGAATAAACCCGCCAAGGAAATGGGACTGTACTTGTCCGATACAAGCATCGCCATTAGAACAACAGCGGCGGTTGCGCGGCTCGCCATCGTAGCCAACCCTGCGCCGAGTACGCCCAGATGAAAGCCGAAAATCAAGAGCGCGTTGCCGGTTATATTGAGGATGTTGACGAGCAGGGAAATCAGCATGGAAATTCGGCTGTTTCCCATGCTCCGGTACAGGGAAGCCGTCGCGTTGTAAATCGCAAGAAACGGATAACTTATCGCGCTCAAAATAAAATACGTTTTCGCGGCTTCCATGACATCCGTTTCAATGCGTCCGTACACAAGGCGCAGTATGGGAACGCATAACGCCAAAGTCAGAAGCATGATCGCCAATGACACGGCCGCTGTTGTGTACATCAACTGGCGGGCGGCGACGCGCGCTTTCTGCGTGTTCCGCCTGCCGATATATTGGCTGACTACCACGCTGCCGCCTGTTGCAAGCGCGCCAAACGCAATGACCAGCAACATGTTGATGGAATCCACTAGAGACACGCCCGACACCGCGTGTTCCCCGACGCTCGCCACCATGACCGTATCCGCCATACCGATAGTAACCGTGAGAATTTGCTCCACTATCAGAGGAAAAAGGAGACGCCACAATTCCCGCCCTTTCCACTGTTCAGCTATTGTGTTGTTGATTTCCAATTAGATTTGCCTTGATAGCCAGTATAGCGCATTGCGAAAGATTAGTGAATAGCCGCCATGAGCGAGCTGCGGCGTCGGCGCCGTCCGCGTATCGGCGGCTATATAGCAGGCTGGCGAAATAGTTTCTGAAAAATTTGAACATTTAGTGAAAACTGGCTTGACAAAACATGTTAAGCCGCTCATATTTAATTATGAATAAAAATATTATTTGATGGATAGGCATGCGTTCTGTAACATCATTAAAAACTATACTATATGCAAAGATTTTGGTTATGAAATAGCTGAAGGATATTGTACAAAAGCGTCAAAAAAATTAATTATGCGTTTGAGTAATATATCCAATAAATGAGGAATATAGTCAGAATGCGAAAGCTTGTTATATATTACCCAGTGGGACATGGATGTTTTTCCCGGTTCGGGTCTGCCGCCGGTGGGACGCTGCTGTTTGATGAGGTTTTCACAAGCCATTTTTCGGCAAGGAGTAGACAGAGATTGATGAGCATGTCAACGGTTGCTTTCAGGGCCGGTGAGAGGTTCGGCTCGTTTGCTATTTGTTTCCGGGCGTTTTCTGTAGTTTCCTGTATATTTATGTCGTTTCCCATCCCTTGTTTGGTGTAGCGTAGAAGGTCAGTTTATGCCAGGTTGGGAATCGGTCGGGAGTGCTGGTCAGATTTCAGATGTTTTTACCTGTCCTGATGAAATTCAAGCGGTTTTCCCATTTCTCCGGCTGAATAGTTATATTTTTATTTATCGCTATGGGGTTTAATTCTCCGCCCTTTGGGGCGTAAACCTGGGGGGATTTGTTCCTCCGCATACGCAAAGATTTCAGGGAGAAGTCTTCAATACCCAGTCGCTTGCGGCTAAGCTTGCCGGGCTTGTGGACTGGACGAAGCGCACTTTGGAGTCCCGAAGAGCGGTGAAAAGAAGGGCGGGAGGACGAAAAAGACGCAGGCGCTGGCAGCGGCCTCAATAAAAGAAGAGGGGAATCCGAAATATGTAAAAATGGCGGCAGCGGAAGATATAAAAGTGAGAGCCTGGTAAGATTTGCGGAAGGGAATATAGCGTATGGTTCTGCTATAAGCGGCGGCGCCTATAGCTCGTATATCAAGGCATTTATCACCGCCTTTTGTACCTCGCAAGGCAAAGTATGCGATACAATAATACCGAAACATTGTGTGATTTGTGTATAAATTCACTCATCCCTCCAGCCTCTCTTATCTTGAATAAAAATTTAACCGCCATAAACGCAGGGAATTAAATCCCAAGGGATTAAACGGGGAAGAATTTTTATTGAAAAGATTTTGTGAGAAATGTCTCTTGAGGCGCGCGCTAAACGCCAAGTGTTTTTAAAAGTTTAAAAAATCGATTTGGCAGAGGGGTTTTGAAGGTTTTCATTTCGGTTTCGCCGGGCAAGATGAGGGAAAGGCTTTTTGCGTGAAGCATAAGGCTCATGCGCGGATCCGGATCGCCATATATGGGATCGCCGAGGATCGGGTGTCCAATATGCCGCAGATGCACTCGCAGTTGATGGGTGCGTCCGGTTCTCGGCTTGAGCAGGAGAAGGGCGCAAGGTTTTCCGTAATCGCCGCCTGCCGCATACGGCGCCGCCTTTGGCGGTTTTTCCCATGAACGGATGACTTTGTAGCAGGTGAGCGCGGTTTTCCCCTTGTCGTGGGACACTGAGAACCGTTTGCGGTTATGGCTGTCCCTCACTATGTTTCCCTCAATGACACCGGAAGCGGCTTTTGGTATGCCTTGAACCATAGCCGCGTATATTTTCCGCGTCTTTCTGTTTTTGAATTGATCCGCCAGAAAGGTGAGGGCATCGTCATCGTATGCGGCTATAAGCACGCCGGACGTGTCCTTGTCAAGCCGATGGACGATGCCGGGACGGAAAGCGGCGCCGACTTGCAGTCCGCCGGATAAAAGCCGGCGATAGAGCAGGGCGTTGGCTACGGTGCCGCAGGCGTTGCCGGCGCCCGGATGCACCACGAGACCCTGCTGTTTGTTGATGACAATGACCCTGCTGTCCTCGTAAAGCGTTTCCAGCGGTATATCTTCAGGCGTCAAGCCGGATGGCGCCGCTTCATCCCATGAGAGTTCAAGACGGTCGCCGTTTTGTACAATGCGGGAGATTTTCACCGGCTTTCCATTGACGCAGGCGATAAGGCGGCGAGTCTTTACCTGGGAGCGGGTAATCAGCTTGAGCTTTTCAGCCACAAACCGGTCGAGCCTCATTTCCGGCAAAACATCTTCCGCAATGCAGGAAAAAGACGGCATCACTCTTCCCCATTCGCTTCGTCTTGGGCTGTAGGGTTTGCGCGCAAAGGCTGCCTTATAATAACCGGCTGATTGTCCTGAGTACGGACGCTTTTTTGTTTCGCGCTATGACGCTTTATCTGAATGACAACAAAATCCGCCAGAGCCACAAACAGAGAAATGCCGGCGGCTATGCCGATGATCTGCATTTTCTCTTGGGTCGTTGGATCGTACGCGCCCGCGCCCTTGAGCGGCCAGGGGGCGTATCTCATATCGCCACTGAACTGCGTCCAGCGGATGCTGTCTGTAATAAAGGATGCGGTGAAAAAGGCGAAAGGAAACGCGCCAAACGCTATGATGTCAAATCGCCTCACATCTTTCGCCCACTGGGGAAAATCTTTGGAATCAATGCGTATCGCGTCTTGAACGCTATTGGGTGTCTGCGCTGAAAGAGAAACGCTCGCGACAAGCGGCAGAATAAGCGAAATGACGCATTTTTTACAAAAATAAATAGGCGGAAGTCCGGGCTTCAGCCGTCGGCGTTCATTTTTACGCATTACACGCTCCTTTTTTTCATTTTCTTCATAAACGCTCTTGAGTATCGTATTTTAGTGAATTGATGATAGATGGTCAATAGATATTTATTAGAACGCCGCTCTTTTGGTTTAATACCCCGGAGCTTGCTCTAAACGCGCCCCACAATTTCAACGCTTGGCGTTTAACGCGCTCATCTCAAGACGCTTTTCTGAGAACGAACCACAAACCTCATGAACGGAGCGTATTGCGGTTTGGATTTCGGGATTATTCCATGAAGAGCGGACAGATTTCACCTGAATTCACTTGGCGGTCAGGTGAAGGCAAAAGATTGAGGCGTGGAAGCAAGCGGAGAAATGAAGGTATACGCGGTTTACTCCGGATGCCGCCAGCATGCTCGTGATTACATTCCTTGCTATTTGCGGATCAAGTTTTGTATGGGAAACGCTCAAAACATCTATACAAAAATACTAGGCACGGTTAGCAAAGGAGGATTTAAGGAACACGCTCGCTCTGGATTGCTTTTCTATATTTTTATACCATTTTCCTGAAAAGTTTCAGGAAAATGGCGCATAATGTCCTGTATACGACCCCTGCCGTATACGGTCATGTTTTCGCGGCGGTTCCCGCAGCCAACGGCTGTTTTCACGGAACGCTTTCCGCATCAATCGCTCTTATGGAATAATCGCCGAAACCACAACCTGCGGTTTTTTCCATCGTGGAATGACGGAAGAAGCCACAGCATCCCACCGACCCGGTTCGCCACAGGTCAAATTCCGCGCCATACGCCTTTGCTTTCCCATCGAGTTTTGGGAAAAAATAACGGGGCCGTCGTGTCAGACCGAAGGTCTGTGCGCATGACCCTGTCTGGTGTCAGACACTTTTTGCGTTGCCAGGAATAGGGGCGTTTACTAAAGGCGCCCGGCGGCATTACTTTCTCGTGTCCTTTTCCGCTTGGTGTCAGACACCCGTGCGTTTACCCGTTGGCGCCAGGCGCCTCTGTGTTACCTGTTAAGCGAAGCGCCAAACCACACATACACTATTTTTACATACCTATTTCCTCAAAGAAGGCATTCATTTGCATCAATACTTTATTATTTGCGCTATTGATACAATCCGCAACTGCCTTGTTGGAAATTTCAGAAGTAAATTGCCCCACATAATTTTCTTCAGCAGATGTTACAAGGTTTTTTGTTTCTTCTTGTCCATCGCGGTTAATTTCAAGAACTGCGATAATTCTTGCGGTAATAATGCGAGGTTGCCTATAAGATGCCGAACCGCCTGCAAGGGATCCTAATACTTGCATACCTGCGCTTTGCGTATTATAGTCTTGAAGACTAAAATCCTTTAAAGTAATTTTTACTTTAACGTCTCCATTTTCCGACATTTTGGTAAATTTGGCGGTCATATATTCATTTACCATTCTTTGCAAAACAGACCCCTCGGTAACTGTAACTTTACCAGTTGTTCCTACCCCATCTTTTCCAGCAACAGTAATTTCACCATCATGAATGTTTGAGACAACCTCAAAAGCCACAGAATCTTGTTTGTTGGTTTTTAGACCCATCATAACAAAATCATTGATATTTGATGTTACAGGGATAACAGTTGTACGCCCCATAAAACCGAAACACAACACTGGCAATAACCCACAAAAACTTTTCATAAAGTCCTCCATAAAATGATTTGTAAGCTTCTAAATCAAAACTTTATATTTTGTCAATAATTTTTTAAAAAATTGGGTTGGCATTTCACCTAACGTTCCGGCTGTTTGCGACGTTTTGGCCGCCCGAATAAGGGCTTGCGTAGCAAGACCAGGGCTGGCAAAATGTGGGTGCAGTGGAGCGTGGGAGGCGCCGCCGACCTAGCGAAACGGAACCCCGAGCCGCCTACTGGCGGCGAAGCATATACAGACCTGTCATGCGAAGTTGCACCTTGCTTTTATTTATATATATCCCTTCCCTGCCATATATCCTAATATTCCAATTAAACATATCATTACCATCATCATTATTGACAGTATTGTGAATATTTTCTTATGTCCATATTTCATTGACAGCTTTAATATTCCAATAAACAATAACACATAAATTACTGATTCGGGATAACCCCAAGTATGATATATAAATGGTACTGTCGTATAAATAAATCCTTCAAATGAACCTATTACTGGACCAATAGTTGATAATAGAGAAAAGCCAATAATAATTAATCCAAGTTTAAACAAACCATATTTTTCTTCAAAAAACACTTTCCGTATTGGCAATATTACAAATGCGATAATAAGCCCACGAAATATTTGCAAAAAAGGCCCTAATGCCACAATAGGATCATCAGCAGAACGCATAAATGATGATATAATACCCCTAGCAAACAATTCATTAATACACAAAAAGCCCAACAAAACCAGCAAAACAATATGCTATTGTGTGTGAATACACTATTTGCCAAAGATGCTTCTCCAGCCTGAACTTGTTTTCCATAAATATATTCTCCTTTCAATAAATGAATATTATTATATTTTTCCGATAATGTCAAGGTGCAATTTCGCATAACGTTTCGGCTGTTTATGACGTTTTTTTGCGCCCGATAAGGAAAAATGCGAAGCATTTTTACGGGCGCAAAAAAATGTGGCGGAGAAAAATCGTACAAAGGGCGTTAGCCCGACTGCGGTTTTTCGTAGCCCGAGCCGCCTACTGGCGGCGAAGCATATACAGACCTGTCATGTGCAGTTTGCCCGTACCCCATTTCTATCTTTCATTCTTTTCTATTTCCTTTATTATTTTATTGTTTTTATAAAATTCATTACACAATATATCCATATATATTATATCATGCCTTTCGCTGTTTCTTAATAATGCTTTCCGTATTTTTCCAGTTTTTTGAAAGCCGACCTTTTCATATGCCTTTATTGCCCTTTCATTGAATGAATATACTCTCAATCCAATATTATATAAATTTAATGCCTTGAATCCATAATCCACCAATAATGTTAAAGCTTCCGCCCCATACCCTTTATTCCAATAGTTTTTATTTCCTATAAATATTCCAACTTCACCTGT